>JBAWGF010000104.1:0-16454 GCA_049592615.1 Candidatus Acidiferrales bacterium
CACCCACTCGCGCCGCCCACGCGGTTGACAGCGCAATCGCGGCCGCGAAAAGCAATGCAATCGATGCGACCATCCGTTTTCTCATTTTGCCTCCCAGATTCTCGTTTCATATTTTCCACTAAACAAAATTTGATTCAACTGCTTCCGTCCGCGTCCGTCGTCATTACTGTGCGACGAGTGCGGAGATTTCGAACGCGCGCCCGTCACCTAAAGCGATCACGCCCTTCAACGCGGAAATCGGCTTATCGAGCTGCTCCGATTTTTTCAGCGTCACGCGAAATCCGGTGCCACTAGCCATTACTGTTTGCGGCGCAGAGTTTTCAATCACACCCGGCTCGAGCGGAAAGAACGAAACATTTTTCGCCGCGCCCGCTCCTGCGACCGAGAGAACGAACTGATCCTTCTCGGATTTCGCCGAGATTTTCCACGTGGCAGGCGCAGACTTTGGCAATTGCAGTCGCGTGCGGCGAAAAAGCTTTTGCCATTTGATGAACCGTGCGGATGCGGCGTCTCCAA
The DNA here is from genome assembly GCA_049592615.1 of Candidatus Acidiferrales bacterium. Lineage (GTDB taxonomy): Bacteria > Acidobacteriota > Terriglobia > Acidiferrales > UBA7541 > Palsa-295. The sequence goes on from JBAWGF010000104.1 coordinate 517, forward strand.
CAGGAATCGAGAGCGTCAAACGTGCCTTTCCCGGAATGCAGATTTCGCGGCACACCAGGTACCTCACATCGGAAACAATCGCGCTCACCCCGCTCGATTTCGCATCCGATGGAACTGTGATTGGCGCCATCAGTAGCACTTGATTCTCGTAGCCGTAATCAACCACCGTGCCGCGTCCGAGGCGCACCGGCAGCGGCCACTGAATCGCTCCGGCCTGAAACCCTGCCGGTAGAATCCATTGAACCTTCGGCGGCTCGCCCGAATCTCCCGAGTTTTTCCAATAGACGTGCCAGCCTTCGTCCATTTGAAACCACAGCCCGACCCACAGCGGCCTGCCCGCCTGCAAAGCCTTCTCTTCTGCAATCAATTCGATTCGCGCGTGATTCTCGGGCGCTGTTTGCGCGTTCGCGGTCCCGCCGAGATTCATCAGCGCGCAAACGGCGAGGCAATGGGGAGCGGTTCGTCTTAGCCACATACTCGTGTTTGACGACGCGAGTTGCCATTTCGTTGCTGGATTGTTTAAAGGAGGATGGCTGGCGTAGGCGGCCCGAATGGTGAAAAACGTGGTCGTTCTCGCGCTAGTCCCAGAAGTCCGGCTGGTCAAGGAGCTCGACGCCGATCTGGCGGCGGCCCTCTGAATCGATGCGGCTGTAAACGACGCGGGCGCTAACTCGGCTTGCCTTATCTCTCCGGCAAAGCACAACAGTCCCACCTGTTTCAACCGGATGGTGGCAAGTCAATCCGGCGCCGTGGCGGCTCACTGTGGAAGTCCATGTCTCTTCCTCCCACGTGGGGCCGCGATCCTCGCGCCGCAACCATATCGGCACTGCCGCTTTCATGCGTGGACTTCGGCGCAGACGCTGTCCCAGATCGATAGCTCGAAGATAGATTTCCAGCAGGCGCGAGCGCGTTTGTCTGTCTGTGACTGTCTCATCCTCGGAGAGCCTCTTCGATTGCTCGGAACAGAATGCCAGAAATCCCTTGAATGACTCCATCATCGGCGCATCGAAGGGATTGCGTTTCAGGACTTCGCTGCGCGACTCGAGTTCCTCGAGAGCGAAGGAAATAAAATGTCCTATGCACAGGCGGCTGCCGCCGCAATCGACTGCGGCAGCCCCATCGCAGGACCAGAAACTGCATCGCCTTTTCTCGACCGCCCGCTGATCGCCCAGCGATTCGGTTTGTCCTTCCATCGGCATATCTCCGGAGGAGTCTGCGTCGGACGGCCGGCTCCTACTCCTTCGATATTTTCCCAAGTCCCTTGGCCAGCTCTGTGATCGCGCTGCTCACAAACTCGAGGTGGCTGCGGCTGTAATGGCTCAGCTCGCCCGCGAACTGGCGCTTCGTTTCCGTGGCGTCTTCCTGCAGCGCCTTGAGCGCCTCTTGCGAAATTGAATTCAGCGCCTCTCGCAATCGGTCTTGCGCCTCGGCTTCACGCTTCTCTGAAGCCGCGCTGAGATTCTTGAGAACTTCTTTCGTGGTCGCCTTTCCTGCCTGCTCGAAATCTCCGCGCGCGGAATCAATCCGCTCCCGGAGAATCATTTCAAATTGTTTTTCGAAGCGCGAGCACGCCTCCTCGATTCGCGTCGAGGATTTTTCGAGCGACTCATCCAGCGCTTTTTCCGCCTCCGCTTTCCGCTTCGCCAATTCCTCGGTCACCTTTTGCGCATCGTCGAGCACAGGCGCCAGATGCTCTTTCAGACGGGAAACAATGCGGTCCACGGCGTCGCGCCGCGTGGTTTCGACCGCGCGCTGAAACCGTTCGAGTGCGTTCGCCGAAAGGCTCTGCGCGAGTTCCTCGAATTCCCGGTCGCGCACTTCGATTCGTTCCACGGCCTTCGCGAGATCGGCCTCCATCTTTTTGCTCCACTGCGCGTGGAGGGCCTGAGCGGCTTGCTGCCCCGCCTGTTTGAATTGCTTCAGCGACTGTTCGGCCCAGGGCCCCGCCTGCGTCGATGCAGCTTCCGCGAGAATCTTCTTCGCTTCGTCCCTCAGCACCGCGCGCATATCTTCGAGCGCCGCCGCCGCCCTCTCTTTCACCGCGGAAGCCGCGGCTTCAGAAAGAATTTTCATCATCTGTTGCTGGAAATCGCCCATTGCGCCGCCGGCCGCCCTGGATGCTGCAGGCGCCGCCGGAGCAGATTCAACATTGCGCGGACGAGTCGCGTTCGCGGTCTTTGCTTCCGCAACTGGCGCTGCCGTTGGTTCCGGCCGCGGAACCGCAAACGGCTTCGACTTCGACGTGTCCATCTCCAGCTTTCGCGGGCCGTTGAACGGCAGCCAGTCTTTGGGCGGAGTTTCCACGCCCCAGATGTTTCCCGGGTCCTCGAATTCGATCGCGGTCTGGAAAAGCCCGCCCGATTCGTCGAGCCGTTTGATCCATTTGACCCGGCCGCGCGCGGAAACAGTGGGAGCGCCCTGCTTGTCGCCTTTGAATTCCAGAATCACGAGCGAGTTTTCCAGCACCTGATTTTTTGAATCGTATTTGCAACCGTGGCAACTGATGGTGAGGGTCGAAACCTGCTCGCGATAGGGCCCGCGCCAAGAATCCACACCCATTACGGTCAATGGGATTGCCTTGCTCAGGCGCGTGCTTCGACGGGGCGGCCGCTCGATAGTGCTGGCAGGTGAAGTCTCGGACACAGTTACCTCGACAGCTGGGGTTTACTCAGGATAAATCCGCGCGGCGGTCAGGCGCTCTGCGAATTGGCGAGCTTGCTTCAATCAGTTACTAGAGGTGAGGCACTCCTGTTCGCAGTTTTGCTGTATTTTCGCCATCGAGTAATTTGTACTCGCAAGCGATCCGGGTCATGAGCCTTGCCAGAATTGTGGAGCGGTGCGCAGGAATTCGACGGCGACGCGCGCCTTGCCGCGCACTCGCTTCCCAACGCGTACCACGCGGCATTCCTGCTCGGCTTGATTGCGCGTATTGGTCAGAAAAAGCCTCTGCCCGCGCGCTACGATCGTTGCGATCGAAAGCAAGCAGCCATTCTCGTTGACTTCGAGTGAGTACGCTTCCTCGTGAAACGGCTGCTTTTCAGCGTCTGACCCATACACGAGCAGGGGAACTCGATGCACTTGGCGTTTGCTGTTCCGCCGCTCGGAGTCGTCCTTCTTGAAGGTCTTTTCACGAGCCTTATCTGGATGCTCCGCGCGGTCCCGCGCCGTGCCGCGGTTTCTCTCTTGCTCGGCTTCCTTTAGCGCTTCCCAGATGCGGCTCAACGCAATCTCCCAAGCATTCGACTTACTTTGGCTTGAACTTCAACAATAGCCTTCCGCGCGCGCCGCACGGAAAAAAGGTTCAATTCGTTTTTCCATTGGGTAAAGGGAGGAGTTTTGCGGACGAAATGCGTGAATTAAATGCGCCGTGCCTTGTCAGCGGCCCGCCAGCGCCTCGTATTGCGCGGCGTTCAGGGGCACGACGGAAAGTCTTCCGATTCGGACTAGAGGAGAATCCACAAATAATTTGTTGGCCTTGATTTGTTCCAGCGACACCGGTGCAACCAGAGCCTTGCTGGCTTTGATTTCAACTCTCGGGCTTCGCGGGTCCGACGCGTCCACCGATACGACCGTCGCCGTTCCCACTGCGCTCTTCTTATTCCCGGTCTCGTAAATGATCAGGCGCGCGCCGCGCTTCATCTCCCGCAAGTGCATCACGGCCGTTGGATTCGACACGCCCTCCCACAGCGTCGTTTTGTCCCGCTGCAGATCCGCGAACGAATACTCCGACGGCTCCGTCTTCAGCAAATAATAGTTCGACATGGCTCCTAACTTACTCCGAGGAGAGCCAAAAAGAGAAGTGGTGGAGGCGGGGGGAGTTGAACCCCCGTCCGAGAAGTCTTGCGACTCGAAGACTACATGCTTATCCCGATCACTTCGCGGTCCACCCGTGAGGGCTTGCCGCAAGTTCACCGACAGCGCTTAGAGCGGGCAAGACGCGTTGCCGACTAGTCCGATGATCTCGCCGCCGCATTACGGACCGAAACGTGACGGCCAGCCTACTGTGTGACGCCTCATCCCAAACGCGTAGGTGACGCCTGGGGAGACGCGCTGCCTAATTTTATTTAGGCTGCGAGAGCCAACTGTGAGTTGCCAGTTGTGTTGTTCCACCCGATTGCGGGCAGGTGGCGCCCGGCATGCCTTCGAGCAGCGACAACTTCCGTCGAAACCGTGTCGCCCCCGTTGGTTTAACTAGGATACCACCCCCTGCGGCCCGCAGCCAAATCCAGTGCTGTTCCGCGGCTACTTCACTGTGTCCCGCCCGCCGCTGCATAGTGGGAACGCATGCGCGGAATGTCAGTTGACACCCCACCGGACGCTTTCCATAATCGAAACAGAGCGGAGAATCCCTTGAAAGAGCGTCCAAAGTCGCTCGAACGAGCGCTGGAAGAAGCTGTCTCTCGCGCCCTGCGCGACAATCTGGCACCCCTTCAGCGCACCGCTGACGAGCTGCACCAGTCGTACGCGGACCTGGTCGCATCATGCTCCTCGAGCCGGCCTAGCAACGCTCTCCCCGCGATGCTCCGCGCCCAAACCGCGGCCTCGTCATTGGCAGCGGGCCTTTCCGTGCTTTCAAATTTCGTCGCCGTTGCGCTCAACCCCCGCGATCACCATGGTCCGGATGTACGCTCTGCCGCCGGCTCTGCTACTGCTGTCGAAGAAATCGAAGAGGAGTCACCGGCGCCACGCCGTGCGCACGCGGCCCCCGCTGAAGTCGAAGAGGAATCGGATTGGGCTGAGGCACCTTCGGATGCAGCCATTGACGCGGCCGTTCGCGAAGAAATTCCTATTGTTGAGCCGCCTCCCGCGCCGCCCGAGCCTGTGGTGGAAGAAGTCGCCGCAGCGGAAACTCCCGTATTCGATCTTGCAAGTCTCCCAACCGAAGTTCAGGACCTTCACCGCCGCGCGAACCGCGTAGCGAAAGTGGCTATGCAAGACATCAAGCTCCTCAAGCCCAAAGACGTTCGGTTGGGCCGCGAGAACAAAGACATCTGCCATCGTCTGCGTGGTGAGATCGACAAGGCGCGTAAAGAATACGACCGCCGTTTCCGCGCGATTCTGGATCATCCGGTGGACTACTTCCATCACTGGATGGTGGAGATTCTTGCCGAAGGGGATAGTGAAGCCCTCGGAGAATATCCCTACCCCTCGCCCGTCCTGCGGCGCTAACATAGTTGCGATGAAAGTTTGGGGCCGGCTCTTTCAGACACTTGCATTCCTGCTGATCCTCCGTTTGGTTTCATTCGCGGAGACGCCTCCCGCATCGGCGCCTGCGGGAAAAATTGCGCCCACTCCGAAACAGCTTGAACAGTCTTCGCGCGCGCTGAAGCAAAAAGGTCCTTCGGCGGCTTACACTCGGCTGAGTGACTTTGCCCTCGCGAAAAATTCCGGCGTCCTCGGGTTGCGCGCCTCGCTCGCGCTTGGCTATTTCGATTACAACAAAGGGAATTACGCACAGGCCGCGAAGTGGCTCGAGCGTGCCAAGGGCGATTCGCTCCTGCGCCAATATGCGCTTTATTGGGATGCGGAAACGAAGCGCGCCCTCGGACGCAACGTTGAAGCTCTCGCCGAACTTCAGCAATTCAGAAAGGACTTTCCCGATTCTGTTCTCGCGGACCTGGTACTTCAGTCGCTCGCCGAGACGGCGCTCGTCCTCAATCATCCCGCCGACGCCCTGACGGCTCTGAATAGTTATGTCACGACAACCGAGAAACCCGCGCTGCTTTTCCTCCGCGCTGAGGCCCTGGAGCAATCCGGCGAGCAGCTTCAGGCCGGCGCCGATTATCAGACCGTCTTTTTGCGCTTTGCCACCAGCCCGCAGGCCGGAGAATCCGGCATGAAGCTGGAATTCCTCCACAGCCGCCTCGGTGACAAAGTTCCGGCAGTCCCGGCCGATCAGCGGTTTGCTCGCGCCGCCTTGCTTTATGCCGCCAAGTTTTGGAGCGAGTCGCGCAGCGAATACGCGCAGATCCTTCCGCAACTTTCCGGTGCCGATCGCGAGCGCGCCGAGCTGCGCATCCTGGAATGCGGCGTTGCTCTCGGAGCCGGGCCGTCTGCATTGGCGGCGCTGAAAATCACCGATCCCGACGTGGACGCCGAGCGCCTTTCTTCACTCGCGCAATATTACCGGTCGGTCCCGCAGGAAATCGAAATGGTCGCCGCCGTGGAAGCCGCCGCCACACGCGCTCCCACCAGTCAGTGGACCGAGGCGGCGCTCTTCATTGCCGGAAATTACTATTGGACTCTGCTCGACCGCGACAGCGCGGCTGGCTTCTACAAGCGCGTCGCTGAGAATTTTCCGTCGGCCGCCGACGCCACGCCCGCGCAGTGGCGCGTCGCGTGGGTTGCTGTTCTCAAGCGGCAGCCGGAAGCCGCGGAGTTTCTTGCCGACCATTTGCGCCGTTTTCCCGGCTCGCAATTTACGCCGGACGCGCTCTACTGGCTCGGGCGGCTTGCCGAAGAAACGGGCAATGGCGCGCTGGCCCGGAGCTACTACGGAAAATTGCTGGAACGCTATCCGGTGAATTATTTCGAGGCCCTCGGCACCGCCAGACTCACGGCGCTGGGAGACGGACCGAAAGCGGAAGCCGACGTTCTCGATTTGGTTCCGCCTCTGCCGCCTCCGCCCGCGATCGGCGCCACAATTCCTCCGGCTGCTGCAAATCGCAAGGCGCGCGCCGACGCGTTACGCTCGATTGCCTTTGATACTTCCGCCGAGGCAGAGTTGCGCGCTGCGTACGACGCAACCGGCGAGCCGAGATTTCTGCTCGAAGCCGCTCAGACAGCTTTGAATGCCGGCCATTGCGGCGCTGCCATCGTGACGATCCGCCAGATTTATCCCAAGCTCGTGTCGCACCCGATTCCCGATCTGCCGCGCGAGGTGTGGCTTACCGCCTATCCGCTCCCGTTCGACGCTTCGATCCGTCAATGGTCCGGCCGTGCTGGAATTGACCCTCACCTTGTGGCGGGCCTCATTCGCCAGGAATCCGCGTTTGAACCGGAAGCGCGCTCGGGGTCAAATGCGCTGGGCCTCATGCAACTCCTGCCGAAGACGGCGCGGTCGCTGGCCAAACAGGCTAAGGTCCGCTACTCGCAGGCGCAATTGTTTGACCCCGATTACAATCTGCGGCTCGGTACGATTTATCTCGCGAGCCTGCGCAAGGATTTCGGGGGTGTCGAAATGGCACTGGCCGCGTACAATGCCGGGGAAGACCGCGTGGCATCGTGGACGGCCGGTCAGAATTACCGCGAGCCCGCCGAATTTGTGGATTCCATCCCGTTCAGCGAGACCCGGGACTACGTGGAAATCGTCACGCGCAACGCGGACTTCTATCGCCAGCTCTACGGGGTGCATCAGGATGAATCCCGCCAAGCCCGGCCGCGCCGCAGCCGCCAGCATCAGGCTCTCCGCTAAAGCCGAACGCTTCACCGAATCCGTGATCCGCGAAATGACGCGGCTCGCGATTCAGCACAGCGCCGTCAATCTCTCGCAGGGCTTTCCCGATTTTCCCGCTCCGGCGGAGATCAAGCGCGCCGCGCAGGAAGCCATTGCCGCGGACATCAACCAGTACGCCATCACGTGGGGCGCGAAGCCCTTGCGCAATGCGATCGCGGAAAAATTCGAGCGCACGCAGGGCGTCTCGGTTGATCCGGAACGCGAGGTCACGGTTTGCTGCGGCTCGACCGAAGCAATGATGTCGGCCATGATGGCAATCATCAATCCGGGCGACGAGGTCGTTGTCTTCGAGCCGTTCTATGAGAATTATGGCCCGGACGCAATTCTTTCTGGCGCCACGCCGCGTTTCGTCAAGCTCCGGCCGCCTGATTGGACATTTGATCCCGGCGAACTGGCCGCCGCGTTCAGCCCTGCGACGAAAGCGATCATCCTCAATACACCGAACAACCCGACTGGAAAAGTTTTCGAGCGCGCGGAACTCGAACGCATCCGCGATCTCTGCCTGCGTTGGAATGCCTTCGCCATCACGGACGAAATCTACGAGCACATGCTCTACGACGGCGCGAAGCACATTTCGATGGCCACGCTCGGCGGCATGCGCGACCATACCATCACGATCAACGCGCTTTCGAAGACCTACAGCGTGACCGGATGGCGCGTCGGCTGGGCCATTGCTTCGCCGGAAGCAACTTCCGCGATTCGCAAGGTGCATGACTTTCTCACCGTCGGGGCCGCAGCGCCCTTGCAGGCGGCGGGTGCGATTGCACTGCAATTTCCGGCAAGTTATTACGAAACGCTCGCGAAGGAATATGTCGCGCGGCGCGACCGCCTTCTCGGCATCCTCTCCGGTGCGGGATTTCGCTGCTTCAAGCCTCACGGCGCTTACTACATCATGACGGATATTTCCGCGTTCGGCTTTCCCGACGACGTCGCTTTCGCTAAATACCTTGTCAAGGACATCGGCGTCGCGGCCGTGCCGGGTTCGAGCTTTTATCAGAATCCCGCCGACGGGCGCACGCATCTTCGATTCACGTTTTGCAAAACGGAAAAAACCTTCCAGGACGCGGCCGAGCGCCTCGAAAAACTAAAGAGCGGCCCGCGCTCCCGCAAGAATTAGTGACGCGAGACCTGTGATAGAATCCGCGGCGATTTAATACGAGAGGTCAACGGGATGGCCATGGAATTCGATTTGATTCCTCCGGGCACGCAACTCACGTCGAACGGCGAAGGCGAGCCCCGCGACGTCGGTGGAAGCCAGACGCGCACGTTCCTCTGCTCCATGAATATCACCGACCAGCTCGAGCAGGAATCCGTGGATATTTCCATCTGGGGATCGCAGGACGGCCAGGACTGGGGAAAAATGCCGCTCCTCAAGATGCCGCAGCGCTTTTATCGTGGCGAAACGCGGCAGATCCTCGATTTGGCAATGAGGCCCGAAGTTCGATTCATCCGCGCAAAGTGGGAGCTTACCCGCTGGGGCCGCGTCGCGCCGCATCCGATGTTTGTCCTCGGCTTTCACATCGCCGAAGTACCCGCATTCGCACACCAAACCGTAAAAAGCTAGACCGATATTGGAGCGGAGTCTGTCACTCGCTCACTTGCGCAATTCTCGTGAGATGGGGTTGCAAGATTCAGCCCCACCCTCAATTGCAGCTAGTGCTAGCACAGTTCACACCGTCGTTGCCACAACTGAAGCTATTTTGACGTTTACAGACAGGACTACCGGGGCAGGAACCGACAATGTTTGGTCGCACAGATTGTGCAAGTAGGTTCGCTGGTCTCCGGTAGACGTCCGTGAAGGTCTTGGGATCTGCCAGCCAAGTGGACCCGTCCTGGAATTTCACGCTTGTGACGCCTACGAGGATAAATACATTCTCCGCGGCTCCCTTTTCGTTCAGGAGTTGCTCAAGGTCGCCTGGCAAGACACCTTGAGAGGGAGATTCCTCCGTGAAGTCAGGTTTCAGTTCGGTCTGCACAGTCCTTCCGCTGTCCGTGACGTAAGAATCTCCACCGGATTTGAAACCGTCGTCTCCATCTGCGATAGCACTGACGACATTCCAACCAAGCGTGTATCGAACAATCGTCTTCTCTGACACGTTTCGAACCGTCACCGATTTTACAAAGTCGTGCTGCCCATCAATCTTGATTGAACGGATAACGAGTGGAGCGCCAGGCGCGGCCTTTGCGGGGACAGCCGCAAATGCTCTGGATGAAGAATCGGCAGTTTGTGCAAAGGATACTTTCGATGCGAAGGAATACGAGACGAGAATCAAAGCAGCGAGGAAAAGGATTCTCTTCATCTTGATAACCTCATAAACGAGGTTGATACCATATCTTGTATTAACTGTAAATCAATAATGTGTCGATTTATTTTTCCAGACTGTCCCAAAATGAAACCCTACATGCAATGCTGGGGGCTCGTCGCTCAAAGTATTCATGTTTACAAAGGTTCACCTAGGCTAATTGCTCTTTGATGCGGAAGGAGTTCGTCATTTCACTCACGGGCACGACAAGCGACTGGCTTCGAGCCGTCCAACTTCATGTCCCAATATGGAACGGTTGTTTCTTTCGCTGAGAGAGCAGCATAGGTCTGGGCTGGCGGGTGGATTTCACCATTGCCCTAGGGCTTTGCCTCCACGGGACTGGTGGGTTTCTCATTTGCGAGTTTTGCCTGCACCTGATCGCGCATCTTTTTCGCGCCCAGCCCGATCGGGCTGTCCGGGTCGAGCTTGATGTACGCGTCCAGATCTTGAAGCATCGCGGGATAGTCTTTTTCCTTGTAATGGATGATGGAGAGCAGCCGGTGAACCGGCGGGGAACCCGGCGAAAGAGTCCGCGCCTGCTCTGCTGATTTTTGCGCTTCGGGAATTCGATTCTCGCTCAATTGCGCGCGCCCCAGCTCGTAAAAACCCAGCCATGAGTTCGGGCTCAGCGCGATGCCGCGCTGGAGCGCCTTCTCGCTCCCTGAAAAATCGCCCTTCTCGTTCAATACATGACCGAGTCCGATATCCGCGTCCCCGAATTTGTCCCCGCTCACCTCAATCGACTTGCGCAGATTTTTCTCTGCGTCGCCCTGGTCTCCGAGCGTGAGGTCCGCCATCGCAATCTGATAATAGGCTTCGTAATATTCCGGTGCCGCGGCTACGGCGCCCTGAAAATCCTCGAGCGCCGCCTTCGCATCTTTCGTCTCGTAGAATTTCTTCTTCCCAGACTCCATCAGATCGCGCGCCTTTTGAGGCATTGAAAGTTCATGCGCTGAAACAGGAGGTCCCTTTGCAGGTTGCGACGCGCCTGCGAGCGGCTTCAAATAAATCTCGAGTCCGCGCGTGGAATTGAATGAAACTTCGATGGGCATATCCACGCGTTCGTAGCCCTGAACGTCAATCGCGAGCGCATAGTTCCCGCGAATCAGCTGGCGGAATTCGAATCCGCCGGTTCCCGTACTCGTTTGGGGAGCATGAAGCGTTCCTTCAGATTCGCGCAACTCGATCGTGATGTGCTCCGCCGGTTTCCCGGAATCTCCGTAATAGACGTTTCCGGCAATCGAAAACGAGCGATTACTGAGAGAATCCATGCCACCCGGGTTAGTCCCGGCGGCCTGAAACGAGAGAGCACACCGAGGCGTTGCAAGCAGAAGCGCTGCGAAGAATAGAACGAGCCCTTGCCGGTTCATAGCCACCCCCTACCGGCGAAATTTTTCCGATTATAGCACCGTTCCTGCCGTCCGGCTTTTCGGTCGTGAATGGACTTAAACCTGCCTCACGCGCTGAGATCGAACGATTGCCGATACGCCGGAATCGTAACCGGCCATTTGAATTGGTTCACAACGGCGCCGCGCAGAGCCTCGAGCGCGACCGGTTCGCCATGCACGAGAAATGTCTGACGGGGCGGAGCGCTGAATCCAGAGAGCCATCGCAGAAGTTCGCTCTTTCCCGCGTGCGCCGAAAGCTGCGCGATCTGGACCACCTCCGCGCGCACCGGCACTTCCTCGCCGAAGATGCGCAAATACTGGGCGCCTTCTTCGAGCAGCCGCCCGCGCGTCCCCTCGGCCTGATAGCCCACGAGCAGGATAGCGCTCCGCGAATCCGGCAAGCGCCGTGCCAGGTGATGCAGGATGCGGCCGCCCGTCGCCATCCCGCTCGCCGATATGATGATGCACGGCGAAACCACGTCATTGATTTTCTTTGAATCCTCCACTGCGCGCGTCATATGAACTTCATGAACATTCAACGGGTCGCGATCCCCTCCTTGCTCTTCCTTCAAATACGTGGGGCCATAATCCTCGGAATGCCGCAGGTAAATGTCCGTCACATTGATGGCCATCGGGCTATCGACATACACTGGCAGTCGCGGGATTCGCTGTTCGTCTTCGAGCTCTCGCAGGTAGTACATCAGCAGTTGCGTCCGGTCCACGGCGAAGGACGGCATCACGATCGCGCCGCCGCGTTTGGCGACGCGGTTGATCACGTCGGCGAGCGCATCGGCGACGGAACCCGCGGGATGATCCCGGTCCCCATACGTCGATTCGCAGAGCAGATAATCCGCGCTCGACGGCGGCTCCGGGTCCTTCAGAATTGGCTGATCGTAGCGCCCTAGGTCGCCGGAAAACACCACGCGTATCTGCTTTCCATTCTCCGTGATCGTCAGCTCCAGCCACGAAGAGCCGAGAATATGTCCGGCGTCGTGCGGTCGCACGGAAAATTGCGGACTGATCGTGAACGAATCCGCGCGTGGAATAAGTTGGAATCGCTCGAGAGCGGCTTGCGCCTGTTCCACCGTGTAAAGCGGCAGCGGTGGCTTGTGCCGGCTGTAGCCTTTTTTCTGCGCGTACTGCGCATCTTCTTCCTGGAGGTGAGCCGAATCGGGGAGAAGCAAATCGCACAGCTCACGCGTCGCAGCATTCGAATAGATCGGTCCGCCAAACCCCGCGCCCACAAATTTCGGAAGATAGCCGGTGTGGTCGATGTGCGCGTGCGTCAGCAGCACCCAGTCGATCGTCCCGGGATCCACCGGCAGTTGATCCCAATTCCTCTGCTTCAGTTCCCTCGACCCTTCGAAGAGCCCGCAATCGACCAGCAGTCGCTTGCCGCCTGCCTCGACCAGATATTTCGAACCCGTGACGGTTCCAGCCGCGCCAAGAAAAGTTATTTTTGCCATGCAGAGCCTATTCTAGAACGAATTCACGGAGGAACTCCTGCGCATTTCGCAGGCTCGTTTTTCTTGCGCACATTGCTTGACCGCTGTGACCGGCTGACTTACCCTCTGCATTTCAGTTCGCGGCAGCGCAGGGGGCAGCGATGAATAACGATTTTCTTTCGCATTCGACCAGCCGGAAATCGCAGTCGATTCTTCGAACCGATCGGCTCTGGCTTTTCGCTTTAGTCTCTGTCGCGTTGCTTTCAACCGGCAACGCGGCGCCTCAGAAGCACGCTGCGCAGAAGACGCCGCTGCGATTCGAAATCTCATTTTCAAAGGACGCGAGTGCGGCTCCGCTCGACGGCCGCATGATGTTGCTCGTCTCGACCGATGACAAAGACGAGCCGCGCTTTCAGATCAACTATCGCGCCAATTCGCAGCAGATGTTTGGCATTGACGTGGATGGTCTCGCTCCCGACTCTCCTGCATCCTTCGACGCCTCTGCGATCGGCTATCCGGTCGAAAGCATTGGCCGCATTCCTGCAGGCGATTACTACGTGCAGGGCCTGCTCAATATTTACGAAACGTTTCACCGCGCCGATGGCCACGTCGTCAAACTTCCGATGGACCACGGCGAAGGGCAGCAGTGGAATCGCAAACCGGGAAATCTTTTCAGCAAGCCCGAAAAAATCCACGTCGATCCCGCCGCCGGAGGCGTCGTCCGCATTCGACTCACTGAAAAAATCGCGCCCATCGAGCCTCCGAAAGATACGAAATACGTGAAGCACCTGCGCATTCAAAGCGAGCTGCTCACGAAATTCTGGGGCCGTCCTATGGAGCTGGGCGCGCACGTCCTGCTGCCCGAAGGCTGGGAAGACCATCCGAACGCCCATTATCCATTGATGATTATGGAGGGTCACTTCAGCCAGGACCTGTTTGGCCGGTTCGGATTCCGCACCGAGCCTCCCACACCCGACATGAAGGGAACTGCCCGCGCCTTCGCCGATTCAGCCTATCGTTTCTATCAGGACTGGGTTGCAGGCCGGCTACCCCGGATGCTCGTCGTTGAAATCCAGCATCCCAATCCGTATTTCGACGATTCTTACGCCGTGAATTCAGCCAACGTCGGCCCCTACGGCGACGCAATCATGCAGGAGCTGCTTCCTGCCATCGAGAAAAAATTCCGAGGCATCAGCCAGGGCTGGGCGCGTGGGTTGTACGGTGGTTCGACGGGCGGCTGGGAAGCGCTCGGCGTGCAGATCTTTTATCCGAATGATTTCAACGGGGCGTGGTGCTTCTGTCCCGATACGGTCGATTTCCGCGCGTATCAGGACGTAAACTTGTACGAAAACAAAAACGTCTTTTGGACGGAAGGGCCGTGGGCGAAGGTTCCGATACCTTCCGTGCGGACTCCGGACGACCAAATTCTCGCAACGATGCAGACCATGAACCAGTATGAGAACGTTCTTGGCTCCCACGGACGCTCTACCGAACAATTCGGCATCTGGCAGGCCGTGTTCGTTCCCGTCGGCGCGGATGGCTACCCGAAGCCCATCTGGGATCCTTCGACCGGCGTGATCGATCACAGCGTCACCGACTTCATGCGTGAAAATTACGATCTGCGTTACATTCTCGAGCGCGATTGGAAGACGCTCGGCCCGAAGCTCGTCGGGAAACTTCATGTGACCGTCGGAACGCGCGATACGTATTTCCTCGACAACGCCGTCCGCCTTCTGCAAAAGTTTCTCGACAACACCAACAATCCCTATTACGCAGGCGACTTCGAGTATGGCCCTCACGAGCCGCATTGTTGGACGGGCGGAACGAAGTTGACGACGGTGGAGGGCTATATGACGCTGCACCAGCGCATTCTGCCGAAGGCGGCTGCGTGGATGGAAAAAACGGCTCCCGCGGGCGCTGACACGACGAGTTGGAAATATTGACGCGTCCTGCTTCGCATTTCTTGCATCAAGGATTTTCAAGCGTTTGAACGAGGGCACATGAAAATTATCTTCGCATTTTTTCTGGCGTTGCTCTTCGCGGCCGGAGCCGCCGCGCAGGATTTGCCGTCGCAGTCGCTCACGAAAGGCACTTGGGAATTCAGCGCCTTCGCCGGCGGCGGAACAGGTCTCGGCAAGAGCGATAACACGCAATTCTTCTACGCGGGCGGGCGAGCCGGCCGCATCCTCACGAGCGAGCACCTCTCCGGCTGGCTCCGCGGCAACTTCGAATGGGCCGTCGATGCGATGCCGGCTTATATCACGTTCACGCCGATGCGGGCGGTTTATGGCGGCAGTTTCAAACCCGCCATCTGGCAGTGGAATTTCACTCACGGTAAGAAAATTGCGCCGTACATCGCCGCGGCCGGCGGCGTCGTCTTCAGCACCCATAATCTTCCGCCGGGAAATACGTCCTACGTGAATTTCACGCCGCAGGGCGTTTTCGGTGCGCACGTTTTTCTGAAGCCCGGCCGCGCGCTTCTTTTCGAAACCGCCATCGTCCATCACTCGAGCGCCAGCCTCGGCACCGAAAACCCCGGCTACAACGCCTCGATCTTCTTCACCCTCGGCTACACCTGGTTCAAAGTCAGAAAGTGACGATCCGATAAGTATCGTCATCTCCGGTTTTGGGAGTTCGTTGGATCCCTCGCTAATCTTGCCGGAGCCGGCGGGGTTCGAACCCGCGATCGTCCCGGTCCTAACGGGACGCGCCAAGGTACCGGCCACGGAGCTTTAGATCGGCCGGCGAGGTTTCCAGGGTTCGAGCCAGAAATCGAGCGAGAGCCAAAGGCTGTAGGCGTACGGCATAAGCACGAACGAAAGTGGGAGCGCGAAGAGAATCCAGAGGCCAAGCCGCGCGTAGTCGGAAAGGCCTATGATCTCGGGCAGGAGCAGCGAAAGAAGAAAAGCAGGAATGACGATCGCGAGCGTGAGGGCGTACGTAATGACCATCCCGCCGATAAAATAGCCGGACTCGCGGAAGTAGGAAAGTCCGCACTGCGGGCAGCGCGGCAGGATTTTGTTGGGCCAGCGTTCGAGGACGGGTCCTTGGCGGCAATAGGGACAGCGCAGCCGGAAGGCGTCGCGCACGGTGGAGCGAAAAGGCGGGCGAACAACCGGTGGCCGTGGTTTATGCATTTCGAATCATTCTACGGCAAAAGAATGGCCGGCTCGGAACAACTCTTGCCGCGCGCGTTTGACGGTCGCACGGGCAGAATGCTATAAACGAATTCTCCATTCAATAGTGGGGCCGTAGCGCAGTTGGGAGCGCGCATCGATGGCATCGATGAGGTCGCGGGTTCGAACCCCGCCGGCTCCACCAAGATCAACAACCTTGCGAATGCATC
>JBAWGF010000105.1:0-6694 GCA_049592615.1 Candidatus Acidiferrales bacterium
CTCCGCGTGTAGGACGGCGAAACAAATCCCTGATCCATCTCGACAATCCGCTTCGCCTTGGGGCCCGGCAGCGCGGTCAAAAGGTGGGGCAGCTTCGTCTCAACTGCTTGCATGATTTCCTCCCGAATTTGTATTTTGATCGGCGCGCGCGGACCGGTTCCCACCGGGGCATGCCGGGCAAACAATTCCATGAGAGGAAAGCTTAAGCCGCGCCGAAAAGATTCGGGCGTTCGTGCGAGGGCTGACCGTGGAGCGAAAGCGCGTGTTTTGAGGAAAAGCTCATTTGTTTTTCCAGCGGACACCTCCATCTTTGGTGTCTTCCAGTATGATACCAGAATCCGCGAGTTCCTGGCGAATTGCGTCGGCGCGTTTGAAATCACGGCGCTTTTTCGCGGCCTGGCGCTCTTCGATCAGGGCTTCGATTTTTTCACGAGGGACGCGCGGTTGACCTCCGCCGACGCCGAGCTGGCGAAGTTTCTCCGCGTCGTCATCCTCGAGCACCGCGAGGATGCGATCGAATTTCTCCATCGCGGCGATGAGGCGCGGCGCATCCTGCTGGCGGAATTCGTTGCGATCCATGGCCGTGTTCGCGTCGCGCACAAGATCGAAGACGGCCGCGAGCGCGACCGCCGTGTTCAAATCATCCGATAAACCTGCGTCAAAATCTTTTTCAGCTTTTTCAGCACGCCTGTGCATGTCCCGGGTCGAGCCGGCGGAAAATTGTCCCGCCTTCAGGCGCGAGAGGAAATTTCGCAACCGTTCGACCGAGCTTTCGGCCTGTTTCAAACTGTCGCTCGTAAAATTCAATTGCCGCCGATACGGCACAGAAAGGAGGAGAAAGCGGATTGTCGAGGGCTTTTGTCCCTTCGCAAAGAGGTCGCGCAGAGTGAAAAAGTTTCCGAGCGACTTCGACATTTTCTCGCCTTCGATGATCAGGTGCTCGGCGTGCAACCAATGACGCACGAAGGGATGACCCGTGGCGGCTTCGCTCTGCGCGATTTCGTTTTCGTGGTGCGGGAACGTGAGGTCCACGCCGCCCGTGTGAATATCGAGCGTATCGCCGAGATATTTCATGGCCATCGCGGAGCATTCGATGTGCCAGCCGGGACGCCCCGGCCCGATGCGCGTCTCCCAAAAATGTTCGCCGGGTTTCGGCGCTTTCCAGAGGGCAAAATCGCGGGCATCGTCCTTTTCGTACCGGTCCGTATCCACGCGGGCGCCGGCCTTGATCCCGGTCAAATCAATCTTTGAAAGTTTTCCGTACGCGGGGAACTTCGAGATGCGGTAGTAAATCGAGCCGTCGCTCGTGTACGTCAGATCTTTTTTCTGAAGCCGCTCGATCAGCGCGACCATGTCTTCGATGTGGTCGGTCGCGCGCGCCAATTCCTCCGGCATCTCAAGATTGAGCGCACGCATGTCCTCGAGGAACGCGTCAATATATTTTTCGGTGTACTCGCGGATGGTGACTCCGGCGGCCGCAGCTTTCTGGATGATGCGATCGTCCACGTCGGTCAGTTTCATCACCTGCAACACGCGGAGGCCCGAAGCGCGCAAAAAACGCCGCAAAACGTCTTGGAATACAAACGTGCGGAAATTTCCGATGTGCGCGAAGTCGTACACGGTCGGGCCGCAGGTGTAGATTCGTACCTCGCCCTTGTGAAGCGGCTCAAGGGCTTCGAGGCGGTTCGTCAGCGTGTTGTGCAGGCGTATCGCGTTCATTTTTTCGGCGCAAGTAAGAGCGTCATTCTATCCGACGCACGGTTTCGCGGCAAACAGGCGCGGAGGAATTCATGATTGCGTTGCGGTATGGGTAGCTTGCTGTTTTTTCGAACTATGGCAGGAGCTGAACGCGGCGGGTGACGATGGTGACGTCGCCGTCCTGCGAGCGAGTTGCGGTGAAAGGGCGTGCCTTCAGCAGGTACATCCCTTCGAGTGGCAAGCCGTAACTTTCGTCAACCACATAGACCTCGACGGGGCTTCCGATCGGCAACGTGAAACTGATTTCGACGCCCTTTGCAGGAGTGGTGACGCATTCATAGATCGTCCAACCATTGAGGTATTTCCGGATGCGGTCGGTTTCGGGCTGCAAGGGCATGTCTTCGATGCGAACGGATGCGATGCCGGAATCTGGCGGAAAGAAGACCACCGTATTCGCTACGCCTCGCTCCGAGCGCAGAAGCGCCCGGTACGATCTTCGGTCTCCCGCCTGCGAGGATTCGAGAACCGTGAATGTCGGCGCCGCGAGGTATTGATGCGGCGCGTTCGCGAGGAATGCCGGAGCGGTGCTCCAGGGGAAGGGCCCTCGATCGACGCGATGAAATGATGCTGCAAGGCGAATCGTTTCCGGCAAGCGTCCGGAATCCGGATGAACGATCCACTGTGAGTTGCCGGAATCCGCATCCTGCACGTATTGCAGATTCACGCGCTCGGGAGACTTCGCCGAGTATGCAGGCACCACCACGACCGTGAACGCCGCGAGAATAGGAACGCCGAGCGCGGCCCCGAGAATTGCAAGGCGCGACAATCCCGGCGCGCTGCGCAAATCGGGCACGAGCGGTGCGAGGGGCGTCAGGAGGAGTGCAACGAGAACCGCGATCAGGGCGAGGACGCGCGCGCCCATCGCGTCGTAGAGCACGATTGTCGGAGCGAAACCTACCACGCCGGCTGCGAGCAGCGGCAGGATCGCTGCGATCGAAGACCCTTTCAGCTTTTTTCTGCGCCGCAACGTGAATGGCAGCCCCGCCAGCGCAGCCACGCAGGTAGGAACCAAAAGCATGTAACTGAAGCCGGGCTCGCGCCAGGCAATCACGACTCCCAGCAGCGCCCACCAAATCCAGACTCCCGACCAAATTCCCCAGAAGCCGGCGCCGCCTGAAAATGCGAGCGCCAGCCACACGACAACGGTGAAGGCGAGCGACCAGAATGCGAGCTCGACCGGCAACGCATGGGCCACCCAATTCACCGGCAATCCGCCACCTTTGTGAATCAGCCAGCGAAGTAGAAATGCCACAGCCAAGGTGACAAGAATCGTGGCAAGCCAAGTGATGAGGCCGAAGCCGATTTCCGCAGGGGTCACGCGTTTGTTGTAACCGAGCCATGCAATTTGAAAGACCAAAACAATAGCGGCAATCAATGCGATTGAGAGGGTCCAGGTCGCAGGCCACTGAACGGTCCAGCGCTCGAAGATGTCGAAGTAAACCGCCTCGGTCTGCGGCGGGTTCGCGAGATCGGCATTCGCGAGCGCAAGAAGAACGGGCAGCGCGTTATCGCCGTGATGTTGGAGGCTTGCGGGGTCGGCATTCTCGAAATTGTCGAGCGGAGTGTGGTAGTGCTCGACGTCGCCGATGATGGCGAAGTTGACGCCCTGGTATCCCGCGGCTTTGAAAACAGTGAAATCGGTGTCGTTGGGAAGTTGCTTGTAGGCCGTGTAAAAGATGGAACTCGCGGCCGGATGCGTGGCGTGTTTCACGTAAAGACGAATGGCCCACGCATTCGCGCTGCCGGTCTCAAACATCAGGCTCGGTCCCGACGTGCCGCGATTATCCACGTTCACCGCTGCTGCCACTTCCCTGGCCCATGGGTGCTGGTCCACAAACGCGCGAGCGCCGAGCAGGCCGGATTCCTCGCCCTCGTCGATCAGAAGAACGATTGAGTGGCGCGGCTGCGGAAGCGATTTCAATGCGCGGGCGATTTCAAGCACGGTGGCGGCGCCCATGCCGTCATCGGACGCACCCGGCCCAGCGGGAACGGAATCGTAGTGCGCGGCGATGAGGATGGCCTGCTTTGCGGGCGAAGC
This sequence comes from Candidatus Acidiferrales bacterium, assembly GCA_049592615.1. Lineage (GTDB taxonomy): Bacteria > Acidobacteriota > Terriglobia > Acidiferrales > UBA7541 > Palsa-295. Next base: position 3,797 of record JBAWGF010000105.1, read on the forward strand.
TTCCGGCGCGGCGGACGCGTGGGCTTCGGCTCCGTCCCATCGCGCGACGACATTTTTGACCGTCGCGCACGAGCCGTATTCATCGCAGGCGAAGCCCGTTTGAACTTCCGGCGCGTAGCCAAGCTTCGTGAATTCCTCGAGAATGCGCGCGCGAACAACGTCGTCCGCTGCGCTGCCGGTGGGATGCGGAAGTCCGGTGCCCACAAGGCGGTTGAGAACGGCTTGCGCGCGGCCGGCCGAGAATACGTTTGCAGGGGCCTCGGGTGACAGCGGCGCCGGAGGCCGAATTCCTTCGAGCGAGAATAGAAAAACAGCGGCCAGAAGGGCCAGCGCAAGCAGAATTCGGAGAATTCCTGGTGAACTGCGGCGGCTCAAACCCCCTCCCGTGCGCGACATGCTAGGCTTCGGTTCGTTTCAAGTCAATGCGCAATCAGGCTTTGCGCGTGTTGCGAGCGGCCGATTACTTCTTCTCCTCAGAGTGCGCCAAGTTCTTTGACACTGCGAGACGAGATAGTGAATGCTAGGCAGATGCTAGGCGGGTTGAGCTACCTCTTCTATCCGTGGGGATTCTTGCTGCAGTTTCTGGCGCTCGTGCATGCGGTGCGGAGGCGGCCTGAATATTATTGGTACTACATTATTTTTTTCGGAGGATTTCTAGGCGCGGCCGTGTACATCGTCATCGAAGTGGCCCCGGACACGCGCCTGCTGGGAGATTTTTTCAAAGGATTCGGCCGGCGGTCGCGCATTCAGCAACTCGAAACCGCGATTTACGATAATCCATCGGCGGGAAACTACGAGGAGCTGGGAGATCTTCAGCTCGACCAGAAAGAATATGCCCGGGCGCGCGAGAGTCTCGATAAATCCATCGCCGCGCGAGCCGATTCCATTGATGCGTTTTACCGCCGCGCCCTCTGTTCACTCGCGCTGAATGATCATCCCCGTGCGATTGATGATCTCGAGCGCGTGTACCGCCATGACCCGCGTTACGATCATGACCGGGCTGCCGGATTGCTGGCGCATGCCTACGCGCAGAACGGGCAAACCGAACAGGCAGATATTCTCTTCGCGCAGGTGACACAGATTTCCACGCTGATTGAAACTCACTACAACTACGCGTGTTTTCTGAAGGCGCAGAGGCGCGGCGGGGAAGCAAAGCAAGTGGCGCAGGCCAATTTAGACCGGAAACGCGGGATGCCGCGTTATCAGCAACGACTCGAACGGCCGTGGTTTCGCAAATTCAACGCTCTACTCAAGGAAGTCCCGCAAGGCGAAACAAAACCGCTGACACCCGCCACTTGAGCGCACATTTCTCAATTCTGCAATTTGTGTAGCGAACCGGCACTCCCACATGAGAACCCCAAAGTGTTGCATATAGATGGAACCGCATTCTCTGAATTCCTGCCGTGAAAGGCTGTAAGTGGTTTGTTTCTCTAGAAGATGAGTGGAGACGGGATTGCACCCTTCATTGCCTGGGGAGGGGTTGGACTGCGAGCGATCGTTGGTCCAGGGATATTTCTCTGAAGCGAGATCAGCTTCCAGAGGGCGGGCATGAATCAGCAGGAACGCGGGCAAGTCGAATCTAGAGACTTCGCCCCAGCCAGAATCGTCGAGGAACGCCGTCGAACGCGGCGTGCGAGAGTCGAATTTGCGGCTCGCGTGCGCCCGTACAACGAAAGTCCTATCATCGTCGAAGAAACCCGCGCCACGCTGAATTTCTCCCGTGACGGCCTCTACTTCACGACCAAACATCGCGCCTACACGATTGGCATGCACGTTTACGTTACGTGTCCCTATTCGGAATCCCAGGCCGGAAGCGAAGGCGATTTGGCGCGCATCGTGCGCGTCGAACCTCAGGACGATGGCCGGTGGGGAGTTGCAGTGAATTTTCTCCGCAGCTTCGGTTATCACAACTGCAGCGGATTTCAATCCGCGAAGTGAAAGGGTGACAACAATGAAAGGCCTGCTCTTTGCATTTTTGGTTCTGCTTTTTGCTCTGCCAGCGCACGCACAGACTCGTCCGCCGTCAGGCGGTGGTTCTCCAAATGGTCTGACCAACATGGGAGGCGGTGGTGGTGGCGGTTACGGCGGCGGTTACGGCGGTGGCAACGCTTCGGCAGGCATCCCGCATACTCCACCGACACAGTTTCATTATGGCTATGCTCATGGTGCAGCTTCCGACTTCGATCTGACCACGTTCCTTCCGTACGACGAAGCGATCAAGCTGGGGCAAGCGGTGTTGGACTACAAGCCGAAAACTGTGGCGGAAGCCTCTCGAGAAACTCGCGCGCGGAAGAAACTGCCGGGTTGACCGATCGTTTCGCGGCCAAGTTCAACTCCCTCTCGTGCTTCACTCTTGCCGGATGAGGGCAACGTGAAAATTGCCCTCCTCCATGTTCCTCCTACGTGGAAGCCTGATGGATTGTCCCCGCGCATCGCCTGAAGTGTGCGGATTTGCTACTATCGCACTGCACGTGAACGAGGAGGTGTGCCGATGCGACGAACCTGCTTCGCAGTATTCATCGCTGCGATTTTTTCATTTTTCTTTTTGCTCAATGCAGGGAGCACGGCGGTTCCCCGCGTGCAGGCCGCATCGGCCCAGTCCGATCATCTGGGCAAAATAGACTTCCCCACGTCCTGCTCTCCTCAAGCGCAAGCCACCATCGTAAAGGGCGTCGCTTTGCTGCACTCATTTCAATACATGCAGTCGGAGCAGACATTCGCGGACTCTGCGAAACAGGATCCACAATGCGCGATGGCGCAATGGGGCAAGGCCACGGCGCTCTACGAGCAGCTCTGGTATTTCCCGGCTCCTGGAACCATTGCAGAAGCGCGCGGTTATCTGGAGCAGGGGCAGAAACTGGGCGCCCCGACGGCGCGGGAACGCGAGTACATCGCTGC
>JBAWGF010000106.1:0-2513 GCA_049592615.1 Candidatus Acidiferrales bacterium
CCTGAGCAACAAGCCCGTTCGTCCCAGCCAGCAGATTCTGGAAGGGCTCGGTCTGGCGGCGTATTTCCGCATGGTGTACGGCGGCAACAGTTTTGACAAGAAAAAGCCGGACCCCATGGGCGTCGAAGCGATTCTGCGTGATTTCGGCGCCGCGGCGGAGCAAGTGATGATCGTCGGCGATTCCGAAATTGATGTGCAGACCGCGCGCAACGCGGGCACGTTTGTCTGCGGCGTCACGTATGGCCTCGGCAGCGCGCGCCTCGCCGAATTTCCTCCTGACCTGCTGCTCGATAATCTCTTGGAATTGCCCGCGCGATTGTTTGCGACGCCCCCGCCCCGCCGCTAGACTCGAAAGTTCAGCTCGCTCCGTGGTTCCGGTGATTTAATTTTCAGTCTTTGCAGGCGGCCGAAGGGACGTGGACATATCCAGGACGTAAGCCTCCTGCGCGGCAGTAAGGACGAAAAGCTTCGTGCCCACTTCGTTGAATTGCATCATCGCGACGCGGCTGGAAAACACGAAATCGTCGCGCTTGGCGAGTGTCTTGAGGTCATAGATTGCCAGCTTGCCCGGCTCATTCTCCACAGCAAGCAGCGACGTCGCCGATGTGGCCACGGCGTTACCCCCAAACAATCTGCCTGCTTCCGTTCCCGCTAAGAGCGAATAGACCAGGACGCGATTCGCGGAATCGAACGCCACGATGCGGTCGCCTGCGGCGATGGCGCGATTCAGGCGAAAGGCTCCCTTCGATGTATCGACGGCAATGCTGCCGAGTACGTGACCGTCCTGCGCGTTTACGACCTGCAGAAAATAATTCTCGTCGCTGGATTTGACGGGTGCAACGCGCTGAGCCACGGCCGCGTCCTTTTTGATTTCTTCGCGCGCTTCAGGGCTGGAAAGCGGCCAGCCCAGCACGAGAGTCCCTTCGGGCACATCGGCCCAAATCCGGGGCGATGCTCCGCGCATGGCGCGAATCCACAGCGACGCGCCGGTGCGGACGTCGCGCACCTCGAGGGTTGGGTTTTCCTTGTCCCCGAACGCGCCAGACTTTTCTGGTTTCAGGGAAATCAGGAATGGGCCTCGCTGGATGACGGAGCTGGATTCGTCCAGGGCTGGCCCGCCGCTGGCTTGCGTGGTCAGCAGGTCCATTCTTCCAATCGAGCGTTTCGCACTCTTGAATTTGGGGAAGTCGGCATAGACGCTTCCGTCGTCCCCGAAGTAGGCCCCGCGAAAGCCTCGCAAGTTGAAAACGCGCTGGCCCTTCGAGAGGTCCCAGATCGCCCCGCGTGAAGTCCCCGAGACGGCCAGCCACGTCAGGCTCTTCGAAACCGAGGCGGCGCGCAGATTCCCGAGCGGCCCAATGGGCAAATCGGCGAACGCCAAGGGCTTGTTCGTGTCCAACGCATAGAGTCCCACGCGGCCCGAAATGCTCTCCGTGGCCATTGTGGAATCATAAATGTCTTGCGCCGTCTTCTCGTTGACTCCAACAATTTTGTTCGTGCGAATATCGAGCACTCCAAGCGGATGGTCTTGGATGGGTTTCAGCATCAGGTAATCGCCATGCTCCGCCCCGGTCAATTCCTGCGAGCCGAGCGTGATCGTGTTCAGCAATTCACCGCCCGGGAATTTCACGACGCCCGACTTGTCTCCTCTTCCCCAGCCGACGCCCGCAAGGCGATCCGGCCCCAGGAACGTGAACTCGATCTGCAGGAAGTTGCGAACGCCGGAGGGCAGGGGAAGTTTCGTGCACGACGGTAACGCAAGGGCCACGTCATCGGTGAGCCTCGCGGCCAGGAAATATCGGGCGTCGGGAGAAAACCGCATGGTAATGAACTTAAAGTTTTGGATGCTGAGCAGTTGCGCAAATAAGAATTGAAGATATTCGTTGAATGTCAGCTCGTGAAACTGCTTCTTCTCGAACACCGGCGTCCCCGCCATCACATCAAAAAGCGCGAGCGTGAGGCGGCTGTCGAAACAGGCCAGAAACTTTCCGTCAGGCGACAACGCGGTTTGGAGGCACCGGCGCAGCACGGCGACTTCGTGCGCGGCGGTTCTGGTTCCATCCGCAACGTTCCACGTTTCCACGCGCAGGTTCGGCGTGTAGAAGACGATCGATTGCGAATCGGGCGAAAACTCGGCGGGGTAAGCGTCCGGCGCGTCGATGCGGAACAACGATTCGAACGGCTCGCGCGACAGCACGTAGATGCTGGCGTCGTCCTGCGCCAGCAGGTAATTGCCGTCGGGGCTGAAGCGCAGATGATTGAGGTCGTCGCGCAGCGGCGGCGTCAGGATCTTCCTGGACAGTACGGCGTGGAGCGCTTCCCTGTGTCCCAGCCCGGTGTAATTGATCACGCGAGTCTGCCAGGCGGTTAATTCTTCCGGCGAAATCTCCGTCCTCGTGCCGATGCATCCCGGAGGGATGGCCCCCTCTTCCTTCAACATCTCGCGAAGCCGGCGCGACTCGGGGTTGGTCGTGCCGAACAAATCGGAAAGCCATCCGCCCGTTTTCCCGTGG
>JBAWGF010000107.1:0-3894 GCA_049592615.1 Candidatus Acidiferrales bacterium
GAGCGTGGTCGTTGCGCTGTATCCGCTCTGCAAGCGGTATGCAGCGCTGAAGCAGCGAAGCAGCAATCCGTGGCTGAGCTACTTATAGGATGAAGCGCACGCGCTTGTGTTCCGATGCGCAGGGCGACTAAGATGCGACGCGGTGGAGCGTGGTTCGTGCGGACCTTTCCTGGACGCAGCGTCCGTAGGGAACTTTTCGGCCGGAAAATTCGTTTCATAGTGTGAGGCCGAGGAGTGATGCGAGTTGCGAGGCTAAGAGCGATTGGAGCCCGACGCCCAACTGGTACAGCAATGTCTCCGGGGCGATGGGCCGGCCTGGGAGGTACTCGTACGGCGGCATACGCGGCGCGTGTTCAACCTGTGCTACCGATTCACGGGAAATTCGGCGGAAGCCGAGGACCTGAGCCAGGAAGTTTTCCTGCGAATCTATCGCACGCTCGCAAGTTATCAGCCGGCGTTTGGAGGTTTTCCGACGTGGCTGACGAGCGTGACGCGCAACCTGCTGGTGGATCATTACCGGCGGACGCGGCGCGACCGCATGACGGATTCGATCGAAGACGCCATGCCAAAACTCGAGGAGAAGCATTCCTCGGCGCGCACGCCGGACCGGCTGGCGATGTCGGCGGAGTTGAGCGTGCAATTGCAGCGGGCGCTGGCGCGGCTTTCGCCCGAGTTGCGCGAAGCGGTGATCTTGCGCGATTTGCAGGGGCTCGAATACAACGAGGTGCAAGTGGTTCTGCAAGTGCCCGAAGGCACGGTAAAATCGAGGATTAACCGGGGACGCATCGAGCTGGCGAAAATCCTAGAAGGAATGGGAGTTCGACCCGAGTAAGCGGCGGAGCAAACGACGATGGACTGGAACTGCACACTGACGGAAGAACGGCTGACCGATTACATGGAGCAGCAGCTTTCGCGCATGGAGATGGCGGCGTTCACGATGCATACGTCGAAATGCGAGCGGTGCACGCAGCTGATCGAACAGGTGGGCGCGGTGGTCGAAGGGATGCATAAGCTCGAGATGGTGGAGGAGCCTTCAAATCTGGCCGGAAACATTCTGGATGCCACGCTGGGTCCCCGCGCGCGGGAGCAGGGCTGGAAGCGGTGGATTAGCTGGGTGCCCGTGATCTGGCAACCGCGATTCGCGATGGGAGCGCTGACGGTGGCGGCATCGCTCGCGATTGTGCTGCACACGGCGGGCGTGACGCCGGCGAAGCTGCGGAAGGTGGACCTGAGTCCGACGAATGTGTACCGCACGGCGAACCGGCAGGTGCACCTGACGTATGCACGCAGCGTGAAATTCGTGAACGACCTGCGAGTGGTGTACGAGATTCAGTCGCGGCTGCAACCTGAAGCGGAACCGACGCCCGCGAAGGCGCCGTCGCCCGAGCCGAAATCGGAACAGCCTTCCGCGAATCCGCAGCAGAAGTCGCAAACGGAGCCGCATCCGGGGCGTTCACAGGTCCGTGCGACCAGCATGTTTGCATTGATACTGATGAATGATTTTTCGAGGAGCTCGCGATGAACTGCGCCGTGCACACGGATGTGGAGGCGGCCGGATATTGCCGCAATTGCGGCAAAGCGATGTGCCCGCAGTGCACGCGCGACGTGCGAGGCGCGCTCTACTGCGAGCAGTGCCTTTCCGGAATTGTCGGCGCGGTGCAGCCGCTGCCGGGCGCCGCGAAATCGGGCCCGAACCCGGGGCTCGCAGCGACGATAGGGTTCATTCCCGGACTCGGCGCGGTGTACAACGGCGAGTACGTCAAGGCGCTGATCCACGTGCTGATCTTCGCGGGGCTGATCGCCGCGATGGCATCCGAGATAAGCGGCTCGACGCAGGCGTTCGTGATCGTGGCGTTCATCGCGTTTTGCTTTTACATGCCGGTGGATGCATACCGTGTGGCAAAGGCGCGGCGCCTTGGCGAGCCGGAGCCGGGCCCTCTGTCTGAAAGCGGAGGCGGGCGGCCGGTGGGCGCGATCGTATTGATCGCATTGGGAATTCTTTTTCTATTGGCGAACTTCGGTGTCCTCGAAATGGATTGGTTTTCGAAGGCCTGGCCCATCGGATTGGTCGGGATCGGCGTGTGGCTGCTCTGGTCGCGGATGAGGCAAAGCTCCTAGGAGAAATTGCAATGGCGGATGAAAGAAAGGCAAAGTGCGGGTGCGCCCATTGCCGGGTGCGCGGTCTGATGGGCCCCATCATGCTGATTACGGTGGGCGTCATCTTCCTTTTTCATGAGTACACGCGCTACGGCATGGGAGAGCTCTGGCCTTTGTTACTGATTGTGCCGGGGATCGTGATGGTCGCGCAATCGTTCGCGTCGAAGGAAGGGCACATCGGGTCGTGAGAAACGCGTGAGCAACGGCGGACGACAACGAAGTTCGATTTTCGGCGGCCTGCTTCTGATTTTTCTCGGGCTGCTGTTTTTGATCCAGCGGTTTGATCCGGCGCTGGGGATCGGCCATCTGGTGGCGCGGTATTGGCCGGTGCTGCTGATCGTGTGGGGCGTCGCGAAGTTGATCGACCACATGGGAGCGCAGCGGACCGGAGAAGGCCGGCCGGCGATCCTGAGCGGCGGCGAAGCGGCTCTGCTATTTTTAGTCGTGCTGGCGCTCATTGGAATGTCTGTCCGGGATTGGGTCCACCGGAGAAATCCTGACGCGGATATTGAGGTGTCGCTTTTCGGAGAGCGGTTTTCGGAAAGCCAGGAGCTTCCGTCGAAAAAGATTCCGGCCGGCGCGCACGTAACTGTGACTACCGAGCGCGGAAACATCACGATCCACGCGGGCGAAGGGGACGAACTTCGCGTGGCGGGAAAGCAATCGGCGACGGCGTCCACCGAAGCGGGCGCGCGGGACCGTATGCGCGACGTTAAAATCGTGATCGACGAGGGCCACGATGGATACCGCGTGCATACCACAAATCAAGAGGGGGCGCGCGGGCGAGTCAGCGTGGACCTCGACGTGACCGTGCCCAAGAATGTGACGCTGTCCGCGACGTCTGCGCGAGGCGATATCAGTATTTCCGGGGTCGCGGCCGATGTTTCCGCGTCCGCGCGAAATGGCGACGTGGAAATTCACGACGTAAGCGCGAACGTCAGTGCGGAGCTGGTGAAAGGCGATGCGCGCATCAGCGACATCAAGGGGAACACGCGGATCACCGGAAGAGGAAACGAAATTGATTTGTCGGACGTCGGAGGCGACGCCACGCTTGAGGGCGATTTCTTCGGGCCGATTCGCGTGAGGAACGTCGCGAAGACAACGCATTTCGCGTCGCAGCGATCGGACCTGACGCTCCTGCATCTGACCGGAAGAATGGAACTGGATTCGGGCGAGCTGAGCGTATCGGACGTTTCGGGTTTTGCGAAGCTGATTACGCATAATAAAGATATCCAGGCGGAAAACGTGGCGGGACGCCTCGAAATCGTGGACACGCATGGGGACATACAGGTGCGCTACTCGCAGCCGCCGAAGGAAGAAATCGCCGTCACGAACGAATCGGGGGAAGTGGACTTTACCCTGCCCGCCAAGTCGGCTTTCGAAATCTCCGCGTTTTCAAGATCCGGCGAAATTGCCAATGAATTCGAGGACCCTTCACTGAAACCGGCGAATGACGGGGACTCGGGCCGGCTGAATGGCAAAATCGGCGCTCATGGTCCCAAGATCACGATCGTCACAAGCTACGGCACGATCTCCCTGCACAAATCTTCCTAAGTTGCGATAAACCCATGTTCTACTCGGGGCGCGGGGCGCGAGTAGCTCCGCAAGACAGGATCGCCCGTCGGATGACAGCAGGCGAGGCGAAACAAGCAGAAAGGATCGGCGCAGGATGAAGCTGGTCTCCGTGAACACCGGGCTCCCGCGTGAAGTAACCTGGCGCGGGAGAATCGTGAATAC
>JBAWGF010000108.1:0-9252 GCA_049592615.1 Candidatus Acidiferrales bacterium
CCGGGTTTTGCGCCGGCGCTGTTGCTGGAGGCTGACTTTGCGCCGGGGCCACAGGCGGAAGTTGTACCGGCTGAGCCGGAGTGGATTGCGCCGGAACGGGAGCCGTCTTCTGTTGCGTCTGCTCGAGAACCGAGCCCGTAGTGCTGACTTCGGCGGGGCCGCGCTTCACGGAGAGCGTGAGCGACGTCATCATGAAAACGATGGCGCACCACGTGGTGGCGCGGGAAAGGAATGTTGCGGCGCCGCGAGGGCCAAACGCCGTCTGGCTGCCCGCTCCGCCGAATGCCCCGGCGAGATCAGCCGCAGAACCGCTCTGCAACATGATGACAATGATGAGAACGAAACAGACCAATACGTGCAGCGTCACCAGAACGAACGACACTCTCCAGCCGACCCAGATCAGGCCTACCGCGACCAGCAACGACAAACCCCATTTTGCCCACGATGGCATTTCCATCTCCTACGGCGCGATGCCGCTCCATTCGCGCGGGAACGCAACTAGAAATTCACAATTGCTGCAAACGACTGCGGATCCAGGCTCGCTCCGCCGACGAGCGCACCATCAATCTCCACCTGCGCCATCAAGCCCCGTATGTTGTCGGGTTTGACGCTGCCGCCGTAGAGGATCCGAAGCGCGGATGCCCGCTCGGGCGTGAACCGTGACGCGGCCAGTTCCCGCAGATAACGGTGAACATCGGCCGCAATTTCCGGCGTCGCGACGCGCCCGGTGCCAATTGCCCAGATCGGCTCGTACGCCAACAGAATACGCGAGAAGTCAGCACCGGTCAACGCGGCGAGACCGCCTTCAAACTGCCGCTTGAGCACGGCGTGCGTGAGGTTTTCCTCTCGCTCGCGGGGTGACTCGCCGACGCAAACGATCGGGGCGAGTCCGGCTTCGAGAGCGGCTTTCAGCTTGCGGTTCACGGATTCATCCGTTTCGCCGAAGAATTGCCGCCGCTCGGAGTGGCCGATGAGTACGACGCGGCACCCGGTGTCGGAAACCATGCGCATCGAAATTTCACCGGTAAAAGCACCTTCGCGCTCCCAATGGGCGTCCTGCGCCGCGATGGCGATGGCCGATCCGCGCGCGGATTCAACAGCCGGGGCAAGCGCCGTGAAGGGCGGGGCGACGACAATCTCGCAATGCGTGGACCCGGCGACGAGCGGCTTGAATGCTTCAAAGAACGCGCGCGTCTCCCCCTGCGTCTTGAACATTTTCCAATTTCCGGCGATCACAGGGCGGCGCAATCAGGCCTCCTTCTGGCTTGCCGATTTGTTCGTGAGGGCTTCGACGCCGGGCAATTTTTCTCCGGCGAGAAATTCGAGCGATGCGCCGCCGCCGGTGGAAATATGCGAAATCTGCGACGACACTCCCGCCTGGTCAACCGCCGCGACGGAATCACCGCCGCCGACGATCGAAGTCGCTCCCGCCTTCGTGGCAGCCGCGACCGCGCGGGCAACGGCGAGAGTTCCCTGAGCGAAAGCGGGCTTTTCGAACATCCCGAGCGGGCCGTTCCACACAATCGTGCGCGCCGTTGAAATCTCCTTGCTGAATTGTTCGATCGTCTTCGGGCCGATGTCGAGTCCCATCCAGCCGCCGGGTGTATGCGCGATGTCGGTCACTTGCGTGGCTGTCGAATCGGGTGATTCGGCGAGAACATGGTCCACCGGCAGGCGGAGCCGGAATTGAAGCCGGCGTACCTCTTCGAGCAAGGCGCGTGCGAGGTCGATCTTATCGACTTCGACGAGCGACTTCCCAATGGGCAGGCCCTGCGATTTGAAAAACGTGTAGGCCATCGCGCCGCCAATCAACATCGCGTCCGCCACTTTCATCAAATTCTGCACGACTTCAATCTTGTCCGAAACTTTCGCTCCACCAAGCACGGCGATGAACGGACGGTCGGGATTCGAGATCGCCTTGCCGAGGTAGGCAAGCTCTTTCTCCATCAGGAGGCCCGCTGCGGCCTGGCGGACGAATTTCGTGATGCCAACGACGGAGGCGTGGGCGCGATGAGCCGAACCAAAGGCATCACAAACGAAAACCTGATCGCAAAGCGCCGCGAGCTGCCGCGAGAATTCAGGATCGTCGGCTTCTTCCTCGGGATGAAAGCGGACATTTTCGAGAAGTAGAACATTTCCATCGCGGAGCGACTTGCTTTTCGCCTCCGCACCGGCGCCAACGCAATCCGACGCGAAATCGACCGACTTTCCGAGCAATTCGCGCAGAGCGGTCGCGACGGGCGCGAGGCTGTATTTCGGATCAGCTTTGCCTTTCGGCCGGCCGAGATGCGAAGCGAGGATGAGCCGCGCACCGCGGTCCATTGCGAAGCGCAATGTCGGCAATGTCTCGCGGATTCGCGTGTCGTCCGTGATTTTGCCGCCGGAGAGGGGAACATTGAAATCCACGCGAATGAAGACGCGCTTCCCGGCCATTTCCAAATCGCGAATCGATAGCTTGTTCATCGACATTTCGAAAGCCGGGTACAGTTCTGAACGGGCGCGCTAGAGCTTGGCGGCCATGAACTTGATGAGGTCGCGGCAACGGCACGAATACCCCCACTCGTTGTCGTACCACGCGAGGATCTTCACGCAATTCGTGCCCACGACGCGCGTATAGCCCGCGTCCAAAATCGAGGAGTGCGGGTTTCCTCTGAAATCGACGGACACGAGCTCTTCCTCGGTGTATTCGAGAATCCCCTTCATGGGACCTTCGGCGGCACGCTTCATGGCCGCGTTGACGCTCTCCGGCGTTGCAGACTTCTCCGTTATCGCGGTCAGGTCAACGACACTGACGTTCGGCGTCGGGACGCGCATGGCGTAGCCGTCGAGCTTGCCTTTCAGCTCGGGGATGACGAGATGCAGAGCCTTCGCAGCACCGGTGGAGGTGGGAATCATTGAAAGCGCGGCGGCGCGGGCGCGGCGAAGATCCTTGTGCGGCAGGTCGAGCAGCTTTTGATCGTTGGTATAGGAGTGAATCGTGGTCATGGTGCCGATCGTGAATCCGAACGTGTCGGTGATTACTTTCGCGACCGGGGCAAGGCAGTTCGTCGTGCAGGATGCGTTCGAGACGACGTGATGCTTCGCGGAATCGTAAGTCTTATCGTTCACGCCGAGAACGATCGTGAAGTCGGGATCGGTGGCGGGAGCGGAAATGATGACTTTCTTCACCGGCCCGCGGATGTGTTTGCGCGCGTCGGCGCCTTTTGTGAACAGCCCGGTCGATTCCACAACGATGGAAGCTCCGACCGAAGGCCAGTCAAGCTCCGACGGGTCTTTCACTTTGAAAACTTTGAAGCTTTTGCCGTCCACGGAGATCGTGTCGTCCGTGTGAGTGACTTTGTTCGAGAGATTTCCGAGGATCGAATCGTATTTCAGCAGATGCGCCAGCGTCTTCGAATCCGTGATGTCGTTGACGGCCACTATTTCAATCGCAGGGTCGCCCATCGCCGCGCGAAAAATGTTCCGGCCGATGCGCCCGAACCCGTTGATACCGACTTTGACTGGCATTTTTCCTCCGATGACGGATGGTGATTCTGAACCTGCACGAAAGGGTTGGGCAGGCACTACAAGCGAAGGAAGATGCTAGGGCGAAGGCAGGAAAAAGTCAACGCAGGTCAGTTGTATTGCTTCACACGGATGACCTTGTCACCTGCGAAGGTTACGAAGGTGGTCCTTGAGGGCGGCGTGCCGTAAATCCAGTCCTCCGTTTCGTCACCCTCCGGATTGCGCTCGCGTACTTTGTGCTCGGGCCGGCCGAGCGCCGCAAGCACCATCTCGTGGTCCATTCCCACAACGGCCTGGCGGTCCTGGATCGCCTGCTTGAACTGCGGCGGCAGCGTATCGATCCAATTGACGGTGGCTGAATGCTCCTTCGAGAAATCGAGGAATACTCCCAGATCGTGCATCAGGTCGTCGGCGCTCATGTCGGGGACGCCGTGACTATAGTCGAGAATCAGTGTGGCGCCCCTTCCCTCGCGCGGATCTGACTGTGCGGGTGCGCTGGTGGCGTTACCCATGCCGATTTGCAGGTGCTCGCCCAGATGAAAGCGCTTCTTTCCCCCGCCATTGACCTCGATCACGATTTCTTTGGGACGGAAATCGATGTTCGTGATCTGGACCGTGTCGCCGGGATTCGCTGCGGCACCCTGGCTCTTCAGGGCCTGATTGAGGTCCTTCTCTTCAAACTTTTTTCCCGGAGTGACCTTGAAGCCCTTCCTTCCGCCGGGAATCGGCTTGACAACTTTGGCGAATTCGCCGGAAACGTACCGGATGATGGAGAGGCGCGATTGCGGCCGCAATGCCGAAGGCTTTTTCGATGATTGCTGAACGACCGAAACGAAAACGTCCGGAAGAGACATTGGAGAAGGCAAAGAGCTTGCGTTCGGCACTCCGGGCAGCGGATTCCGGAAACGAGTCGTGTCCGGAACATCCGCGCAGAGGGCGAGCGCGGCAGCGAGCACGAGGGTGGGGCGAAGATACATAGATGACCTGCCAGCCGCTATTTTAAGGCTTTTTGGCTCTCAGGTGAATATGGATTCAAACGGCGGTCAAGGGGTTGTAGTGAGGCCGAGGCGTCGCATGAAAACCTATCGGAGGATGCGAAGGCGGACTCCGTGACGGTCAATTCGAATGGGAAGCATTTGGCCTCCGGCATTTGTGACCGCTGCTTCAACTCGTTCGCGCGCATCCGGCTCGATCAAGAGCGCAACGCAGCCGCCTCCTCCGGCGCCACATGCCTTCCCGCCGAGCGCACCGGCGCGACGCGCACTGGCGATGATGCGGTCAATTGTCGGAGTCGAAATCGTCGGAAGATTCCGGCGGCGATAGCTCCACTCTTCGCGCATCAGACGGCCGACCTCGTTCCATTTGCCGCGGCCGATCTGAGCGACCATCTCGCAGGCAACATTGGCGATTTCTTCCAGGTTTCTCGAGACGCGGCGATTCCCCTCGATTTGCGATTTGAAGACTTTCCAGTTGTTGATTCCGGACTTTCGCGGCTTTCCCGTGTAGCAGAGGATGAGCCGCTTTTCTAGGTCGCGAGGATTTACGCGCGCCGCAACGCGGAATTCCTTATCCGGGCACAAATGGACTTCGCTCACACCGCCAAAGGCAGCCGGATAGTGATCCTGCGTTCCCGTCGGCACGCCGAGAACGATTGCTTCGATGTCGCGGCTGAGATGGATCCATTCCTCGCGGCTTTTTCCCCAATCGAGCAAGCGATCGAACGCCGCGGAAAGCGCGACGGCCAGCGCGCTCGAACCGGAAATGCCTGCGCCGGCGGGCGCCTGCGAATCGGTGGTGATTGTCAAGCCCATGCTGGGCGCAGAGAAGCGCACGAAATGCGCGAGCAAAGGCAGGCGATATCGAGAGGCGGCGCGCAGAGCGCGATAAGAGGAGAACCGCTCGCGGCGGTGTGTGTCGCGAGAAACAAGAGTGATCGCCTTGTTCCGGCGCTCGATTTCAAGGGTGCAGGAAGCGTACAGGCTGATCGCGCAGTTCAAAGTTACGGCAGGCTGATGGAAAAGATAGAGCGGCCAAATGTCGAGCGTTCCGCCCGCGAGGTCAATGCGCGTCGGAGCACGCGCTTCGATTCGCATCTTGTTGGAAGACTCCTCTCCGGCTACTCTGCTCGGTGGATTGCGAAAACTCTCGCGCATGATAACAGATAGAAGATGACACGCCGCGCGCAAGTTCCTGAAGAAGTGCTCGAGAAATTCATCCTTGGATTCGACGGGCGTGCCCTGCCCCGAGAAATGCGCGAGTATCTCGCCGCGGGCCTCGGCGCCGTGATTCTCTTCCCTCGAAATTTTTCAAGCGTTGCGGAATTGCACTCGCTCACGGCCGACATCCGCCGAGCGGCGGGGAGAACGGCGCTCATCGGAATCGATCAGGAAGGCGGCACGCAGTTCTCGCTTCCCGAGCCATTTACGCAGTGGGTGTCGCCGGCGGAACTTGGGAACCTCAACGACCCCAAGCTGGTCGAGCGGCAGGCAAAGGCATTGGCACGGGAACTCCGCGCCGCCGGATGCAATCTCGATTTTGCGCCGATGCTTGATTTGCATCTTCAGGCGAAGAGCCCGCTTACGCTGGGCCGCAGCTTCGGTTCGGAACCGCAAAAGGTGGCGTGGCTCGGAGCTGCTTTCGCGCGGGGGCTTGCCTCGGGCGGCATCCTTGCGTGCGCGAAGCATTTTCCCGGGCATGGCGATACGGTGGTGGACCCACACGAAGATTTGCCTGTCTTTCGCGGAACCCTGGAGAGGCTACAGAAGATGGAGCTTGCGCCGTTCGTCGGCGCGATCGTGGTTGCAAACGTGCCGATGATTATGACGGCGCATATTCTACTGCCGGAAATTGATCCGGAACGGCCCGCGAGTCTTTCGCGCAAGATTCTAACGGACCTCTTGCGCGGCCTGGGATTTTCGGGAGTGATTCTGGCAGACGATCTTGGCATGGATGCGATTGCAAAACGATGGCCTGCTTCGGACGCCTGCGCCAAAACATTTCACGCGGGAAGCGATATGACATTGCTTTGTCACGATTGGAGTCTGGTGCGACCTGCGCTCGAAGGAGTCGCATCGGCACGCCAGAACGGCAGCTTCCCGGACAACGAGTGGAAGGCGAGTCACGTGCGAATCGCACGAATACGTGAAATGGCGGAATCAGGCGCTGCGACCGCGCCATCGCTCGAAATAATCGGCTGCGCGGAACATCGCGAAATTGTGCGAGAGATACGAGCGAGATTGAAGGCCAAATAATTCCGTGCTAGCTCGATGCGGCGCGAGCTTTTGCTTCGGCCGGGGGCGCTGAACCTTCCTCAGCGATTTTCTGCTGCGCGAGTTGCGGCTCGAAGCAGCGCCGGCATCGTGCTTCATACATTCCACCGGCGCCGACGATGATCAGCTCTTCGGACGCCACAGTCCGTTGGGTGTGAACGGCGGGATTCCCGCAGCGCACGCATATGGCGAGCAACTTCGTGATTTCTTCGGCGACGGCGAGCATCCGCGGCATCGGCTCAAACGGCCGGCCCATGAAATCGGTGTCGAGGCCGGCGACGATCACGCGCTTGCCCAGGTCCGCGAGCTTCACGCAGGCGTCCACGACGCTTTCGCCGAGGAATTGCGCTTCATCCACTCCGACAACTTCGGTACGCGGAGACACCTTTGCGAGAATGTCGTCACCGGTCTTCACCATCTCAGAGGCGATTTCCAACCCGGAGTGCGAGACGATCCCATTTTTCGCGTAACGCTGGTCGATCACCGGCTTAAAAATTTGGACGCGCTGCTTCCCGATCTCGGCGCGCCGGAGACGGCGAATCAACTCCTCGCTCTTTCCGGAAAACATCGGACCGACAACCACTTCGATCCAGCCCATATTGCCTTTGACGATGTCCACGCGTCCCCCCCGTCTATCCTAGGCTAGCACATCGCACTGTGGAAATTCAGGCTCCCGCTCATCCCTTTTTGCCCGCGTAAGCGGCGCGATTGAAAAATGGCGCAAAGGCGCTGATGACGGCGACACGGAACGCATCCTGCCTCGTAATGCAATTGCGTGTGAGGACGCCCCACGCGCCCTGCGCGTCGCGGATGCCATGGGCGCCGGCAAATGCGTCAATCGCTTCGGAAAGCTCCACGCCGTCGTCCACAACGCGCTTCGCCAGCGGCTCCGGCACGAGCACGGCTCCGGACCGGCCAAATGCGCCGCAGCCGTCGCCGTTTGAGACGTACGCCCAGTTTTCGAGAAACACACAGCGCTCGCCAGCATCGCGAACCACGTCGAGGCCGCCCTCGAGCCCCACGAAATATCTCCACGGCTCTTTTCGCTCGCGTGCGATGCGGACGAGCGCTTCGGCGCGTTGGCGAGCGCCCGCCATCAAATCCTCGCGAGAGAGTGGCGTATGGCGCACGCCGCTCGGGACCTCGACGGCCGCGATTTCAAACGATGCGTTTTCGTCGAGGGCCGCGCCGAATGTTGCGAGCGCCTCACGGACGGCGTTCACCTTCGGAGCGCGCGTGCTGCCGACGGCCACGATGACTTTTTCCATTTGCGGATACTGCAACAAAACAGAAGTTCGCTTTCAGAGAAAGCGCTCGCCGCCGTTCAAACGGCAGCCCTGCCCGAAACTAACGCACCGTCCGTCATTGCGTCTTGAGTTTGCGCAGCTTGCCTTCCGCGCTTTCGCGAATCTGTTGATCGAAATTCGGATCGTCCGGGTGCTCCGCCAGCATCTTGAGAGCTTTTTCCGAATACTGAATTGCGAGTTCATTCTGGTGGTCGGCCATGTAGGCGTCTCCAAGGCTGTCATAAACATTGGCGGAACGCGGATATGCCAATTCGTTGAGTTTGAAGACTTCGATAGCTCCTTTTATGTCGCCGGCTTGCATGTAACTGTAGCCGAGCACATTTACGGCTTGTTCGGGAAAGAGAAATGTATTCGAATCCTTCTTTTTCGCTTCCTCAAACATTGACCGTGCACGCGCGGCGCCGCCAGGTTGGATCAGCGCGTCCCAGAACTCCGCAATGGGGGAAGGATTTGAAACGGTCTTGGCGGTCACCGTGACGCCGCCTTCGAGGAGCATTTTTTTGTACCACTCCAGAATCATCGGCTCGAGGCCCTTTTCCACTTTGAACATCTCTGTTCCGTGTCCGGCGGCTTTGAAGGAAACAAGCTTGTCCTCGGGATTCCGCGAAAACGCCATGATCCATCGCATTGTGGGAAGCACACCGTCGTCGTCCTCGCTTGCGGCGACGAAGATCGGCAATGCGTTGGCATTCTCGAGGAACTTGATCCCATACTGATCGGTACCGCCCGAAAGCAGCACGAGGGTCTTCACTTCGGAATGTCGCCGCGCCAACTGAATGGAATTGTTCACGCCGCAGCTCGCTCCACCGGCGCCGATGCGGGCATGGTCCACGCCGGACTGACCAAGCAGATACTGAAATGCGGTATCGATATCGCCCGGCCACTTCTGCTGAGCCGCAGCTTGCTGCTCGGGAGCAAGTGAGGCGAAACGGTCGCCGCCGCTTTCGCCGTACCCGCGATAATCGAGCGTGAGGACGTGGAAGCCAGACTCCGCGAGTTGAGTGGCGAATGGATCCCACGTCTTGCGTTCACGATTGCATTGGTGCATGAGCAAAATTCCCGGCCCAGGTTTACCGGCCGAGTAGTAAGTCACTTTGAGTTTCACGCCGTCGGGCGCTGAAAGGTCGGCGTCCTGCTTTTTCACCTGCGCGCTTGCGGACGTGACGCAAAGC
>JBAWGF010000109.1:0-11677 GCA_049592615.1 Candidatus Acidiferrales bacterium
GATGCATTCCTGTGGAGAGTGATTCGTGCAGAAGCCGGAAATGGCAATGCAGTAGCTTGCCTGCATGGCGCCTCGCGGGTATTATCGCGGCGATCAAACCAGAGCGGTGATTGACCTTGCCGCTAAAAGCAAGACGAGGAGTGGTCGAATGACAACCGAGCAAGTCACGAGGAGAATCTTCCTAACAGCGACCTGCGTAATCACGGCTGGCGTGCCGATGTTCGGGATGCTGCCGATGCCGGCGTTTTCGGCGGAAGTTGACGCGAACATCAATGTCATCGGCCCGAAGGAAGGATACTCGCCGCAGATCGGGACGCTGGTCTCGATGATGTCCTGGATGCGAATGGTAATGCTGATGCCGGTGAAGGGTATGAGCCAGCAGGATCTCGATTTCCTTCTCGACGACAAGGCCAACAGAATCGGCGCTCTGCTTTTGCATCTTGCGGCTACCGACGCCTACTATCACATGCACACATTTGGCGGAATGAAGTGGGGTAGCTGGTCCGACGAAGTGAAGAAGAAGTGGGAGATTCCGATGGAACTGGGAGAGCCGGCGCGCAAGGCGATCAAAGATAACAATCTGGACTATTACCTGAACATCCTTACGGAGACGCGGGAGAAAACGCTCGCTGAATTTCGCAAGCGCGACGACAAATGGCTGATGACGGTTGACAAAGACTGGCCCTGGGGTCCCACAAACAATTACTGCAAGTGGTTCCATGTCTGTGAACACGAATCAAATCATAACGGTCAAATAAAGCTCCTGAAAAGCCGCCTCCCAGGAGCAAAAACCGGAAACGAATAACCCGCACAAAAGATTGACCTGAGCCGAGTCGTCTCCGAGAGAGCGCCCTAAGGCAACAGCAGATCCCTCACCGCCACCCGCAAAGGACGCGGCCCGCCAGAATGCGGCGAGGCCTTCGGCTGGGTTCGGGATGACAAAGACGAGGGAGGCCTGGGGAATTGCGCGAGGACGCAGCGGAGTGTATCGTATCGCGCGGCGGGGTTGTCCAAGCGGCAATTTCAAGCGAGGGGACGGGACCATGATAGATGGGATGACGACATTGACATTCGTGCACGTCGTTTTGAGCTTGATCGGGATTCTGACGGGATTGGTCGTCGTGTTCGGCATGCTGAACGCGGAGCGGCTCGACGGATGGACTCAGATTTTTCTGATAACCACCGTGTTGACGAGCGTGACCGGATTCCTGTTTCCGTTCCACAAGCTATTGCCCTCGCACATCCTCGGAATCATTTCGCTCATTGTGTTGGCGATTGCGATTTATGCGCGGTACGGAGCGCATCTCGCGGGAGGCGCGCGCAAGACGTACGTGATTACCGCCGTGACGGCGCTCTGGTTGAATGTGTTTGTGTTGGTCGCGCAGGCGTTCATGAAGGTGCCGGCGCTGAATGCGATGGCTCCGACGGGGTCCGAGCCGCCATTTTTGGTGGCGCAGGTTGTGGTGATGGTGATTTTCATCGTGCTGGGGATTGCCACGACGAGGAAGTTCCGCGCGGCGTGAACGATTTTCTTCGACATTTAAAATATTGACATCCCAAAGCAAAGAGCACAGACAGGATTGTCTGTGCCACTCATAACACCCTTCGTCCGTCCCGGCGGACTGCGGCCCTCTGGACCCAAGCGCAAAGAGCCGGCGAGACGCCCTTCGCATTCGCTCACGACAAGCCGGCGTTACGAAAACCAGAAATGAGATAGCGACTAGTAATGCTGCGCGTGGCGGCGGGCGGCGACCCATTCGAGGAAGCGTTCCATGCGGGCGCGTTCGCGCCACATCAGTGCGAGGAATTTGCGAGCGTCGAGGTCCGCGGCGTCGTGACCGAAAAAAGTTTCCATGCGCCAGCGGATGTAGGGAGATTTCCAGGGAGAGAGGCGGTAGCCCTTCGAGATGATCCAGTAATAGCGCAGGGCGTTCAGCATGGGCACGTGATGGTCGATGATAGAATCGAGCTGCTGCACGGGTCGGCGAGATGACAGCGGAAGACCACTACTACGCGGGAATCGATTGTTTCGGCGAGGGGAAGTTCGACGAGGCGATTGCGGAATACGACCGCGCGATCGAACTCGACCCGAAATTTGCCGACGCGCTGCATGGGCTGGCGCAAGCATACTACGCCAAGAAAGATTTCGACCGTACGATCGAGACGGCGAAGAGAATCCTCGCGCTCGATCCGGACGATATTCTCGCGTGGACGTCGATTTCACGCGCGCATCAGAGAAAAGGAATGGTTCCGGAAGCGGAAGAAGCAGGAAATAAAGCGCGGATTCTTGGATGGAAGAAACAGCTTCAGGAGCAGAAGACCAAACCCGAAGGAACTTAAAAGAAAGGGGCCGGAGAGTTGGTCTCCGGCCCCTCCCCAACCGAATTAGTAGGCAGCGCAGACCGATTTTACTTCCGTGTAATTCTCGAGAACTTCGTGGCCCATCTCGCGCCCCCATCCGGATTGTTTGTATCCGCCGAACGGAAGCCCCGGGTCAAAGATGTTGTAGCAATTGATCCACACGGTTCCGGCGCGAAGCATGGAGGCGACGCGATGCGCTTTCTTCATGTCGCGCGTCCACACGCCTGCCGCGAGGCCGTAGATCGTGTCGTTTGCCTTGGGCACGATTTCTTCGGCGTTTGTGAACGGGATGGCCGTGACGACCGGTCCGAAGATTTCCTCGCGGACGACTTTCATTTTTTCGTTCGTGTTCACCAGGACCGTGGGCTTGACGAAGTAGCCCTTGTCACCGTGGCGCGAGCCGCCGGTAACCGCCCTGGCGCCCTCGGCGAAGCCGGATTCGAGGTAACCGCAGACTCGATTGAGCTGTTCTTCGGAGACGAGGGGCCCCATTTCGCTCGTGGGATCGAGGCCCGGTGCAACGTTGATCTTTGCGGCGGTGTCCGAGATGCCTTCGACCACTTTGTCGAAGATATCTTTCTCGACGAAAAGGCGCGAGCCGGCGCAGCAGCACTGGCCGTGGTTGAAGAAAATGGCGCTCGCCGCTCCCGGAATCGCAGATTCGAGATCGGCATCCTTGAGGATGACGTTCGGCGACTTTCCGCCCAACTCGAGCGAAACCTTTTTCAAGTTCCCCGCGGCGGCGTGCACGATGAGCTTGCCGACTTCGGTGGAACCGGTGAACGCGATTTTGTCCACATCGGGATGCGCGGACAAGGCAGCGCCGGCCGTTTCGCCGTAGCCCGGGACTATGTTCACGACGCCGTCCGGAATGCCGGCTTCCGCGATGAGTTCGCCGAGGCGAAGGGCGGTGAGAGGAGTCTGCTCGGCGGGCTTGAGGACGGTGGTGCAGCCGGCAGCGAGTGCCGGTCCAAGTTTCCACGCCGCCATCAGGAGCGGAAAATTCCACGGGATGATCTGGCCGACGACGCCGACGGGTTCGCGAACTGTGTAAGCGTGGTATTTCGTTCCCGGAGGGTAGCCAACGGAGAGCGGAATCGTGTTGCCTTCGATCTTCGTGGCCCAACCAGCCATGTAGCGGAAGAGATCAACGGCGAGCGGGACGTCCGCAATGCGCGCGATCGTGAGAGGCTTGCCGTTGTCGAGGCTTTCGAGCTGCGCGAATTCCTCGAGATTCTTTTCGAGAAGGTCGCCGAGTTTCCAGATGCAGCGCCCGCGTTCGGAGGGTGTCATGCGCGACCACGGGCCGGTTTCAAAGGCGGCGCGAGCGGCCTTTACGGCGCGGTTGATGTCTTCAGCATCGCCTTCGGCGACTCGCGATAGAACCTGGCCGATCGCGGGATTGTACGTGGGGAATGTCTTGCCCGAAGCGGCTTCCACCCACTTCCCGTTGATCAGCATTTTGTGAGTCCGAGCGATAAACTTCGAAACATTGTCATCCAACTGTGCGGCTTGTACGGCGGTTGCCATCGCTTCCTCCTTAGATTCTTGAGCGACTCGAATTCAGAAACTTTGCGCGGCGGCTCCTTGCGTGACTTAGTGATGCGCCGGGAGTGTGGCCAACCGTCTTGGTCCCGGCTTGCGGAGCAGCGTACGTGCGTGCCTCCCGGCCTGCGGAGTGCCTGAATTGCCGGCGCCAGGGAGCGCCGTGGGCTGTTGAGGAAGTTACTCCCGGCGAAGAAAAAATTCAAGCCGTGCATTGGGGGCGTAACTTTTTCCGTATTTCGTCGTAGGAGTAAGTGGGCGTAGAGTTACCGAAGCAAATCGTCAGGCGGGGAGGCAAGAAATGGGAAGCGGGCGTCCATACCGTCGAAGGTCGCTGACGGGTGCGTTCATTCTGATCGCGATCGGCGCACTCTTCCTCTACTCGAACCTGCGGCCGGACTTCGATCCGTGGTCGGTGATGTCGCGCTTCTGGCCGCTGCTCCTGATCTTCTGGGGCCTCGGCAGGATTATCGATTACTTCGTTTTTCGAAACGCAACGGACGAGAGCAAGGGCGCAGGTTTCAGCGGCGAGGCCCTGGCGGTTTTGATTCTTTTCGTACTCTTCTTCATCGCGCTGAGCCATTCGCATTCCCATCGGGCGATGACGCACGAACAGAAATCGGTGGATAAGCAGGGCGCCAGTTCCGTCAATATTTCGGTGGAAATGCCGGCCGGAGAGCTGCGGATATCCGGAGGAGCGCCTGCGACAAAACTGCTCGAGGCGGACTTCAACTACCGGGAGTGGGACGGTAAGCCGGAAGTCAACTATAGTTCGTCGGGCACCCAGGGAACACTCAATATCGAGCAGGTGGAAGGACATCACATCCACTGGGGGACGAGCAACAACAAGTGGGACCTTCACCTGAACAATGACGTGCCGTCGGACTTGAACATCCACATGGGCGCCGGCAAGAGTGACCTGAGGCTTCAAGGACTCAACTTGAGCCACGTCGATCTTGAAATGGGCGCAGGCCAGTTGAATGCAGACCTGAACGGGGATTGGAAGAAGGACCTCGACGTGAATTTACAGGGCGGGGTTGGGAGCGCGACGATTCACCTGCCCAAAAACGTGGGTGTACAGGTGCATGCCTCGGGCGGGATCGGTTCCGTCAGCACACAGGGCCTGAAGGAAGAAGGCGACGACTACGTCAACGATGCATACAGAAAGTCTCCCGTGACGGTACATGTGAGCATTCACGGAGGAATCGGACACATCCGGCTCGAAACCGGGCCATAAGCGCACATTTCCGCCTTGACCAGCGCCAACAAACCTTCTGCTGTTTGCCGTCATCAAAATTATGTGGGTCTAAACTCGATGACGGCACCACTGCGGTCCACGCTGCTTGATCTCGAGAGAAAGCAACCAGGTGTACAATTCTGCATGGAAGATCAAAGCGGCGAACGCCTGGTCCGCGCGGAGAACTAAGAACGATGCGCGCTCACAAAATCTTGCTCGCTGTACCCATCGGGGCCGCTCTCGCAGCGACGGCAGTTCATGCCCAAACCGACAGCCGGCAAATTGACTCGGCTCACTCCACAGCCAGTATTTCGTTGAATTCATCGGACCAAAAAAGCCAGCCGTACAACCTGGCAATCGCAAAGGTAGCTGGGAGGCTGGAACTGGACGCATCCAAGCCCGCAAACACCCTGTTGAGCCTCAATATCTACCCGTCCGGGCAGGGCTCAAATCTGCTCACGCGTGACGGTGCCTTTCAAACAGGGAGGCTCGCAAGCCTGACGAAATATACTCTCTTGAGTTTCCGGTCTAAGCGAGCTTTTGTGACTGCCGACGGCAGGCTCGAGGTTGCGGGCCACCTGACGGCCGAACATGTGCAACGCCCGACAAATGCTACTTGGAACGTAGCCTACTCGGGTGCGGTGTATGAAGATCCGACGGTGGATCGCATTTCCGGGGAGGTTACATTCACATTCGAGATGCCTGCATCAACATACGCGAACGCGCAGGGCGCGAGTCCGACGGAGGTATCAGCTTTCGCTGTGATAGAACGCGCGAGTTTTCCCGGGCTGTGGTCCGCACTTCGCGACAGCGACTGGCCTATCGTTGTACTTGATAAAAATTGCCAGATGCCCTATTACATCGGCCCTGGATTAAGGGACTACAAGGGCGTCACATGCACAGGGACACCGGTTTTGGTGACGCCTTATGATGATCAATCGCTCACCCCTTCTGCAATCGACAGTATCGGAACAACCGTGCCGGCACCGCCAACCGGAGACCAGATAGCAATTCACGTTCACCTTCAATTGGCGCCCGGGAATTCTGATTCTTCCGGGCGGTCGCACAACTAATTCGTTTCCTCAAAGATTCTTTGTTCTTAATTCGCCAGAAGTACGCCGAAATGCAACTTCCGCAGGTCTAAACGACCGCAAAGAGCGAAAGCAAAGTGAAAGTGGCGCGAAGCCCACTGTGAATAAGGGGTTTGCACGGCTGTTGATTCGGCACGCGCGCCTGCCCCTCAGGACAGTAGTTTTCGGCGGCTTCTTGGGAGTAGGCTGAATGAAAGAAAGCCGAATCTCCAGTACTTGGGAGAAGAAGCGTGTTCTGTGAACGTTGCGGGTTGAGCTTTCTGCCGAGACAATCCGTGTGCAATCGCTGCGGAGCGGCTTCCACGCGGCACTGGCTGCAATTGACAAGCCTCGTGACGCTGATGGTGGCCGTTGCGTGCAATACGCTTGTGGCATTTTATCTTTTGCCGCGCCACATCACCGGCCATTCGCCGCGATTCTTATTCCGCGCCTGGATATGGATGGACGACAAGATTTCTATCTACGGATGGGTACCGCTGGCGGTAGGCCTTCTGGCGTGGGATTTTTTCATCTGGCGGCATTCGAGGCCCAAAGTGAAGGGCTGGATCACGCGAAAACTTTTGACCTTCGCCCTACTGGCAGGAGTCGCTCCATTTATTCCCTGGTGGTTGCCCGCGGGTCAACCGCCGCAGAATTTCCTGAGCGCCGTCCGCGCCCATCCAGGATTGCCATCGATACTGGCGTGGAGCGTGGTGGTGTTTGTCGTCACCTGGCTGTGCATTAACGCGGAGACGCGTGACTCGCTGCTGGGGCACGGCAAGGTTCTAAGCCTCGTAAGCCTTGGCGTGCTGCTTTTGCTCCTCGCGATGACGATCGTAGGCTGGTCGATTACGTAGTCCTGAATTCGCATCGAACCAATCCAAGTAAACGGAATACGAAGTTCGAATTCTGCGCATTTTTGCCGGAACAAAACTGGACAGCTCCGATCAATTAACAAGGCGTCCATTTGATTTTGGACAAAGAGTGGCAGCTTGAAAAAAAGATGGCCCCGGAACCGGTTGAGGCAGGTTCCGGGGAAGCGCACCGGGGGGAGCTGGACCAAGCGCGCGCTGCTGCTAGGGCTTCTTTTGTTCGTGTTGCGCCGGCGGCTTGGCCTCGTGTTGCGGCGCTGCGGGTTTCGCGGCCGGTTGCGCAGGCGGTTTCGATTGACGCGGTGCCTGGGGCTTAGGCGCACTCTCCGCTGGTGGCTTTGACTCGCGCGTTGGCGCGGGTTTTGTCGCATGTTCAGGCGCAGGCTTCGCCTCACGGCTTGGTTCAGGCTTGGGCGCGTGCGCGGCTGGTGGTTTCGACTCGCGCGTTGGCGCGGGCTTCGTCTCACGCTTTGGCTCGGGTTTAGGCGCGCTACCTCTCGGCTTGGCGGTTTCAGTGCGCGTAGTGCGTGTGCTTTCGGCCTTGCGCCCAGCCTCCGAGCGGGTGGTGGTCGCACGATCGGACTTCGATGGGCGGGCAGGTACGACGCCGTTGCCCTTGAATTCGCCCGGCTTCGGAGTTGCCGCGACGGCCGGACGACCGTGGTTCACGGACGCGTACTGGCTGCGGTCGCTGCGGGCCGCTTCGCGGTGGCGCTCTTGGTTGGACGTGGCCTCGATGTGGCGCTCATGCGCGAAGGATTCCTGCTCGCGTGTGGGGCGCACTCGAATGCCGTCGCGGCCGCCGTTGTAGGCGACGCGATTGCCACGATCCACAACTCTCTTTTCGTACACGTTGTGGATGACCGTGACGTTCACGTTCGTTACGCTGCGGTTGTAAAAATAGTGGCCGCTACGCCAATATCCACCCTCAAAGCCGGTGCCGACGTAGCCGAACCCGTAGTTAACGCCACCATAGAAGCCAACATGAGGGCCCCAATAGCCGGCGCGCCAAATATAAACGCCTTCGCTCCAGCCCCAGTAGCCCGGGGTCCAGAGGAAGCCCACTTCGGGGGCTTCGACCCAGGTACCGGGGACCCAGTAATAACCGTCGTCACCATAGGCCCAGTAGCCCGGCGTCCAGATGAAGCCTTCGCCGGGGCAGACAGGTTGCGTGTAAACCACTAGCGGAGGCGGCGCTACCGTTATCGAGACGGCGACTTGCGCCCACGCAATTGAAGATGTGGCGGGAATCATCAACATGAAAGCAGCGAGAAGTAGCCAACGGAAGGGTCGCAGCGGATTGTGCGAGCCCGAGAACTTGAGTTTTCGCATTTGTGTCATCACCTCGTCATTGTGGCCGTCGCTTGTGCGAAGGCGTGCCAAGATGGCTGGTGCCATCACATAAGGGTATGGCGACGGCCCGAAAACCACAATAGGGTAAAGCCTGTGGGGGTGCGACTACTTCATGGTAGGTGCGGAAGACCGAATTCAATGGGGAATTGGGACTAATAGGAGATTCGGCGCACCCAGATACGTTGCGTCGCAGGTTTGCCGAGATAGATGCGTTGCGAGCCGTGGCCCGTGACGTTGAGAACCGTCGTTTCGTCGTATTCGCGCTGATGAACGCGAAGGCGCGCGCCGGGTTGCAAGTCGTGGCCGACGAGGAATTCGAGGAACTTCGGGTCTTTTTCATAGACGCGCAGAACTTCGTAGGAATGGCCGACTTCGGCTTCGGAAAGCCGGACCGCGCCGAGTTTGTGGCGCAGCCGGGACAATCCGCCGAAGAGCGGCACACCGTGAGGGCAACGGCTGTCGCGGCCGAAGCGCTTCAAGAGAAGATTGACCACTTCGGGTGAAATACCGTGCTCGAGGCGTTCGGCCTGTTCGTGCGCGAGCGACCATTTCAGTCCGATCACGTCCGTGAGAAGTTTTTCGGCGAGGCGATGGCGAAGGACAAGGTGCTGCGCGATGCCCTTCCCCCTTGCCGAAAGCTCGATGCGGCCGCCGCGGCGCACGCGAAGGTATCCCCCACGAGTCATGCGCTTGAGCGCAGCGGTAACGGCGGGCGGCGTGACGCTCAAATCCTCCGCCAGGCGCGCGCTGATCGGCACCTGCTCCTCCTGGACAATTTCCCAGATCGCTTTCAGATAGTCTTCCTGCGATACGCTGGTTTTTTCGCGGCGCATTCTTCTCCGAATTTTCCAAAACGAGACCAACGGGCGGCGCGCTCGAGCTACGAAGTGCCGCCGGGTGACGCAAGCTGGGCACGAAGACGCTCGGCCAGATCCAGGACGCGTCGTTCAATATCATCGCAGATGCGGCGGTGAGTTTCCAAATTTTCACCAAAGGGATCTTCGACGGGCCATTCCTCGAATGCCCATTCGTGGAAAAGATGCCGGGAGGGCACGCCGGACATGTTGATGACCAGGTGGGGCGTTGAAACCAGATGACTGCGGAGGCCCTTCGAAGTCTGACCGTCCATCGTAATGCCGCGTTCCAGCAAGACGGCGCGGGCGGTATTGTCGATGAACCCGAGCGGATGGATGCCGGCGCTTTCGGCGATGATTATGTCGGAAGCGTCGTGGCGCGCGATGGCTTCCGCCATCTGGCTCCGAACGCAATTGCCCATGCACACGAAGAGAATCTTTACGAGCTCCGGCATGGTTCAGGAACCGTTGCGGGCCATCTTGAGAAAATATTCGTGGACGGCCGTGTCGGTTGTCAGCTCCGGGTGAAACGTGGAAGCGAGGATACGGCCCTGGCGCACGAGGACGGCGTGGCCGGCGTCTTCGGCCAGGATTTCCGCATTCTTGCCGACCGATTCGATGATCGGCGCGCGAATGAAAACCATTTCGAGCGGCTCTTCGCGAAGCGTTGATTTCGCGAAATGGACGTCGCTTGCGAGCTGGCGGCCGTAGCCGTTGCGAAGGACGGAAATGTCGAGAAGCGCGAGCGAGGCCTGCGTGGGGCCGTGGACGTCGCGTGCCAGCAGAATTGCCCCGGCGCATGTGCCGAAAAATGCGCCGCCGTTCGCGGCAAATTGCTTGAGCGCGTCGTAGAGGCCTTCCTCGGTCATGACTTTCACGTGCGTGGTGCTCTCGCCGCCGGGAAGAATGACGCCGTTAAGGCCTGCGAGATCTTCGGGTCGGCGGACGTACGAGTGCGCGACGCCGAGTGTTTCGAGCACTTTGGCATGGGCTTCGTAATCGCCTTGAATTGCGAGAATGCCGATTTTCATTTCAAGTCACCGAAAAGCGCCACAGATAAACTCGGATGAACACAGATACTGCGCAGACCGACGGCCGGATAATCACCAGCCGCGGGTTTGCAGCAAATCTTTTTCCTCGAGCTGGCGGACATCGAGCCCCTTCATCGCGTCGCCAAGCTCCTCGGAGGCTTCGAGGACAATCTTCGCGTCCTTGTAATGGGTGGTGGCCTTGACGATGGCGCGAGCACGCTGCGCCGGGTCGCTCGACTTGAAGATGCCGGAGCCGACGAAACACGCTTCAGCACCTAGCTGCATCACGAGCGCTGCGTCAGCGGGTGTGGCGATGCCGCCGGCCGAAAAATTCGGCACGGGCAGCTTGCCGTGCTTCGCGACCCACGCGACCAATTCGAACGGCGCGCCCAGCTCTTTCGCTTCGTGGACCAGCTCCTCTTCTCCGAGCGTGGGAAGGCGCTTCATCTGGCTGACGATCGCGCGCATGTGACGGACGGCTTCGACGATGTTGCCGGAGCCGGCTTCGCCCTTCGTGCGGATCATGGCTGCGCCTTCGGCGATGCGGCGCAGTGCTTCACCCAGATTGCGCGCGCCGCAAACAAATGGGACCTTGAAACCGTGTTTCCACACGTGATGCTCTTCATCGGCGGGCGTGAGAACTTCGCTCTCGTCGATGAAGTCCACTTCGAGCGCTTCGAGGACCTGCGCTTCGGCGAAGTGGCCGATGCGAACCTTCGCCATCACGGGGATGGAGACCACGTCCATAATCTCGCGGATGATTCGCGGCGCGGCCATGCGTGCGACGCCGCCTTCCTTGCGAATGTCGGCGGGAACGCGCTCGAGCGCCATGACGGCGCACGCGCCGGCGTCCTCCGCGATTTTGGCCTGCGCGGCCGTGGTGACGTCCATGATGACGCCGCCTTTGAGCATTTCCGCGAGGCCCACTTTCACGCGCCACAAATTGTTGTTCATCAAGTCCATTTTCGTTCTCCCGTGCACTGCGAATTTAGAAACTTGTCAAAACTCTTTCATGCGCCCTGGCGCAAGATCACAAAACGGCCGCGGCCGCGCGCGAGAACCTGTCCTGAACGATTGCGAATTTCGCCGGAGTGAATCAGGCTGCGGCCATTCTTCTCCATTTCCTGCGCTTCGATGACGAGATCCTCGTCCACCGGGACCGGCTTCAGATATTCGATCGTCAGCTCGGCGGTCACGGCGCGAACGCCGCGAAAACGGTTTACCTTCCCCATCGCTTCATCCAGGACAAGGGCGATGATTCCCCCGTGGATGAATCCGGTGCCGCCCTGGTAATCGGCGCTGAGGCGGAACGCGCCGCGGA
This sequence comes from Candidatus Acidiferrales bacterium, assembly GCA_049592615.1. Classification (GTDB taxonomy): domain Bacteria; phylum Acidobacteriota; class Terriglobia; order Acidiferrales; family UBA7541; genus Palsa-295. The sequence goes on from JBAWGF010000109.1 coordinate 11,645, forward strand.
TGCGCTGCGCGTCGTCATCCTGCTCGAAGACGA
>JBAWGF010000110.1:0-3608 GCA_049592615.1 Candidatus Acidiferrales bacterium
CCGGACCTGCGCTCCGCGGAAGTTCAGAAGCAAACCGACGCGCAGTTGATCGACGTTACGACGAATGGCAAGGGCAAAAAAATGCCGGCCTTCAAAGGGAAGTTGACCGACGATCAGATCAAGCAGCTTGTAGCTTATATCCGGGAACTGGCGAAAAAGAAATAAACGGAGTGTTGCCGCGATTCGCGGACGAAACGTGCCGGTGGAATTCTTGCTCGCGCCCGCGTATGGGAGGAGACAAGGGAATTGAATCTGCCGTCAGCCGCGGCGTTTCCTTATATTTTTCTGCTGATCACCGCTATCCTGATCGCTTTAATCGTGGCGCGTCCTTCGATTGCCAGCAATCGCGAAGGGAAAATGCTCGCTTTTGCCGCGTTCTTGGTCCTGCCGATTCTTTGCATGGCTCGGGGAACTTCAGAACACATTGACCGTTCGAATCAGACGGCGTTCTGCCTGAGCTGCTACCTAGTTGAGCCGTACGGGATGAGTCTGTAAGTGGACGATCCTCCGGGAGGTCGGTAAAAAGCGCTAGTTTGTAGTATATCGATCTTCATGAGAGAACGTGAGGAGCTCGATGGAGAGCCAGGTTCTGCCTCCAGTCACGCCGCCGCGACGCCGGATCGTTGAGATGTTGCTAGGAGGTGGGCTGTTCGCGTCCCTGATGTCGTTTGTGTATCCCGTACTGCGCTATCTCATTCCCCCACGTGTAACGGAGGTTGGCAGCGACGAAGTCGTGGCATCCAAGGTCGGAGACCTGAAGCCTAACGGATCCAAGATTTTTCGATTTGGAACTCGCCCCGCACTATTGCTGATGACCGCCGAAGGCGAGTATCGCGCCTTGTCAGCTGTCTGCACGCATTTGAGCTGCACGGTTCAGTATCGTAATGACCTGCACGAAATCTGGTGCGCATGCCACAACGGTCTGTACGACCTCAACGGGCGTAACATCTCTGGCCCTCCTCCTCGTCCACTGGAAGCCCTCCAAGTCCACGTGCGCGGAGAAGAAGTGGTCGTCAGCCGTAAGCGCGAAGGCTGAAATGCATCCCCTTGCGTACGTCCGCGATTGGCTGGATGAGCGCTTTCATTGGGCCGCGTTCATTGCTCCACTGAAAAAAAAGACAGTAGCCATCCACAAGCTTTCTTACTGGTACTTCCTCGGCGGAATCACTCTTTTCCTGTTCATAATCCAGGTCTGCACGGGAATCCTGCTGCTGCTCTACTACCGGGCGGGTGCAAACGAAGCTTTCGAGAGTGTGCAGTACATCATGACCCGGGTACAATTCGGCTGGTTGATACGCTCGATTCATTCCTGGGCGGCAAACCTGATGATTCTCACGGCCTTCGCCCACATGTTCAGCGTGGTCTTCTTGCGCGCTTACCGAAAGCCCAGGGAGCTTACCTGGCTGAGCGGCATGTTGCTGCTGTTTCTGGCCATGGGATTCGGTTTTAGCGGTTACCTGCTCCCGTGGAACACGCTGGCGTTTTTCGCAACAAAGGTTGGGACGGAGATCGCTGGACAGGTGCCATTCATCGGCCACAGCCTGATGGTCTTCTTGCGCGGCGGTGAAGAAGTGACCGGTGCGACCCTGACCCGTTTCTTTGGATTCCACGTTGCGTTGTTGCCCTTGCTGACGACGCTACTCGTGCTTATTCATCTTGCCCTGGTGCAATATTTCGGAATTAGTGTGCCGCCAGGCGTGGAAGCCCGCTGGAAGGCCTCTCCCGGTGAGGCACGCCAGATGAAGTTTTTCCCCAACTTTTTCCTGCGCGAGCTGATGGCATGGTACATCGCCCTCGGTGTTCTTGGGGCACTCGCGGCGATACTGCCCTGGGAACTGGGAACCAAAGCGGACCCGTTTGCACCTGCCCCGCCTGGCATCCGCCCGGAATGGTATTTCATGTTCATGTTCCAAACTCTTAAAAAGATTCCGGCAAAGATATGGTTTGTGGATGGCGAGGTCGTGGGAATCCTCGTCTTCGGTGCGGCTGGGTTTGTTTGGTTGCTTCTTCCGTTTTTCGATCAGCTGGGCCGTGGACGCGGCCGGAGATTCATCATGGGAGCAGGGGTATTTGCGCTCTGCTACATCCTCGCGATGACAATTTATGGCTATGCGGCGAAATAGCGGGATTCTCCTGGCAGCACTTGTGGTGCTGCTGGCGTCATTTTGTTGTGGGATCGCCCATGCGCAGACGGCGAGCACATGCGTGGATTGTCATTCCGTGTTGGAACCGCCGCTTCAAGTGACCCAGGAACAATTCTCCCGTGACATCCATGCTCAGAAAGGACTGACCTGTGCAAGCTGCCACGGCGGAGACCCCACGAGGTCGGACATGGATGCCATGAGCAAGGCAGCCGGTTTCCGTGGCAAGGTCCGGCGGAGCCAGATTCCAGAACTCTGCGGCCGGTGCCACTCCGATTCAGCGTACATGCGCCAGTACAATCCTTCGCTTCGAACGGACCAGCTCAGCCAATACAAAACGAGTGTCCACGGAAAGCTATTCGCCAAGGGTGACCCGAAAGTCGCGGTCTGCACGGATTGTCATGGCGTGCATGACCTGCGCCCCCCAAGCGACACTCGCTCGAAGGTTCATCCCCTCAATGTCGCCCAGACCTGCTCCCAGTGCCATGCGAACGCCGCGTATATGAAAGGATATTCGATTCCCACGGACCAATTCGCTAAGTACAACACCAGCGTGCATCACGAGGCTATGGTTGCTCGCGGTGACTTGAGCGCGCCGACTTGCACAACATGTCATGGAAACCACGGCGCGGCCCCGCCGGGAGTCGATTCGGTCCGGAATGTCTGTTCGACATGCCATGCATTTCAGGAACAGATGTACTTGAAAAGTTCGCACAGGGCCGCCTTTCAATCCGCGGGCCTTCCCGGATGTGTCGTCTGTCACGGTAATCATGCGATCAGCCATCCCACCGATGCAAAGCTCGGGACCGGTCCTCAGGCCGCATGCATGAAGTGCCACACGCCCGGAGATGCCTGTGACCAAGCCCGGGCGGAAATGCTCAATGGCTTGACCCGTTTGGACGTCGCCATCAGGAACACCGACAACGTCATCGGCGTTGCCGAATCTTCCGGCATGGAAGTGAGCCAGGCTCGGTTGGATGAAGATCAGGCGCGAGACGCGCTGACCAAGGCTCGCGTCACAATCCATAGCTTTCGGCAGGATCTCGTGGATCAGGATATTCAAGCTGGCCTGAGAATTACCGCGAAGAATCTGCAAGCGGGAGAGAATGCTCTGGCGGAGCGGGACTATCGCCGCCGTGGCTTGGGATTGGCGTTGGTATTCATCCTCATTTCGGTGGTCGGACTGTTCCTGTATATCAGGCAAATTGAGCGAAATGTACCAAAGGCCTGAGGGCTTTCGAGAAATTGGGCCATTCAAGACTAGGAAACGCGCGTCTTCCCATCCGAGAGTGAGCGGTGATATGCTGCACGAGCTTTCAGGAGGACGAGATGAATCACCGCTTGCTCCGCGTTGTTCCCAGCCTATTCCTGGCTGCAGTCGTTGTCTTTTCATGTGCATCGGCGCGCGCCGACGATGCAGCTGGCCTTTACAAATCCAAATGCGCTGCCTGCCACGCACCGGATGGC
>JBAWGF010000111.1:0-6779 GCA_049592615.1 Candidatus Acidiferrales bacterium
CTTATGCTCCAACGTGAATTCGCGAAAGAGAGTGGAATAGTCCGAAAACGTTCAGCAGCCACAAAACCGTGGCGATCACCACGACTGCATTCAAGAGGGACTTAATCGTGCTCTGCATCGGTATGAAACGATTGACCAACCAGAGCAGGACACCTATCACGATCAGAACCATCAAGAGTTGAAGTAAAGGCATTTCGGTGTCTCCTTCTCTTCGCAGGCAGACATTGCGACCGGCCCCAAGGCGTTGCACCCATTCTTGTATTGACCCGAGAACTGCCAGTGCAGAATGGAGTGCGAATGAACCTGCGATCTCCAGTGTTGCTTAGGGGGAAACTCTCGGACTTGCTTTCGCCTTGGTCCTCTTGCTCCACCCACAGACAGCATCCTATGTGAGGCAAGGACAGATATCTGTTCACTAACGCACACATCTCTATCTTGCTCATACATTTGGGCGTGTGCTACGCTCGGGTACAAATCCAGCCGGGGGTTTTAGCCGTGGGAGCTCCAGTGTCAAATCGTCCGAAACCCAATGGTAAGAACGCTTTCAACGCTCAGGATTTTCTTGATTCGGCGGGTGTGGCAAGGAAAGTTGTAGAGTTTAGGAAAAAGGAAACAATCTTTTCGCAGGGCGATTCTTCTAAGAATGTTCTATATATTCAAAAAGGCAGGGTAAGGCTCTCGGTTGTCAATGAAACCGGCAAACAGGCCGTGGTGGCGGTTTTAGGATCGGGCGATTTCATTGGCGAGGGATGCCTTGCCGGCCAGCCGATCCGGATCGGGACGGCGACCGCGATTGCGCCGACCTCCGCGCTCGTCATTGAAAAAGCCGAGATGATTCGCGTTCTCCACGTGGAACATGAATTTTCCGACCGTTTCATCACTTTCATGCTCGCAAGGAACATCCGAATCGAGGAGGACTTAGTCGATCAGCTCTTTAACTCCAGCGAGAAGCGGCTGGCTCGCACGTTATTGCTGCTCGCGCGTTATGGCAAGGAAGATGAGCCGCAAAGGGTGCTCCCAAAAGTATCGCAAGAGATGCTGGCGGAGATGGTGGGCACAACGCGCTCTCGCGTGAATTTTTTCATGAACAAATTCAAAAAGCTGGGCTTCATCAAGTACAACGGTGGGCTCCAGATCAACACCTCACTTATGAGTGTAGTCCTGCACGACTGATAAGCAAAATTCGCACACATCGCAACCAAAACCGACAACGCAGTTGTTCTTTGGATGTATCGGAGAACAGCGTCCGGAAAGCCCGGTAGCCCAAATAAGAAGACGTGGCACACCTGGACTTCTTTCGCTCAACAATGGCAGATTGGGACGTCGCAAAAGGAAATCGTGATGACGATTCTGGTGACAGGCGGGGCAGGCTACATCGGCAGCGTCACGGTGGAGCGGCTGTGCGCAAAAAATGAAAAAATCGTTGTCCTCGATGATCTGGGGCGCGGGCATCGCCGGGCCGTTGCAGCAGGAACCCCTTTCTACAATGGGCGCGTGGGCGATCGCGAGCTCGTCGAAAAAATCATCCGGGAACAAGCCGTCGAGTCGTGCATTCACTTTGCGGCGCTCGCCTACGTCGGCGAATCGGTGGAGAAGCCCGCGGCTTACTTCGAAAATAACGTGCAGCAGGGGATCGCACTGTTTGGCGCTCTATTGCAGGCGGGCGTGCGGCGCGTCGTCTTTTCTTCGACGTGCGCCACGTATGGCGAACCGGAAGAAATGCCCATCCGCGAGCAAACGCCGCAGTGGCCGAAAAATCCGTACGGCTGGTCCAAGCTGCTCATGGAGCGGCTGCTCGACAGCTACGACCGCGCGTACGGATTGAAATTTGCCGCCTTGCGCTATTTCAATGCAGCCGGCGCAACGGAAAAGCTGGGAGAGCATCACGAACCGGAATCTCATCTCGTTCCCAATGTCCTCGCGGCGGCGGCGGGCGAAAAGGCGGAGGTCCCCGTTTTCGGCAAGAACTATCCCACTCCGGATGGGACTGCGATTCGAGATTACGTCCATGTGGCCGATCTTGCCGATGCGCACATTCGGGCGCTCGACTATCTCCGCCAAGGCGGCAATTCGGATTTCATCAATCTCGGAACCGGGCACGGAAATTCCGTCCTGGAAGTAATCGAAGCGGCGCGGAAGGTCACCGGGCGTGAAATTCGCATTCGATTCGAAGCGCCCCGCCCCGGCGATCCCGCGCGGCTCGTCGCCGATGCGACGCGAGCGCAAAGCGTGCTGGGTTGGAAGCCCGTGATGTCCGATTTGCCGGCGATCCTCCGCTCGCAGTGGGAGTGGCGGGCCCGCCATCCGAAGGGGTACGGATCGTAGTGGCGCGATGCCACGTCAGGTATAGTCGTATTGGCTGACCAAGCATCTAATAAGACGCCGTGAGCAACCCGCCGAAACCGATGGCTTCTGAACTGAGCCCTGCCAAACCACCGAAACCTGCGAAACCCAAGCTTAGTTGGAAGCTTCTGCCCGACATCCTGGCGCTCCTGAAGCCGCGGCGGGGAATTCTCGCGGTGGGCTTCGTCCTCATGGCCATCAACCGAGTCTCAGGGCTGATTCTCCCGTCTTCGACGAAATACCTGGTGGACGATGTAATCGGCAAGCACCGAGTTCAACTGCTAACGCCGATCGTGCTGATCGTGGTTGCCGCGACCGTGGTGCAGGGGTTGACATCCTTCACGCTCACGCAGCTCCTTTCGAAATCTTCGCAGCGGATGATCACCGAGCTGCGCATCCAGGTGCAAAGACATATCGGGCGCCTGCCCGTGGCGTTTTATGACGCGAATAAATCAGGCGTGCTGGTTTCGCGCATCATGATCGATGTGGAAGGCGTGCGAAACCTGATCGGCACGGGGCTGATCGAGTTCGCCGGGGGAATCATGACCGCGATTTTCGCGCTCGTGATTCTCGTGCGCATCAGCGTGACTATGAGCGCCGTCGCGTTTGCGGTCCTGCTGATATTTGGCGGCGCGGTGAACGTGGGGTTCAAGACGATTCGCCCCATTTTCCGCGCCCGGCCCAAAATTAACGCCGAAGTTACCGGACGGCTGACGGAATCACTCGGCGGCGTCCGCGTCGTCAAGGGATACCACGCCGAAGAGCGGGAGGAAAAAGTCTTTGCCGCCGGCGTGCAACGCCTGCTCGACAATGTTCTGAAGACGCTGACGGCTACCTCGCTGATGAGCCTTTCAGCCACGAGTTTGATGGGGATCGTGAGCGCGGCGATCATGTTCCTCGGGGCGCGGCAAATTCTTGCCGGCACGATGACGCTCGGCACGTTCCTCACATTCACACTCTTTCTGGCCATGCTGGTGGCGCCCGTGTTCCAGATCGTTTCCATCGGCCCGCAAATCACCGAAGCTCTGGCCGGCCTGGAACGCACACGCGAAATCCTCAGCGAAAATCCGGAAGACGAAGCACCGGGACGCACCGTGAGCCTGGAACGCATCCGCGGCAAAGTGGTATTTGAAGACGTGAGCTTCTCTTACGACTCCGGCAAGCCCGTGCTGCACGACGTGCAGTTCGAATCCGAGCCGGGTACGGTGACGGCGCTGGTGGGGCCTTCGGGCGCGGGCAAATCCACGATCATCGGGTTGATTGCTGCCTTCTATACGCCGGTGAGCGGCCGCGTCCTGGTGGATGGATTTGATCTCGCGCAGGTGCGTCTCAGTACCTACCGCACGCAGCTCGGCGTCGTCTTGCAGGAGACGTTCTTGTTCGACGGGACGATCCGCGAAAACGTCGCATTTGCGCGGCCCGATGCGAGCGAGGAGGAAATTCTCGCCGCTTGCCACATCGCGCGCGTGGACGAATTCGCGGAGACGTTTGAGAAAAAATACGACACGGTGGTCGGCGAGCGCGGCGTGAAGCTTTCCGGCGGACAAAAGCAGCGTGTTTCGATCGCCCGCGCGATCCTGGCCGACCCGCGCATCCTGATTCTCGACGAGGCTACGTCAAGTTTGGATTCCGAGTCGGAGGCGTTGATTCAGGAGGGACTGCGTTACCTGATGCGCGGACGAACCACCTTCGTGATCGCGCACCGCCTGTCCACCATTCGCCGCGCCGATCAGATTCTGGTGATCGAAGGCGGACGAGTCCTCGAACGCGGCACGCATGCGTCGCTCTACGCCGCCGGGGGCCGCTACTACGATCTCTACACGAAGCAGCACGGAATCGAAGCGAACCTTTTTCTCGCTCCGGGAGAAGGCGCCGCCGAGCCGGAGGAAACTCCGGTCGCCGATGCGGATTCCGGGCCTGCGAACCAGCGAAGTTCCTCACTGCCGGATGCGATTCGTCTGATTCGGGGTCGCGAAGGCTGAAAATTCAGGAGTGTGTCCGGCTAGGGCATTCGGAAAACAATCGTGATTTCTCGATCCGATTCAATGGGCTTTCCGTGAAGTAAGGTCGGTTCGTAACGCCACTGGCGGACAGCATCCATCGCCGCCGGAATCAACATGCTCTGCCCGCTGAGCGGTTTCAGGCTTTTCACCCTCCCATCCACGCCGATTACTGCAAAAAGCTTGACCGTTCCATGGACGCCATATTGCCTTGCGGCCGGCGGGTAAACCGGGTCGACGCTGTGAATCAGCTTACCTGTCTCGATTAATTTTCCTTGTGACGCGGCCTGCGCCGCGGAATCGGGCATGGGCGGCGGACTCACGGACTGCGAATCAATGGATCCGAGCGGCAACGCACCTGTCGTGTTGCCCGGCAAACCCGTCACCGAAGGAGGTGGTTCCTTCTCCGGCGTACTCGCAGACGCGGGGTTCTGCGAATGGACCGGGGGAGACAAGATCCAAATTCGAAATGCCAATTTGTTCTTCGCGGGTTGCGCGGGCGCAGCCGCCGTGGCGTGTTGGCGCGAGCCTTCGGGCGGACCACTCGAGAGACTGAACGGAACCAGCCATCGCCGGCTGTTCAGATCCACGACTTCGATCTGGAGCACGTTGCGCGCTGCGCCGACAGAGCTTGCGGCGAGATGCGAATCGGGCAAGGGCGCGGGCGAACTCGTCTTCCCCGTTTTTACAAACATTTCGTTCAAGACTCCCCGTCCGACTACCCACCCAGCCGCGAGTGAAACGGTCGCAAAGAAACTGACTAGGGCGACGAATCCCCATCGGCTGGTGCGCGGCTCTGAATGAATCAACGCGTCCGGGGCGGTTTGTGCAACCGGCATGATCTCGAGGTTTTCGGCCGGGCGCACAGCCCGGGGAGCAGGCAAAGTAATCGCTGCCATTGGTTCCGCGCGGCGCAGAATTTCCGCGGTCGCCGCCGGGGAGACCAAAACCCGCACATGTTTTTCGGCAACTTTGTGAGCGCCGGAAATTTGGACATCCGGTAAGTTGAACGCAACTGGCTCCTCGGTCGCGGTTTGATTTTCTTCCGCGTATGGAGGAGCAATCGTCTCTCGCTCCGGATTCACCAGGGCCGCTGTCGCATCAGAGATCTCAGAATTCGGCAAAGGAGCTGCACCTGGCAGCTCGGTCGCATCCAAAACAGCGGCGGCGCTCTCTGCAAGAATCAAATCCTGATTGCTTTCTTCCAGAACAGGGAGCTCAGAAATCGTGGCACTCGGCAGCGAAACAGTTTCTGGCGATTCGACGGGATGCAGCGCCGCAACATCGTCAGGGTGCAAGACCGCATCCGGGGACGGATTCATTGAGGCGTCCGCTGCTTCACCGGCTTGCGGAGCAGATATTGAGGACGTTTCAGCCGCACTGGCGACATCCGAAATTGTCGCGGCGCTCTCGGAAGGCGCTCGTTCCTGGTGAATTTCGACGACCTCGGTGGAATCGGAAACACGTTTCGTTGGCAGGGAGGCTTCCGCGGGCGCTTCGCCGCCGATCGTTTCGGCAGGTACGTTTGCCGGCGGATATAAATCAATCACATGTTCTTCTGCGACAACCTCAGCTGGCGCCGGCTCTGGATTCGGATTTGCCGGCACCTCAACCGTGGCTGCGGTGGCGTGCAATTTTCCCTTGCCGTTCACGCCCCCTCTTGCCTCCCTCGATTCGGCGGGGACGCATCCGACCGAAATCCACTCTCGAATCTGGTTGCGCGCTTCCTCAGGCAGGCCGGTAAATTGCAATCCCGCCGTCTTTCTCGATTCGCTCGTCCACACAATCTCCGCGCCTGTTTCGACCCATGTCTTTGAGTTGGACAACTGGAAACGCATGTTGGGCAAACAATCCTCAACCAGGCACATGACCGCTTGCACGGCCATTCCGTTTTCACTGATGTTGAGGACGATTCCGCCATTGCCTTCATCGAGTTCTATGTAGGCGAGCGAGCGGATTGTTTGCCGCTCGTGGGAGCGGCGATTTGGCGCCGGAGGAGACGACTCGGTGTGCTCAATCGTGTCGGACATGATGTATGTAAGTCGCGGGGTGGGCGTCCGCAACAACCCTCAGATTTGCGGAATTATACGCCGGGGCTAACATCACTTCAAGGAAAGCGAATATCCGTGAGACAAGAACGGGGAATAAACTCAGTTGGACTTTGCAGGGGAAGAAACTTGCGGCGGTTCCTGCCAGCTTCCCGGCAGCTCAATTTGAAAGCGGCTCGCGTTGTCAAACATTGCAAATCCATCCAGATTCGCAACCTCGCGGCTCACGAGTTCACGGAGTTTATCCTCAGAGGCAGCCCCGGTTTGCCCGGGCCAGGCGAACGGGCGGCTGATCTCGAGCCCGATCCGTGTCCGGTTCCGCGCGGGCACGAATGCCGCATGATCGAGTTTGATCTGTTTATCGGAACTCAGGCTTCCATCCGATTTC
>JBAWGF010000112.1:0-3992 GCA_049592615.1 Candidatus Acidiferrales bacterium
TCACCGTGTCGTCGTATTTTGCGTCCGCATCGGTGGCGAGCGACATCCAGTAATCCACCGCGAGCATGAAATCCCTTCCGCGCGGCACGAACGGCCGCCTTTCGAGATACGCAAACGTCGTGTCGTCCGGCGCGACCATTCCTGCGCGCGCGCCGCCTTCGATCGACATGTTGCACATCGTCATGCGGCCTTCCATTGAAAGCCCGCGCACCGCCTCGCCCGTGTATTCCACCACATGCCCGTTCCCGCCGGCGATTCCGATCTTACCGATGAACGCGAGGATCATGTCTTTCGCGGTCACACCCTTCGGCCGCTTCCCGGTGAACTCCACTTTCATCGTCTTCGACTTAAATTGCGAGAGGCACTGCGTCGCGAGGACGTGCTCGATTTCGCTTGTCCCGATGCCGAATGCGAGCGCGCCGAATGCGCCGTGCGTGGATGTGTGGCTGTCGCCGCAAACGATCGTCTGCCCCGGCTGCGTGATCCCGAGCTCCGGCCCGATGATGTGCACGATCCCCTGATTTTTGCTGTGCATGTCGAACAGGTTCACGCCGTATTCCTTGCAGTTGCGCGCCAGTGCATCGAACTGCCCGGCCGCATCGGCGTCGAGCACGGGCAAATCGCGGTTCTTGGTCGAGACCGAATGGTCCATCACCGCAAACGTCAGCTCCGGCCGGCGCACTTTGCGCCCGGCGGCCTTGATGCCCGCAAACGCCTGCGGCGAAGTGCCTTCATGGATCAGGTGTCGGTCAATATAAATGAGCGAGGGTTGCCCGGGTTCTTCGTGGACGATGTGCGCTTCCCAGATTTTTTCGAAGAGCGTGCGAGGAGCCATACGGTCGGTTGTTCCGCCTGCCGGGAAAATTCCCGGGCGATCGAGGGCGAGGGTTTCCGCCCCCGGCCAACCGATATTGTAACAATTCCCCGCGCCGCACGCCAATCCGCCGATTCGAAGTCGGCTTCCCGAATTTAATTTCCGTGCTGCGCGCGGGCCGATTGCGTCACGAACGCTGATTTCAGATATTGATTGAGCTGCTTCGTCCTGGCTGGATCGGAAGTTTTCTCCAGCATCGTCCTCAGGATTGGCAAGAGAAACCGGCCGTACCGGTCGAGCATCTTTTGGTCGTCCGAGACAAACGCGTGTTCCACTTCCCTTTCTGTCGCGGGCGTAATGACCTCCAGCCGTCCCACAAACACGCGCACCGTCTGCTTTGGCGCAGGCTGGATCGAAAGCGGCAGGATTGTATTCACAAATTCTTTTGGCACGAAATAAATCATCCGGCTGCCTTCTTCAAACCACGAATCCCGCCAGGTTGCGATCATCGCGCGCGCCTCGTCCTGATATAGGCCCTCGCCGACAAGCATCGATTCGAGATCTCTGTCGAGGGAGGCCATCGTGGCAGTCAGAGGTGGCGCTTCGAGAGTTGCTTCGGTCGCGATCGCGCCGCCGACGCGATAACCCATCTTTTCTCCGCGACGCTCGAAAAGAATCACGTTTGAAATCGGGCTCTTTGCGAGATTCGCAACCTGAACTTTCCCGTCATGCGTGAGCCGCGCCGAAATCGGCACGGGAAACACGGACACGCCGCGGTAAAAGAGAAATCTCTCTTGCTGGTCGCCCTTGTTTGTTTTCACGCGAATCGGCGAGGCGGATGTCTCGCGCGCAGCGTAGTATCGGCTGGGCCCCTCTTCGCGCCGGAAATCGGCGGTCGCGTTCGGCTCCACAGACACGGAGTTCCACGCAATGCTCCCATTGTCGCTCTCCAGTTGCAGGCGCGCATTATTCAGATATCCCGCGGGTTCAAGCTGGCTCGCCTGTGGATACCACTCGGTGATAATGCCCTTCGCGAAGCCGACCTTGACGCTCAGTTTCATTTTCTCCGCGGCGTGAAAGTAAAGAACCGGCGTTTCCAGACGCACGGTGCCGCTGAGTCCACCCTTCAGCGCCGCGTCGCTGTAGTGTTCCACGAATCCGGGGAGGTCACGCGACCCTCGCAAGGGCAACCACTCGACCGGCTGGCCATTGTTTCCCGCGACGGAAGTAAACGTGCCCCATTCATGGACGATCAGACTCGTGGATTGCGGTGGATTCTTTGCGAACAAGAAATGAGCTGAAATCGCTAGGCCGGCAGCGAGAAGACAAAAAGCCATAAAACGAAACTGCTTCAAGGGCATGTGCGCTCTCCTGTCGCGCGAGCCGAATTTGCTCGACTCGTTCTCTTCATGCAGAAGACGTCCGCAATAGCCACACTGTTAGCATGCTTTGCCTCTTCCTTACGCCGGCTTGCGATTTGCAACAGCCCGAGACGCGGCCATGCTGGCGCAAGCCAAACCGGCAGAGCAACTTCCGGCTTCTCTCGTATTGCCTGCCGGCCAGAGGTTGTCCCATGTGACCCACGTCACGCCGAGGAGTGACACTCTTCACAGATTCGTTCCTCCCGACCGGTTAAAAAGTATCTAGTTTAGGAAGCGCCGCGGACGGGCACTGGCAGGCGGCGCGAGGAGGTTCAGATGGCAGCTACTGCAACGGTAAAATTGGAGGCGAAAAAGGCGGTTTTCCTCGCAAAGATCTTGGTCGCGACAGACTTTTCCCCTGCCTCCGACCGCGCATTGGAATATGCGGTGTCGCTGGCCCGGCGCTATGGCTCGACTATCTATTTGACGCACATCGTGACCATCAGCGGCTACCCGATGATGGCGGCCGAGTTGGCCATGGAGGAAGAGTACAAGGGCCGGACGGCAGCGGTCGCAGCCTTTCGCAACGTCATCGATTCCGGACGTCTCTCCGATGTGAAGCATCATTTCGTCATTGAGGAGGGTTCTCTGTGGCCCACGTTGGAAGCCCTCGTCAAGAAATATGAAGTTAATATGCTGATTCTGGGAACCCACGCGCCCAAGGGCGTCGAAAAAGTGCTGATGGGGTCGGCCGCGGAAGAAATCTTTCGGCATGCGCGAATCCCGGTCATGACGATCGGGCCCGCCGCCTCCGAAGAGGCAATGTACGAAGCGGAATTCAAGAACATCCTTTTTGCGACGGACTTCGGACCGAGCGCCGAGCGTGAAGCCGCATTTGCTTTCTCGCTCGCGCAGGAACACCGGTCGCGGCTTACTTTTTTGAACGTAGTTCCGTATGCCGACGACTATTCCGAAGAGGCTGTAACAAAGAAGAGAGAGGCCATCACGAAGGAGCTGAAAGAGCTGGTTCCGGTCACAGATGAGAAGACGTGCAAAGTCGAATTCGCGATGGTGATTGGAGAGCCCGTCGAGGAAATTCTGCGATGGGCCCGAATCGCCAAGGCGGATCTCATCGTGATGGGTGCGAAGAGACGCGAAGGCCTTGCAGGTCATGTGCTCGACAGCAAAGCGTACAAGGTGATCTGCGGCGTCAAGTGCCCAGTGGTGACCTTCCGGTCATAAGCAGACGAAGTACGGTCATGTCCTCAGTCGGGGGCGCTGCTCAGTAAACGAAATCGAGCGGCGCCCCCGCCTCCTTTGCTCTTAGATCCACTTTTTCTCGCCTGTCCTGAAAAAGAGAAGACCCGGGCAAACCGCACTGTGCGAAAACTGTCCCATCTGCCAGTCGCCTTGCGCGAATCGGACAAGCAGTCTGCGGGCATGAGAACAGAAATGACGAAGAAAATCATGTCCGGCGCATTTCTTGCAGTGATCACCCTAATGGTTCAGGGTGGAACATCCATCGCGTCGGCGCAGACTCCGATGGCGGAAAAGTTTGCAGCAATCGCTGCAGCTCCAACCAACGTTCCAGAGTGGGTCGCGTACGATTTGATTCACTCCGCGACACCTGGCTCCTTTAAGGATCAGAATCGAATATTGAAGGTCCTCGAGACCGGCATCGTCGAGAAAAAGGAAATGTTCTGCACCCCTGACGCGATCGCGCTCGCGACTTTCGGTCATGGCAGAATTCAGATCGATGGTTTTCAAAAGGAATACAACGGCAAGGCGCTGCTTCACCCATCTTCCGCTTCGCCCAC
>JBAWGF010000113.1:0-37847 GCA_049592615.1 Candidatus Acidiferrales bacterium
TCCAGGAAGTTGCTCCCACGGCAGACACGCCGCAAAAGTCCAAGAAGAAGTTGCCGAAGCCGAAGGTCAACGGCTAATGAAGCAGCACTACGTTTCCGATCTCCAGGACGGACAGCTCGTCACGTCGCTCTTCCTCGTCCGCGAAAAGGAGACCCGCACGTCGGCGCGCACCGGCAAATCCTGGCTCGAACTCAGTCTCGCGGATCGCACCGGCACAATCCCCGGCAAGATGTGGGACAACTTCGAATCCATCGCAAAGACATTTGAGCAAGACGACGTCGTTCAGGTCCGCGGCCGTGTGAAACTTTACAACGGCCAGAAAGAATTGACGCTCGAGCAGATTATCCCCTCCGCCGAAAACGCTTACGATCTCGCCGACTTTCTCGCAGCTACAAAGTCCGACGTCGAAAAACTCTACGCCGATCTCCGCGCCGCCGTCGCTGGGATGAAAAATCCCTGGCTGCAAAAGCTTCTGACGAACGTCGTCGAAGATCCCGCGATCGCGCCGAAACTGAAGCGCGCGCCCGCTGCGATGGTGATGCACCACGCCTTCATCGGTGGTTTGCTCGAGCACGTCGTCAGCCTCATCGGCCTCGCGCGAGCCGCTGCGGCGCATTATCCCGAGCTCGACGCGGATTTACTCCTCACAGGCATCGTGCTCCACGACATCGGCAAAATTGACGAGCTTCAGTACGTGCGCGGAATCGACTACACAACCGAAGGACGCCTGCTCGGCCACATCATGATTGGCGCATCGCTCGTGCGCGCGAAGATTCAGGCGATCCCCGGATTCCCCGCGCCGCTCGCCGTGCTTGTGGAACACCTGATTCTGAGCCATCATGGCACGCACGAATTCGGCTCGCCGTCGCTGCCGCAGGTTCGCGAGGCCGTCGCTTTGCATTTTCTCGACGACATGGATTCGAAAATGGCGGCGATGCGCGCGACGCTCGACGCCGCGGCAAATGAACCCGATGAAGATGTCTGGACCGATCGCAACCCGTCGCTTCGACGCGCGCTGCTTCGCGCCGACAAATTCGTCGCCGGCGCAGCGAAACCCGCTTCGCAAAAAGGTTGAGCGCATCACACGAGAGGATTCATGACCGATAAGCCTCCCGCACCTCGTCGCGCCCTCCTCGATCTCGCGCCACTCGAACTCGATTGCATGAACACGCTCTGGCCCATGGGCGAAGGCACCGTCCGCGAAATCCGCGATCGCCTCGCCGAGCGCCGCCCGCGCGCTTACACCACCATCATGACGATCATGGACCGCCTCGCGCGCAAGGGAATCGTCGAGCGCAAGAAAATTGGCCGCGCGTACATGTATCGCCCGAATCTCACCGCCGAAGACGCGCGCACGCAGGCGCTCGGACACGTTGTCGAGGGTTTCTTTGGTGGTTCGAAGGAAGCGCTCATCGCCCAGCTTCGCGGCATTCCGATTGCTGCGCGCCCCGAACCCATCGAAGTTCTCGCCCCGCGCGTACGCGCTGCGGCCGCATCCGCTTTTGCATCGGCCGCTCCGATCACCGTTGCCTCCGCTCCCCACAACGTCACCGAGGAAATTGAGCCTGACGGCGCGGAAGAGCGTATTGACGATACCTTGTTGTAGCGTTGGCGTCCCGCCGTCGCCTCCGCGCTACTTCACTTCACCTGGAGCGACTTGACGTAGCTCGTCAGATTCGTGATCCGCATATTCACAATTGCCGGATCCGAATTCAATTTCGAGAAGAGCGGGCCCCAGACCGGCATATCGGAAGTGCCGTGCGCCGGAGCCTTCACGCCGTTCCTCAGCACAGTCGCCACCAGGTCGTCCGGGAATTTCCCGTCGTGGCGCTTCGCGAGGGTCGTTAAGTCGGCCGGCGCCTGCTTCAACGCCGGCGCGGCTGGTCCATCTCCCTTCCCGCCTGCACCATGGCACACCGCGCAGTACTGCTTGAACATCTCCGCTCCCGAGCTTGGATTCGTATGTTTCACGGCTTCCTTTTTGACTTCCTGCGCAAATGCCGCACTCGCAAACGCCAACAGAGAAATCAAAACCGCAATCCGAAATCCCAATCCCTTGGTTATCCCAAAATGATGCATCGCGAACCTCCGTGTGAGTGTTTTACCTGGGTCAATTGCATCTTGCGGGCCGATGCTGCCGCACACGCGGCGCCTGTCGTTCGGGCGCCATTATACTCACGAGCCACCTCAGTGACTACAGATAAACCCCGATATTCTCCACTCACCATACTGTTTCTGTGCGTTCACCGCACACACTGTCCGCGCCCAGCTATGTCGCCATCCCGAGCGAAGCCCCGTGCGTTCTTGCTAGCCTCGCGAGGTTAATGCGCGCGCGGGAGTCGCGCGAAATCCTTCTTCGGCTTCGCCATCCAACTCGCGCGTGATAGTAGAATGGCGATGCGCAAAATCTAAATTGCGCGAACTTTCAATTGGAGGGGACGATGACTGCATTTCGCCAGGGATCGGGAGACGATCATTTGGAGGAATACGCCGCGAAGGTGCGTGGCTGGATGCCGCGCCGGCTGGGGATGGCCGTGATTTTCGTGCTGCTGCTGATTCTGATTTACGCGTCGGTGGCATACGTGCCGGCGGGGCATGTGGGAGTTTTGACGCTGTTCGGGCGCGTGACCGGAGACGTGCTGCCGGAGGGAACGCATTTCGTCAACCCGTTCAAGGGAAATAACACGATGTCCATTCGCACGCAGGAGCTGAAGGAATCGGCGAGCGTCCCGTCGGAAGAGGGCCTGGTGATGACGCTCGATACTTCCTTGCTCTTCCGGCTGAACCCGGAGAAGGCGGCGGAAGTATTTCAGAAGATCGGCCCGAACTTCGTGGATGTGGTTGTTGAGCCGATGCTGCGCTCGTCGATTCGTTCGGTGACGGCGGCGCACAGCGCGAACGCGCTCTATACGGGCGGGCGCGAGCAGGTGGCGCTTCAGATTTACACCGAGCTTTCAAGCCAGTTGAGCAACAAGGGCATCGAGATCCAGAATATTCTGCTGCGCGATATCCAGTTGCCGCAGATGCTGAAGTCCTCGATCGAAGCGAAGCAGCAGGCCGAGCAGGACGCGCTGCGCATGGCCTTCGTGCTTCAGAAGGAAAAGCAGGAGGCCGACCGCAAGCGGATCGAGGCGCAGGGGATTCGCGATTTCCAGCAGACCGTGTCGCAGGGAATCAGCCAGCAATTGCTCGAATGGAAAGGCATCGAGGCGACCGAACGCCTGGCGACCAGCACCAATTCCAAAGTAGTGCTCATCGGAAACACGAAAAATGGACTGCCGCTGATTCTGGAGCCAAAATAAAATTCACCGGCGCGCTGGGCAGCGTGAAGCGTCGAGCCGACTGATTTCAATCGAGGCCGTAGATTGCCTCGATTGGTGCATGACTCTGCTCGACGCCTGCGCTCGCTTCCGCCAGTCACTGTTGCGTCATTCGGCCCTACTTTTCTGCGCCATCTTTCGCACACTCAACTAATCTGGTCGCAGGCACCTTGTTCGCTCTCGTTTTTTTTCGCGCATTTCTGCGGAGTTGACACTTGCCATGCGAAAATTTCTGATCCTTTTCACCATCGCAGCCATTTGCGCGGCCGTCGCATATCATTATTACGAACCCGCCACTTCCTGGATCGCGGATGCTTCGAGCGATGGAAAAAGTCCCATCGCCGACATGGACCAGCCGCTTCCCCAGGTCGTCTTACCCACAATCGACAGCCGCTGGGTTGATTTGTCCACTTACAAGGGCCAGGTCATGCTCATCATATTCTGGACCACCTGGTGCCCGGGTTGCGTTGATGAAGTCCCCGACCTGATTCGTCTCCAGCGGGAATTTAGCGCCCAGGGCTTCACAGTCATCGCGATCTCCGTGGACGATCAGGGGGAAGAGTCCGTGGAGTCTTTTGTAAAAAAGCAGCGCTTTACGGTGAACGGCGCCTCCGCTTCCATCAACTACCCCGTCCTACTCGGGAGCAGTGAAAGTGCGGTCAAATTGGGCTTCGAGGGAGGCCTTCCAGCGGGTGTCCTCGTCAACCGTGATGGCAAGGAAGTGAAGATCATCCGCGGCGTCGTCAGCGAATCAGCGCTTTCGAAAGCGATCCAGCGCCTCCTCAAGAATTGACGGAGCCTCTCCCGCTCGGCTCTCCGCCCCCCTCTGAAATTTCAAATTTGTGATTTGAGATTTTTCGGTCTCATGGCATTACGTCCGTCAGAATCAGATCGTGCACCCACATGCCATCGAATCCCTGCTGGCGCAGAATAGTCGCGAGCTGGCCGCGATGATGGATTCCGTGCAGTAAAGCCTGCGCCACCATCTTCCGCTTGCTCGGTTTCATGTTGGCGACGCCGAGATCCTTTACTTGACTCCAGTCGGCCGGCTGCGCCCTCGCAATGAACTCCCGGAACTTTCTCCGGGCATAGTCGCTCATGGCGAAAAGTTCCTCCGCGGTCTGCGAAGTCAGCTTCTTCCAGTCCGGTTCCTTCAAATCGAGAACCGCGTGAGCAAAATACAATTCCGTAGCGAAGATGTGCAGGAGCAACCCGCGTATCGTGCCTGCCTTGGCAACGTCACAAGGCCGGTCGAGCGCGTCCGGATGCGCAGCGAACCAGTCCTTCCATAGCTTGGTTTCTCGCTCCGTGTATTGGAGCAGTTGAATGAACGTGATGCCCGGATCCATATTTCCTCTCGGCTCTGCAAATCGCGCCTTTCCAGGAGTCTTTACATGTTCCATTGACCGCGATACTACCCCCAGCCGATTCCCCCGAGCAAGTTCGAAGGCGCCGCGCAAATCGCGATTTCGCCACCTCGATTTTTGTGACGGGCTGGATTGGTCGCGGTTGTTTGTTTTCAATCATTTAGCCTCGTTTCAGTCTGACATTGACTGACGGGCTGGATTCATCATTCCCCCTCAAAATCAAAAGCGCCCACAGCGCGACTTCCGCCGGGACGCTCGTTCCAAAGCTCGAGTTTCTACTCTTCGTTCATACCACGTCGCGCGAACGTGTCAAGCGTGCGTTTGTGTGGAGTCGGGCGAGAGTTTGTCTTAGGTTTAAGTGTAGCGCCGCGCCAAAGCGCGGCAGGGTTTGTTGAACACGCCACGCTTGCCAATGCCGCCCCGAACGGGCGGCGCTACGCTCAAACCTACGGCGAGAGCACCTCATGAGGGTCAGCGGTTCCGACACAATCTGTATAGCAGTACATCATGGGTCGCTCAGACTGAGACTTCAATCTAACGCCGCCCTTGCGATAAACCGCGCCATCCCGAATAATCCCACATTTCCTTTTTGAAGTTGGCGTATGTGACCATATGATGGCACTAACGCCAGTGTTCATGCGGTTCTGAGCGCAAAATCAACACTTGGAGGTCCTGGATCCAATGGGTGAGAAGCAAAATCAACCTTTTCAACTGTCTTTCAACAGCTCTTTGAAGGTTGATTTTCAAGGTTCGCGAGTGACGTCGGATGGTGGCTTGCTGCTGGTACGGGAGTTAGACGAACGTTTAGGTTTGAGCGAATTGATCAGCGAACACCTGACGGATGGTCGGCGGGGAAAGAACTCGCAGTTGCCACTGCCAGATTTGTTACGACAGTCGATCTACAGTCGTCTGGCCGGCTATGAAGACGTGAACGATGCCCAGCGTCTGGCACAAGATCCTACCTTCAGGCTCATGGGTTCGGAAAGAATCTGGGAGCGCGGAGCGGCGCTGACGTCCCGGTTGCGGTGAGCGTCTTCCTTGACGAACTCTATCCGGCCCCGCGGAGTTGGGCTGAGCGGGCGTATCCCAAACTGATCGATTACAACAAGCTCGACAAAGGCGGGCACTTCGCGGCGTGGGAACAGCCGAAGCTCTTCTCAGAAGAGCTTCGTGCGGGCTTTAGATCACTGCGCTAGATATTCGTAAGAGAGCAGGAGAGCTTCGAAGATCGAGGCTCTCCTGTTTCGACTCCGGTCAGATACTCGTCGGGCACTGCCCCGTCGTCGCGGAGCAAGGGTGGGGCTTCATCTTGTTGAGCTTGGTCGTGTTGGCTGCGGCAAAGATCAATATTTCACGTCCCCGCACTTTTCTTCGGAAGGGGTGAACCACTCGCCGATCCAGACATAGCAACCCAACACAGCTCAGGACTATCCGGCCGTTCTGTGGTATAGCGTTGAGTAATGCAACCGACCGCGAATTCTCCAGGCACCCCTACCGACACGGAGCGATCGGCTAAGAGCCAAAAGGCGCACCTGTGGCGCCACATTATTCTGTTTGGGCTTGCGGGCGGAATTGTCATCACGCTGCTCAAGTGGACCGAGTACCGCTACCTGGTCGTTGAGCATTCCATTGAGATCTATGGAGGACTGACGGCGGCGACGTTTGCGGCGTTTGGCATCTGGCTCGGACTGCGGCTGACCCGGAAGCAGATTGTTTTGAAGGAAGTGCACGTTTCTGTTCCGGCCGGGCAGCCATTTGCTGTGAACTCCAGAAAGCAAGAGGAGCTTGGAATTACGCCTCGCGAGCTGGAAATTCTGGAACTGATCGCCAGAGGCATGAGCAATCGCGAAATCGCGGAGAAGCTTTTTGTGAGCGAGAACACGGTGAAGACCCACTCCAGCCGAGTTTTCGATAAACTTGGCGCGAAACGCCGGACGCAAGCCGTGCAATTGGGCAAGGAATTCGGCTTAATACCCTAAACGTAGTTCCGGAGGACGGCTCTTGAAGAAAGCTAGCTCACTCCAAAGCATGATTTTTGGCCTTCCCGGCCAAAATCACCCGAAAGGATGACGACAATTCCGCAGGCTGCAGCTAGGTTGCGCGAGTCGTCACTCTTCAAATATCGGAGGGCACAAAAGTGAAGAAGACAATCATCACGTTCGGGTTGATTTCCGGCGTTATTTCGTCGTTGCTGATGGTTTGCACGATTCCGTTTTTCCACCGGATAGGGTTCGACAAAGCCTTGATCCTTGGCTACACGTCAATTGTGCTCTCGTTCCTCTTGGTGTTTTTCGGCATCCGCTCGTATCGCGATAACGTCGCGGACGGCCATATCACCTTCGGGAAGGCGTTTGGTGTTGGGCTCTGCATCACTCTGATTTCGTGCGTGTTCTACGTGGTGACGTGGGAAGTGCTGTACCACACGGTCTTTCGGGACTTCATGGATACGTATTCAGCGTCCATAATTTCCAAGGCGCAGGCGTCCGGTGCGAGCGCGCAAGCCGTGCAGGCGAAAATCGATGAGATGCAGCAGATGAAAGTAATGTACGCGAATCCGCTTTACAACGTGCTGATGACGTTCATCGAGCCGTTCCCGGTCGGATTGCTGATCACGTTGATTTCGGCAGCGGTTCTGAGAAAAAAGGCGCGGCCGGAATCGACGCAGACTGCCGCGACAGCGTAAGGCACTGCCAATCCCCGCGCTGTGACGCTTGAAGTATTCATGAATGAGAGAAGTCTCTGCGATTGGGATAATTTGAAATTGAAGCTCTGTATTCCTATTACCGGACAGAAATTTATTTAAGAGAGAAGAGGGAAAAAATGGCTAGAGTCACTGGAATTGGCGGCGTATTCTTTAAAGCGAAAACCGACGAGCGAGCTCTCCGCGAATGGTACAAGAAGCATCTCGGCATCAAGCTTGAGGAGTGGGGAGGCTGCGGCCTTGAGTGGACCGAGGACAAAGCAGAGGATAAGGGTGTTACGGCATGGCATGTCGCAGAGCCGAGCACGAAATGGTTCAGCCCGAGTGAATCGAGTTTCATGATTAACTATCGAATCGACAATATGGACGAAATGATCGCTCAACTAAAGAATGGCGGCATTGAGATCTTGAAGGGTCCCGAATTCCACGAGAACGGGAAATTTGCTTGGATAATGGACCTCGAAGGAAACAAAGTCGAATTGTGGGAACCAAAGATCTGGGACGAAAAAAACAAGAGGGCCTAGGTAAGGGAGCCGCCGGCACGGCGTTAGTAGGACTTTAAGTTCCCAATAATTCTGTGCTTGGCTCTTTCAGTGAAGACCGGCGACCCAGGGCACACATAACTGACGGAGATGAGTAATGAAGCTAATAATTGGTTTGCTCTTGTTCGCGGTAAGCCTTCATGCGCCTGCAGTGAATGAGACGCATCCGCAGTATGTTGGTGCAATTGCCATAAATCCTTGTCAGGATCCAAGAATTGTACCTGATTGGTATTCCAAAATCGGTATAGAAACTCACGGGGTGAGTGGCGGCTTTTATGGAACATTCAACACACCCGCGGGCCCATTTTTCTTCGGAATTCACCCAAAACGTAAGGATGCCCCTAAGACTAGTTCGGCAGGTGTGTCGGTCGTATTTCGAGTTGATGATTACGACCGCTATCTCTCGGAAGTTAGCAAGCGGGGATTGATGCCAATCTCGGTTGAACAGGACTCCGGAGAGCGATTTGCTCATTTTAAAGACCCAGATGGAAATGAAGTCACGTTGCGGGGCAAATAGAGGCCGCGAGCCTCATACGTTCAAGAGTTGTTTTGGAGATGAACAGCCGTAGGTAGCATTTGCGGCAAAGATGAGGAGCAAAACTGTCGAAATGAACTTTTTCTGAAAAGCTCCCAAAAGTCGCATCAAAAAAAATTCCTTCATAATGGATCTCACCATGTTTCCGGCTAAGCTGAAAATTCGCGACATCACGATCCGGCCGGCGACGATCCTCGCGCCGATGGCGGGCGTCACCGACACGGTATTTCGCCGCGTGATTCGGTCGCTCGGCGCGTGCGGCCTGATCATGACGGAATTCACCAGCGCCGAAGGACTGACGCGCAATTCCGCGCGCACGCTCCACTACCTCTACTTCGACGAGGACGAGCATCCCATCGCCGCGCAAATCTTCGGTTCCGATCCAAACGTGATGGCTTCGGCCGCCGCGCTCTCCGAAGATCTCGGATTCGATCAGGTGGACATCAATCTCGGATGCCCGGTGAAAAAAGTGGTGAAGTGCGGCGGCTCGGGACTCCTGCGCGACCTGCCGCATCTCGAAAAGCTTTTCAGCGCCGTGCGCGCCGCGGTACGCATTCCGCTGACGATCAAGATTCGCTCCGGCTGGGATGAAAACAATATCGTCGCGGTGGACGTGGCGCGCATGGCCGAACAGCTCGGCATCGAAGCCATCGCCGTTCATCCGCGCACGCGCATGCAGGGTTACAACGGAGCGGCGGATTGGCGCGTGATTCGCGCCGTGAAGGAAGCGGTGCGCATTCCCGTCATCGGCAATGGAGACGTGCGCACGCCGCAGGACGCAGTGCGGATGATTGCGGAGACCGGTTGCGACGCCGTGATGATTGGCCGTGCCGCGTCATCGAATCCGTGGATTTTCCGCCAGATCGCGGACTACGTCGCGACCGGCCGTTACGACGAGCCCACCGACGCGGATCGCTATCAACTGCTCTCCGGATATTTTCGCAGTTTGATTGCGGCGGAAATGCCCGACGCCATCGGCAAGATGAAGCAGTTCGCCAGTTTGTTCACGCACGGCGTGCGCAACGGCAGCGAGCTGCGCTATGCGGTCCATCATGCACATACTGGCGCGGAAATTCTCGACCGCGTGGACGCGTTTTTTTCGAGCGCGACGGCTTCTTCAGCGGATTGATTCGGTGCCGGCGTCTTCGGTGAAGGCGGGCGCCGCAAGCGGCGCCCGGATTTCCGCTGCGGCCCGTCCGAAGCCGCGCGAAAGCCGTGGCAAGCCAACGCACTTCAAAAAAACGCGCCTCTGGCGTTTCATTCGTCGCGCGTGATCAGCAATTGTTTGTACGCTTCGCGCCGCGTGATTCCGCGCTCGCGCGCCGCCTGCTTCAGCGCTGCTTTGCGGTCCACGCTGCGCTCCTTCATGATTTCTTCCACTCGTCGTGCGAGCGGCATCGCGTTCTGCGCATTCGCCGCGGCGTCGGCATGCAGCGCGTGACCGTCCGGCGGCCCGATCAGCAGCGTAATCTCCCCGCGCGGCGACTTCTTGCGCGCGTGCTCGACCAGGTCTTCGATGTGCCCGCGCTGGAACTCTTCGTACACCTTTGTGACTTCGCGCGCCACGACGGCAGGCCGGTTGCCGAGAATCTCGAGTGCGTCTTCGAGCATATCGAGCAGCCGGTGCGGCGCTTCGTATATCGCAATCGTGCGCGGCTCGGTTGCGAGTGCGCGCAACGCCTTGCGCCGCTCCGTCGGCCGCTGCGGCAAGAATCCGATGAACACGAATTCCTCGATGGCCATTCCCGACGCCGCGAGCGCCGCAACGAATGCCGACGCGCCCGGCACCGGAACAACTTTGATCCCATGCCGAAGGCACAGGCTGACGAGGCGATGCCCCGGATCGGATATCGCCGGCGTGCCCGCGTCGCTCACCAGCGCGACCTGCGCGCCCTGCTCGAGCTCGATCACGATTTCCGGCGCGCGCGTGATTTCATTGTGCTCGTGATAGCTCACGAGGCGTTTCTGAATGTCGAAGTTCGAGAGCAGCTTCAGCGTTTGCCGCGTGTCCTCGCACGCGATGAAGTCGGCTTCTTTCAAGATGCGCAGCGCGCGCAGGGAAATATCTTCGAGATTTCCGATCGGCGTGGCCACGACGTAGAGGCAACCCGCCGCCGGCTCATTTGGTTTTGCTTTTGTCATGGAGTTTGCGAAGGCGCGAGTTTAGCACACACGCCGATGGCGCTTACGCCGCGTGGGCTTCAGGAGCGCCGTGGCCATGTTATTATTTTCTTTTCGCTTTGCGCGTGCGAGGAGTTTTGATTTGCCTTTATACGAATACAAATGCGTCAAGTGCGGCCACCGCTTCGAGAAAATCGAAAGCGTCTCCGCGGCGATGACGAAGAAATGCCCGGAGTGCGGCGCGAGAGCGAATCGGATGCAGGCGGCTCCCGCGATCCAGTTCAAAGGTTCGGGCTGGTACGTGACGGACTACGCCGGGAAAAACGCGGGCGATACAGCGAAGGCAGCGAAGGACTCGGGCGACGGCGCCGCTGGCAAATCCGAAAAAACCGACGCAAACAAATCCGAAAAATCGGACACGAAGCAATCAGAATCGAAGCCGTCGGAATCGAAGCAGTCCACGGAAAAAGAATCGTCGAAGAAAAAGAAGTAGGAAAGTTGTCGGCACGGCTGTCGGATGATTTTCTTTACAGCTTCAATCCTCGCAGGTACTCGCGAAATTCCTTTCCGAATTGTGGATTTTTCAGCGCGATTTCGACAGTGGCTTTCAGGAATCCGAGCTTGTCTCCCGCGTCATGCGTTTTTCCCTCGTAAATGTGCGCCCAGAGACCCTGCTTCTGCGCAAGCATTCGCAGCCCGTCGGTGAGTTGGATTTCCCCACCGGCGCCGGGCTTCGTCTGTTCGAGGTATTCGAAAATTTCCGGAGGCAAAACATAGCGCCCCGTGACGCCGAGGTTCGACGGCGCTTCTTCGGCGCGGGGCTTTTCAACGAGGTCGTGAACGCGCAGCAGCCGGTCGCCCCATCGAGGCTCTTTCGCCGGGCTCGCTTCGACGACGCCGTACAGATGCAATCGTTCGCGCGGGACTTCCTCCACGGCAATCGCCCCGATGCCGGTGGCTTCGTAAATTTGAACGAGTTCGCGCGTCGCTGGTGCGGGGCCATCCATGATGACGTCGCCCAAAAGAACCGCGAAGGGTTCGTCGCCGACGATTTCCCTCGCTGCCAGGACCGCGTGCCCGAGCCCCAACGCTTCGCTCTGCCGCGTGTAACTGAAATGCACGCCGCCGCTGATTTCGCGCACCATTTGCGCCTGGTCGGGCCTGTTGCGATCCTCGAGAAACCGCTCGAGTTCAGGCGCGGAATCGAAATGATCCTCGATTGCATTTTTCCGCCGGCCGGTGACAAAAATAATGTTTTCGATTCCCGACGCGATGCATTCCTCGACCGCATACTGGATCAGCGGCTTGTCCACCACAGGCAGCATTTCTTTCGGCATCGCTTTCGTCGCAGGCAGAAAGCGCGTGCCAAGGCCCGCGACGGGCAGCACGGCCTTGCGAACTCGCTTTGTAGCTTTCGCCATTCGATTTGCGCCTACGGAAAAGTTTGCAAATTACACGCCGCAGCAGGCGCGGCCGATTTCCCGCGGTCGCGAATGCAAATCACGCTCGTATGCTACGATAGCATTTTTGGAGTGAACGGGCAGAGCATTCCCATGGACGTGCGCGAAAATCTCATCCTCGGCATCGAGTCTTCCTGCGACGAGACCGCTGCGGCCGTTGTCGCCGGCGGGCGGCGCATACTTTCCAGCATCGTTGCCTCGCAGGTCGGAATTCACCGCAAGTATGGCGGCGTCGTGCCGGAGCTTGCCTCGCGCGAGCACCTGCGCCAGATTGTGCCGGTCGTGCGAGAGGCGGTGGAACAGGCGGGCGTGTCGCTCGGGGATATGGATGCAATCGCCGTTACGCGCGGGCCGGGTTTGATCGGCGCGCTTCTGGTCGGCGTGACGTACGGCAAAGTTCTGTCGCTCGCGCTCGGAAAGCCGCTGATCGCCGTGAATCATCTCGAAGGCCACGTCCACGCGGTGCTTCTCGAATCGCACGCGGCCGGGCGCAAGCCGGGATTTCCCGCCGTCTGCTTGATCGTTTCCGGCGGCCACACGATTCTCTACCACGTGATATCGGAGTCCTCAAACGGCGCGGCGCGATTCACTTACGCGCGAATCGGCGGCACTCGTGACGACGCTGCGGGCGAAGCCTACGACAAAGTCGCGCGGATGCTCGCGCTCGGATATCCCGGCGGTCCCGTGATGGATCAGCTTGCTGCGCACGGCGACGCGCGCGCGATTCGCTTCGGCGAGCCAAAGATGAAAGGGAACTCCTTCGACTTCAGCTTCAGCGGCATCAAGACAGCCATGCTGTATCATCTTCGACGCAGCCCGAATCTTCAGCCGGAAATCGGAGCGCGGCAGCACGCGCTCGCGCGCGGCGAACGCACGGCGGACGCCTTGCGCAAACTATCGAGCCAGGCGACGCTCGATCTCATCGCCAGTTTTCAGCGCGCCGTGGTGGACAATCTTGTCTCGCGCACGCTTGCCGCTGCCGAGCAGAACGCCGCGCGGTCAATTCTCGTTTCCGGCGGCGTCGCTGCCAATCGTGAATTGCGCGCGACATTCGAATCCGAAGCGAAGCGGCGCGGCCTGGAAGTTTTTTTGCCGAGCCGCGCACTTTCGACCGATAACGCCGCGATGATTGCGGCCGCAGCTTACGATAAATTGCTCTCCGGCGACACCTCGGACGCAACGCTCAACGCCGAAGCGAATCTTCCTCTCGAATAATCTGGATTGATAATTGGAAGTGGCCGGGCTTACTGTTTCAAATCAGCGGCGGTTCGTAGATGTAGGCCATTCCGTCCTGCGTCACCGCGTAGGCTTTCGACCCATCGAGGCTCCAGCGCAAGTCCACCACGCCTTCGGCCGCGTATTCATCGAACACGGTCTGGCGGTTCAGGTCCACGAGGAACAATCGCCCCTTCGCTGAATTCTTCAGCCACGAACTGAAGCAAACGCAGAGCGGCAAGTGCGGATGGCATGCGCAAAATTCCGCGCCGAATGGCAGGGGCTCGATCTCTGACGTGCTCGTCGCGAGGCGATACGCCTGTCCCGCCGCGCAGTAAACGATATGGCGGCTGTCCGGCGTCCACGTGAGATCCGTGATGTGCCCTTGCGCCTGGATTTCGGTCTGCTTCGCGAGCGAGGGAACATCGAAAACTACAATCGAATCGTCCGCCCAGTCGCCGCGAAATTCGAGCACAGTCGCGAGCAATTTTTCATCCGGACTGAACGCGGCGCGCCCGTAACCCGAGAACGCGCCCTCTTCTCCAAATTCGGCTTCGTAGGTCTGGCGTTCGATCCAGCCGGGCACCCCCAACTCAGCGGCGGGCGCTCCCGCGGGTGGCAACCCTTCGCTCGCCG
Source organism: Candidatus Acidiferrales bacterium (assembly GCA_049592615.1). Lineage (GTDB taxonomy): Bacteria > Acidobacteriota > Terriglobia > Acidiferrales > UBA7541 > Palsa-295. The sequence continues at coordinate 13,898 of JBAWGF010000113.1, forward strand.
CCTCCCACACTCGCAGCGACGCGGCTTTTCCTCCCGCGGCCGCCGCGACAAAATATTTTCCGGAGTCTGACCACGCGAGCCGCGCCGGAACACGCCGAAATTCGCCGAACGCGCCGAGAAACATTTTTCCGTGCAGATCGAAGAGATGCAGCTCGGGCTGCCATGCGCTCCACGCGGCGACCAGATATCGCGCCGTCGGGGACCATGCGATCGCCGCGGGCAAATCCGGCGCAGCGCCCTGGGTTTCCTTCGGCGCCGCGAGCGCCATCGTCGGCGCACTCAATTCGATGTCGTACAGCACAACGCGTTGCGATCCCTGGCGAACCTGGGCGGAGATCGCGCAGAGTTGTCCGGTGGCAGAAAGCGCCAGGTGCGGCGTGCGCCCGCTAAAAACTTTTTTGATGAGCCAGTTGGAATCGCGCGCGAGGTCGCGCAGGCCGCGCACAACGAGTGCGGCGGATCGCACCGCGAGCGACTGCGAAGGAGCATGCGTAATCTGATTCGTCGCCATTTTTTCGCGAGTCTCCATCAGCGCGTTTCCATCATTGGACCTGCGCCCTGGGATCTCCCAGCCGCCACTTCGCCTGCGCGATCTGATCCTCTACTTTGGCAACCATTTCTTTCAGGACGTCGCGCCCGTCCTTCTGCGCTTCTTCGAGCCGCGATTTCAACTGGTAAATGTCGGAGCGGTGTAGCTCCTGCATCTCGGCTTCGATTTCGGCAAGCCGGCTGCGCGCCTGGCTGATGCGACGAATCACGCGAATCAGCTCTGCGCCCGGCCCCTCGCCCTGCACGGCTTCGGGGCTGCACTCATATTCGGTGAGGAGTCTGGTGAGGTGCGCTTCGTCGCCGCTTTCATACGCCTCGTTCGCTTCCGCCATCAGCAACTGGCGCTTCGCGCGGTCTTCACGGTCGGACGTCAAATCGGGATGAACTCGCTTCGCCACCTCGCGGTACAGGCGTTTCATTTCCGGAGATGCCTGAAAGGCGCGCGGATCCTCGGCCGACTTTTCTCCCGCGGTGGATTTCGTTTCATCGGCACGGCCGCGCGCGTCCCGCGCCGCCCTTTGCGCGCGTTCGTTTTCAGGCTGCTCTTTGGCCAATCGTTCGGCGATCTGCGCCTTCAATTCATCGAGTTCGGCGTAGCGCAGCCCGACAAAGTGCAAATACTGTCGCTCAAAGGCTCCAAGTTCAGCCCGCAAATTTGCGGAGCGGAGTTCGCGCTCGGCAAGTTCCGTTTCGAGCGCGGCCTGCTCCTCACGCTTGCGGGCAAGCTCCTGCTCCTCTGGTTTTACGGGCAGCTTGACGGCCTGCGAATCCGTCGCTTTCAGAGCCATGCGGTATGCCTCTTCGAGCTGAGTCCTCAGAATCATGCGGCCAGACGCGCCACACGCCGGCCCCCGGTCCCTTAAATTGTAAGGTGAGCGGAGGCGGGGTCTGCGGCGTCGGCAAGAGCAGTTTCCAGAATCCGAAACAAGGAGGTCAGTTCCAGCGCAGAGTTCACGGGCGTCAATATGTTTGCTGTCTAATAGATGGTGCGATCAATATATGCCTTGTGCTTCAGGGGCTAAAGCCCCTTCTTTTCGAGCGGCTGAATGTCGGAGCTATAGCTCCGACCAACAAACAAAGGGATGTGACATTGGTTCGTGACGCAAAATGAGGCGTAACGGCCAATTTGGATTTTGCAAGCGCTCCCGGCCGCTCCTGCCACGATTGCGCGTACGTGGCGACACTTTATAATTGTTGCGGGGCAAACGAGATCGAGGAGGAGGCTATCGTCATGAAGGAAACGCCACAGGATTACATCAAGCGGATGCTCAGTTACCAGGAAGGGCAGGACACGTTGAAATTGCAGGCCGCCGCGCCGAAGAAATTCGAGAAACTCATCAAAGGGGTCTCCGCGACAAGATTGCGCAAGCGGCCCGCGCCGGACAAATGGTCTATCGCGGAAATTCTGGCGCACGTCGCCGAGACGGAAATCGTGGGCGGCTTTCGCATGCGCATGATTCTCGGATCGCCCGGGGCGCCCATTCAGGCGTTCGACCAGGACTCGTGGGTCGTCTCGGGCCACTACGACAAGCGCGACCCGCGCAAATCGCTCGAGCAATTTCGCGCATTCCGCGAAGCGAATCTCGCGCTCTTGAAATCGCTCGATGCCGAGCAATGGAAGCACTATGGCATCCACTCCGAGCGCGGAGAGGAAACCGTAGCGCACATTGCGAAGATGTTTGCCGGCCACGACATCAACCACATGAAACAGATCGAGCGCATTCTGGCGCCCGCGAAGCCGTAGCCGGCCGCGCTACTTTTTCTCGGGCGAAGCGAAGAGGACGATGTTGCCTCCCGGCTCGCGGACGCCGATTTCTTTCATGCCGTAGAACGTGGTCCGCACGGGCACAACGACCGGTGCTCCCGCGACGCGCTTCAGCAGGTCATCGAAGTCCGCGACCTCGATGTAGAGGCACGCCGCCGGGCGCGCGTATTCGGTGAACGCGGGGATGTCGTTACCCACGCTCGAGATTGATTGCAACATCAGCTCTGCATTTCCGTGGACCAGGATCGCGAAAGCGATCTTGTTGCCCTCGGGCACTTCAACCGTCTTCGTAAACCCGAGCCGATCGACCCAGAACTTCAGTGACGGTTCGACCGACGGGACGTAAATCATCGCCGTAATTTTCATGGATGCGGACTCCTTAGTGGATTGTGGCTTTGCAGGCTGCCCGCTCTGCGCCGCCGCAAAGAGCAAAGTGACTGCGAGTAGAGTTTTCATGCGAGACATCCTAGCGAAAATCGAAATTCAGCGATTGGAAAAAACGGTCATGCGGAGGGAGGGGAAGCGGAGGCGAATTCCACCGGCGCGACGCCCGTAAACTCGCGGAATTCGTTGATGAAATGAGCCTGATCGTAGTAGCCGCAATCGAGCGCGAGCTGCGCCCAATCGTTGCGGCGCGGAGCGACGGCATGCATTGCGGCATTGTGGAATCGCAGAATGCGCGCGAGGTGCTTGGGCGTCAATCCTGCACGTTCGAAGCAGACGCGGCGAAATTGACGCGGACTCAGGCTCGCGGCATCGGCCAATTCTTCAACTGGAACCTGGCCGCGGCTTTGGACCAGCCACGCGACCGACTTCTCGATGGGATCGGGCGCGGGCGGCTCACCGAGCGCATTTTCAAGTTGCGCGATGAATTCAACGGGCGATGTGCATTCTTCGAGCTGCTCGTGCAATCGGCGTGCTACGGCCGCGCCCCAGACATCTTCGAGCGTCAGAATTCCGTCCACGATTTCCTTACCTGCCACGCGCAACATCCTCGCAGCCATCGCGGGATGAAACCGCACGCCAAACGTCACGTGCTGCGGGGGGATCACGAACGATTGCGCGCGCGTCATCGCGCCGACGATGCGCAACGCCGCGGCGCCGACCTTGTTCGGAGATTTTTCGAAGATAATGTCCATGCAGCCGTCGGGAAGGACGCGATGCGCAGGTTCGCGGTCCGCCGTGCGATGGCACCAGAAGCATTCAATGTGGGAGGAGAAACGCGGCGAGGGCTTGAATTCCTGATATCGAGTCTTCATGCGAGTCGCGTTCCCGCCAAAAAGAGAACCGGGCACAATCTGTTCGATTGTGCCCGGCAAGAGACAGGCAGAAAATTTACTCCGGCATCGGTGGCGCGGATTCCGGCATTTGCAGCTTGGCTTTGGCCAGCGCGCGGACGATGTTAACTTCGACCGCTTGCTCGGATGTATTGCGCACCGTGGCCAACTCGCTAACCAGAAGATACTTCGCACGCTCGAGCATCTTCTTTTCACGGAAAGAAAGCGGCTTGGTCCGGCTCAGCGCGACGAGGCCCTTCAAAACGGCGGCCACTTCCATCAGCGATCCGGTTCGCATCCGGTCCGAATTTTCCTTGAAGCGGTGTTTCCAATCGTGGTGCGATGCGGAACGGCCCTTCTCAAGATACGCGAGAACCGCTCCGGCTTGCGTTGTGCGGATGATGGGTCGCAGTCCCACGTTTTCCACGTTCGACTGCGGGACCATCACTTTCAGGCCGCTGGATGAAATCTTCAGCATGTAATAGCGTTCGGATCTTCCGTTCATGTAGCCGTAGCTGATCTGTTCAATGATCCCTACCCCATGGTTCGGATACACCACTTTTTCGCCTAGCTTGAATTCCATTGGTGGAAGTCCCTCCCCCAAATGCATATTGAAAGTTTAGGCACATGAGAGACAATCGTCAAGGTATTCTCAACATATTTCAGGGGTTGGGAAAATTTGGGTGGGGAGGTTTCTACCCGGATTGGCCCCGAAATTGCCTTATAATCGCATCCGTGCTCATCCTAGCCTTGGATACGTCTTCGCCTGCCGGAAGCCTGGCCGTACTGCGCGATGATAAAATCGTCGGCGTAGTCTCGACGGCGACGGATGAAATCTACTCCTCGCGGATGTTTCGCCACCTCGAATTTCTGCTTCGTGAATTGGCGCTTACGCTCGATCAATTCGATTTGATTGCCGTGGACGCCGGCCCGGGTTCGTTCACGGGATTGCGCGTCGGACTGACGACAGCGAAGGGCTGGGCTGAGGTTTACAAGAAGCCCATCGCAGCGATTAGCGGCCTCGAAGCCGTTGCAATGCAATCAATTTCGACGGCTTCGCTTCTCGTTCCCGTCATCGACGCGCGGCGGGGGCAGGTGTATTTCGGCTTTTATCGGCGGCTGAACAGCGGATTAGCGCTGGAACGCGAAGAACGCGTACTAACGCCGCAGGAATTCGTCGAGGCGCTTCGCGCGCGCGCGGGGAAATCTGATTACACAATCGTTTCGCCGACGCCTGAAGTTCTTGGGCAGGCGTTGTCTCGAAATGAGACGCTGCCCATGCCGATCGAAATCGTTTCTTCCGTCCTCGCGCCGATTATCGGGCAGCTCGGTTACCGCCGGGCACAGCGGGGGCAGCTCGCTGATTCGCTTTCGCTCGACGCAAATTACGTCCACCGCTCCGACGCCGAAGTGCATTACAAGGGGCCGCAAGGAACTTGAAGATCCGCGCGCTCGAGCTTCGCGACATCGATGCCGTCCTCGCCATGCAGGCCGCGTCTCCGGAAATTGCGCAGTGGGCGGCGCGCGATTATCGACGCGTGGCGGGCGGCGAGATGGCCGGATGGGTCGCCGAGGAGAATGACGGCGGAGAAATTGCGGGCTTTCTCATTGCGCTGCGGGTTGTAAGCGATCTAGAGATCTTGAATTTTGCGGTGCGGCTCGACGCGCGGCGGCAAGGCATCGGCGGTTCACTCCTCCGCGAGGCGCTTGCTTTCGGAAACAGCTTCGACGCCGAAAAAGCATTTCTCGAAGTCCGCGCATCGAACGCAGGGGCGATGCGATTCTACGAAGAGCACAATTTTGAAGTCACGGGCCGGCGCGCGCGCTATTACACTGATCCCGTCGAAGACGCTCTATTGCTCACCGCGCTGATTTCAAAAGCCGGGCCGCACGGCGGGAGAGAATAGATTCGTGCACGGGAGGGAGCCGTGATTCTCGAAAACGATAGCGTGCAGCTCCTGGACGCGGCGCTGAAGAAATTGGCGGAAGGTTTTGCATCGCTTCCCGAGCTATTCGCTCCCGCCGCAAAGAAAAACGAAATGGCTGCGGTCATGCAAGAAGTAGCCGTTCGTTTGCACGACAACTATCCTTACTTTCATCCTCAATATGCCGGGCAGATGCTGAAGCCACCGCACCCGATCGCCCGCGCCGCGTATGCACTCGCCACATGGATCAATCCCAATAACCACGCGCTCGATGGCGGCCGCGCGAGTTCGCAGATGGAAAAAGAATCCGTTGCGCAGATCGCCGCGATGTTCGGCTGGAAAGAATACCTCGGCCATCTTTGCGGCGGCGGAACGATGGCAAATCTCGAAGCGCTGTGGGTCGCGGGCCAGACTTCGCCGGGGAAAAAGATTCTGGCGTCCGACCAGGCGCACTACACGCACAGCCGCATCACTTCGGTCCTCGGACTTCCGTTCGCCGCTGTGCCGAGCGATTCCCGAGGGCGCATGGACGTGAACGCTCTCGCAAAAATGCTGGAAGCAGGAAATGCTGGCTGCGTCGTTGCAACAACGGGCACCAGCGGGGCCGGCTCCGTTGATCCGTTGCCGGAGATTCTCAAACTTCGCGAGCGTCATGGGTTTCGGCTGCACGTGGATGCGGCTTACGGTGGTTACTTCACACTCGCGGCAAATCTATCGTCTGAGACCCGCGCCGCATTCGATTGCATCACGCAGGCCGATTCGATCGTCATCGATCCGCACAAGCACGGGTTGCAGCCGTACGGCTGCGGCTGCGTGCTGTTTCGCGATCCCGGTGTCGGCGCGATGTATCAGCACGACTCGCCCTACACATATTTTTCTTCGAAAGAGTTGCATCTCGGCGAAATCAGCCTGGAATGCTCCCGCCCGGGAGCCTCCGCGGTCGCATTGTGGGCGACGATGCGGCTGCTACCACTCGTTCGCGGCGGCGAATTCGCGCGGATGCTCGAAGATTGCCGCGAGGCGGCGCTCCATCTGCATCGCCGCTTGACGCAAGATTCGCGGTGGCTCGTGCCATTCGCTCCCGAACTCGACACCGTTGTCTGGGCTCCACGCGCAAAATCCGCCATGCAGATCAGCGCGCTTTCGCAACGAGTTTTTGACGCCTCCGCAAGTCTCGGGCTGCACTTCGCGCTTGCTCGCATGCCCGCTCGATTTTTCTGCTCGGCGCAAAATGCATTCGAACGCGATCAGGACGCCGTCCTGTGTTTGCGCTCCGTATTAATGAAGCCGGAACACCGCGAATGGCTCGACCGCCTTTGGGGAATCCTGATACGCGCCGCGAACGAGGTGTGGGAATCTTGACGCGTGCGACGGCGGCTTCCAGGCGCAGGCAATTACCAGTACGCTTGGACTATTTGCACCGCGATTCAGATTGTGATAATCCTTAGCTATGTGAAAGCTTGCCGCAACCAGGAGGGAGTGAATGCCTATCACTTCGCACGATATCCGGCAATCCCTGTTGGCGAATGATGTGGAGTTTCGGCACCTCGCAGAAGAACATTCCCGGTGTGAATCGCAACTGGAACAGCTTATCGAGCAGCCCTACATGAGTTCGGAGGATTTAACTCTCGAAACGACCCTCAAGAAGATGAAGCTCCGTCTGAAGGATCAGATGGAGCTGATCGTCCAGCGCCACCAGCACTCCGCGCTGCGCCGTTAACCGGCGCGCGGCGCTTGTCTCTTCTGTCGTACAATACCCGTGTCAATTCGCTAGACTGAGGAGTCGGCATCCATTCGAGCGGCCCGCGGAAACCGCATTTTCTCGCAGCCTGATTGACTCGCTCTCTCATCTATGGTCAAAGAAGCCTACAAATTTTCGATTCCGCCGCTCGTTGCCGGCGCTGCCTGTCTTGCTTTCGGGTGGAAGTGGATTGCCGGGCTCCTTATTTTTCTTGGGCTCTTCGTCCTTTACTTCTTCCGCGACCCCGATCGCGCGATTCCGTCCGACCCCGGCACAGTTGTTTCGCCCGCTGACGGCCACATCGTCGAAATCGTGGACGAGGAGCTCAACGCGAAGCCCGGCCGCCGCGTCAGCATTTTTCTCTCGATCTGGGACGTGCACATTCAGCGCGCTCCCGTGGCGGGCCGCATCGAGAGCGTGCAATATCGCCCCGGTCGTTTTTACGCCGCGCTTCGCGCGCGCTCTTCCACGGAAAACGAACAAAATGTAATCTCGATTTCGACTCCGGGGGGGACGTTGGTCTTCAAACAAATCGCCGGAGCTATCGCTCGCCGCGTGCTATGCTGGAAGAAGGCGGGCGAGATGGTTTCACTCGGCGAACGCGTGGGCATAATTCGATTCGGCTCGCGCGTGGATGTCTGGTTGCCAGCCGGCGCTGAGGTGGTTGTAAAGCGCGGGCAAAAAGTGAAAGGCGGGGCAAGTACTCTCGCGAAATGGAATTCAACGGCATAGACCCGATCGGACTCGAAGAAGAGCCCCGGCGCCGCTTTCGCAATGTCCGGCTTCGCCGCGGCATCTACCTTCTTCCCAGTATTTTCACCGTCGCAAATCTTCTGTGCGGCTATTACGCCATCCTGGCGACGCTTGAAGGCAGGCCCGCCGACTTCGACAACGCCGCGCGCGCGATTGGATTCGCCATCCTTTTTGACACGGTGGACGGCCGCATTGCACGCTTCATGGGCACGAACAGTGAATTTGGGAAGCAGTTCGATTCGCTGGCGGACGTCGTAAGTTTTGGCATCGCTCCTGCATTTCTCGCCTACGTGTGGGGCGTCCATGCGATGGCCGCATTCAACGCGCCGCAGGCGCTTCACCTGACTCAACTCGGCTGGTTGATCGGATTCTTCTTCCTCGGTTGCTGCGCGTGGCGGCTTGCGCGCTTCAATATTCACGGCATGGCGCCGGGAGGAAACCGCTACTTCGTCGGCATGCCCACGCCTGCCGCTGCGGGCATGGTCGCCGCAACTATCCATGCTTTCGACACTCCACTGGAAGACGTTCGCGTTTCGCTTCTCTGGCTTGCGCTAATTGTCGCGCTCGGAGTCCTGATGTCGAGCACGCTGCGCTACTACAGCTTCAAAGACATCGAATGGACGCGCCGGCGGCCGTCGCTCGCGATCCTTCTGCTGATCCTTTTGATTGGTGCCGGCGTTTATCTTTCGCATCCCACGCTCCTGATTATTGCCAGCGCGTACGTTGTTCATGGTCCGATTTTTCAGCTGGTCCGCTACTTGCGCCACCGCCTCGCGACACGCCCGGCCTAGAAAATGTTTTCGCGGCCGGAAAATCCTATCCGCATCGCTATCGTCGGCGCCTCCTCTCTCCGCGGCAAGGAGCTGAAGCTGGTTCTCGAAGAGCGCCATTTTCCCGCTTCGGACATCATTCTTCTCGATGAAAGCGTCATGGCCGGAACTTTGACCGAGGCCGCCGGCGAGCCCACGTTTATTCGCGCACTAGAAGAAGACAGCTTCGAAGGCGTGCGCTTGGCTTTCTTTGCCGGCAGTTTGCTCGATGCCGAAAAAAATTGGCCCGCAGCGCAGCGCACCGGCGCGACCGCGATTGATCTCACGGGAGCTGTCGCCGCGTCCGGCCGCGCGACTACATGGATTCCTTCGCTTGTCCCGGCGCTTCCGCCGCGGCCCGGCTCTGGCGCAAACGATCCGTTGCGACCGTCGCCATACGTTTCTCCTGCTTCGCCCGTCATCATTGCCTGCACGATCGCGGCAGGGCTTGCAAAATCTTCGCCGCAGCGAGTCGTGCTGATGCTTTTTCCACCCGTCTCCGAACGCGACCAGCCCGGGATCGACGAGCTTGAAGCGCAAACGACGAACCTGCTTTCGTTTCGTCCCATCGAGCAGACGATCTTCGACACGCAGGTGGCGTTCAATCTCCTCGTCCAACACGGCGAAGCGAGCAAACCGAGTCTCGAGGAAACGCGCAAGTCAATCGCCCGCGATGTCGCGCACTACCTCGGCGGGCGCGCTCTCGTCCCCGCGATTCAGTTAGTGCAAGCGCCCGTGTTTTACGGGTATGCTTTCGCGGCGTACGCGGAATTCGCGTCGCCTCAGTCCGGCGAGCAACTCGAAGCTTCGTTCGCGAATCTGGGAGTGAAGATTGCGGCGCCGGGCGATCCCGCGCCGTCCAACGTCGGCGTCGCGGGCGAGAACGAAATTCAAATCGCCCGGATCGAAGCGGACCCGAACGTCGCGGCAGGGTTCTGGCTCTGGGGCGTCGCGGATAATTTGCGCGTGGCAACGACAAACGCCGTTCGCATCGCGGAGGAATTGATTGGGAAAGCTGCTGCATCTTGAGATGAAGCGATCGAGATTAATTTGTGTGATGTTGCTCGCAATTGCTTCCTCTGCTTCGTGCGGGTACCATGTCGCCGGCCGTGCTTCGCATTTGCCTTCGAGCTGGACTTCCATCGCCGTCCCGGCATTCACCAACAACACGACGCGCTACCGCATCGAGCAGCGCTTCACCGCGGCAGTGATTCGCGAATTCATCACGCGCACGAAATACCAAGTCATACAGGACGAAGCGTCCGCCGACGCCGTCCTCCACGGCCAGGTTCTCTCGATCGAAACCACTCCCGTGCTGTTCGACGCGAACACCGGCCAGGTCACCACGATGCTCGTCATCGTTCGCGCGAAAGTCCTGCTGGTGGACAACTCGACGCACAAGCCGGTCTATCAGAACGACGACATGGTCTTCCGCGACGAGTACCAGATTTCGTCGGACGTGCAAAGCTTCTTCGGCGAGCAGGACCCGGCGCTCGAGCGAATGTCGCGCGCCTTTGCGGCGAAGGTCGTCTCCAACGTATTGGAGAATTTCTGATGCCGGAAGTCTCGCCCGAAAAACTGATCGAGCGGCTCGCGAGCGGCGAACCGGTCGCTGCGGTGGCTCTCTACGGGACCGATGCTTACCTGCGGGAGATGTGCCGCAAAGGAATCATTGATACCTGCGTGCCCGAAGGCGCGCGCGATTGGGCCGTGGCGCGCATTGTGGCGACCGCTTCCGCATGGGACGAAATAATTCAGCGCGCGCAAACCGTTCCGATGCTCGCGCCGCGGCAGGTGATCATCGTGGAGGATGCCGAATCGATCGAAAAACTCGGCGACAAATCGCGCGAACAGATTGTGGATGAGCTCGAAGAATACTTCAGTTCGCCCGCCCCGTTTACGGTGCTGCTCATCGAAGCCGGCAAACTGGACGGCCGCTCGAGATTCTCCAAACTTCTCAGCGAGAAAGCGCTCGTCGTTGAGTTGTCGATCGGGAATGAATCCGCCGCTTCACTCGCCGCGCAGATGGCGAAAGACCTTGGCGTGGGAATGGACCGCGAAGCTGCCATTTTGCTCGCCGAGATTTTGAATGGCGAGCCGGCGCGCATCCGCATCGAGCTCGAAAAACTCTCGGCGTACGTCCATGGCCGCGGCCGCATCACACCCGCCGATGTCGAAGCGCTCGTTGTCGCCGCGCGCAAGAATACCGTTTGGCAGCTTGCCGAAATGCTGGCCACTCGCAAGCGCGACGCCGCCCTCGAGTTTCTGGATAATCTTCTTCGCGAAGGGGAACCGCCCGCCATGATTGTGGGTGCGCTAGCATGGGTGTTCCGCAAGCTCATCGAGGCGCGCGATCTCCCGCCGCAGACGAACGGTTTTCAGGCCGCGCGTCAGCTTCAGATGCGCCCCGACGCCGCCGAAGCCGCCGTCCGTAACGCACATCGCATTCCGAAGAAGGATTTGCTCGCGGGACTCGTCGCTCTCGCAGATGCCGATAGCGCGCTCAAGTCTTCAAACTCCAACCCACGCGCCACAATGGAATTCCTGATCGCACGGCTGACGTCTTCCGCTGCTTCCAGCGCGGCTTAGTCTGCGGAAGGGCAGGAAGCAAAAAATAGGGCGTCCCGATCTCTCGGAACGCCCGGACAATCCCTCGGTTTGTTCTTACGCTTTTTTCTTCGCGCGGAGGGCGTTCAATGCCAGCGTCAACCGCGATTTGTAGCGGTTCGCCGTGTTCTCCGAAAGCGTGCGCTTGCGGATGGCCTTGTCGACTTCGGAATACGTCGCGCCGGCCAGCTTTTGAGCTGTGGCGACATCGCCCGACGCGAGCGCGGCGCGCATGCGACGCATCGCCGTTCGCACGCGCGTGCGGTTCATGCGGTTAATCCCCGCGCGCCGCTCGGCCTGCCGGATATTCTTCAATACGGATTTCGTCTTCTTCTTGTGCTTTACGGGCGTGCCCTGAGCCATTCAGAACTCCTTTGTCGTTAGTTTCGAATCAACGAGAATATCCGACCCCCGCACTCCTGTCAATTTTGCAGACCCGGCACCTCTGTCATTGACACTTCTTGCCCGCGCAATTAGGCTACCGGCTCCGGCTGACTTCGCTACATGCAAAATTCAGGCCGGGGGCGAAGCGCGATGAAACGCGACGAAATCCTGAAGCTTCTCGAAGAGGTAGGCGCCATCCGCCAGGGCCATTTCGAGCTGTCGAGTGGCCGCCACAGCGGCACGTACATCCAGTGCGCGCTCGTCCTTGAATATCCCGAGCACGCTGAACAGCTCGGCCGGGCGCTCGCGGAACATTTCGGGAATCTCGCAATCGCCTGCGTCGTCTCGCCGGCGCTCGGCGGCGTCATCATCGGCCACGAAGTCGCGCGCGCTCTCGGCGTCCGAGCGCTTTTCGTAGAACGCGATCGCTCCGGCCAGATGTCGCTTCGCCGCGGCTTCGAGATCAACCAGGGCGAGCGTGTCCTCGTGATCGAAGACGTATGGACAACGGGCGGTTCGACGCGCGAAACCATCGGCGTGGTCGAACAGCATGGCGGACTCGCGGTCGCAAGCGGAGCGTTGATCGACCGCAGCGGCGGGCGCCTGGAATTGAACGTTCCTGCGCGCGCCCTGCTCGAGATGGAAGTTCCGAGTTTCGAGCCGGACGATTGCCCGCTCTGCCGGGCAGGCGGTGTGCCGATGCGTCCCGGCTCGCGATTCTCTCGCGCCAGTTCCTAATCTTTTCCCTTCCCGCGCTCGCAACCTTCGACTGCTTTCCGGGTTATATCAACCGTAGTCATACGTATTATTCTTAGAGGCCTAATTCGATGGCGCGCCATCCGATACGACGAATTCTTCTCATTTCTTTCGCATCTGTATTCTTTCTTTTCGTCCTTGCGGTAGGAATTGCGTTTGAGCGATTCGCGCTAGGGTCGCCCGGCCCCGGCGACAAAACCGGCACACTCGAAATCGGCGGCCGCACGCGCACCTATTTCGTGCACGTTTCAACCGGCTACGACGGTCTGAAGCCGCTACCGCTCGTTTTCGTTTTGCACGGCGGAGGGCAAAGCCCCGAAAGCGCCGAGCGAATGTCCGGGATGAGCACGAAAGCCGACATCGAGAATTTTCTCGTTGTGTATCCGAGCGGCACCGGCCGCTTCAGCCGCATGCCAACGTGGAATTCCGGGAATTGCTGCGGCTACGCCTTGAAAAATAATGTGGACGACGTCGCGTTTCTTCGCGCGCTCCTCGGCAAGCTCGAGAAGGATTACACGGTGGACTCGCGACGCATTTACGCGACGGGAATTTCCAACGGCGGGATGATGTCCTATCGCGTCGCGTGCGAGCTGGCGGATCAATTCGCCGCAGTCGCTCCGGTTGAGGGCGCGCAAAATGTCGAGTGCAAGCCGTCCGCGCCCGTCTCCGTAATCATTTTTCATGGCACCGCGGACCGGCTCGTCGCCTTCGACGGCGGCGAAACAACGCATCAGATCGGACCGCCACGCACGGACAATTCGGTTGCGAACGCAATTTCGTTTTGGGTGAAGGAAGACGCTTGCGCGGAAGCACCGAATCACGAGGTGCGAGGCGTCCTCAAAATTGACACATACACCGGCTGCAAGAGCGGCACCGGCGTCGCGCTATACGCAATCGATGGCGGGCGTCACACCTGGCCGGGCACAACCATCAGCGGCAACAAGGTGGCAGCTACGGATCTGATTTGGTCCTTTTTCGCGATGCATCCGAAGCCGTGAATCGTGAGTTGTGATCATCTGCGGTTGCGCCATGTTGCTGCCCGCGTGCGATAATCCAAATCAGGCGGATGCAGAATATCAAACTCACACTCGCGTATGATGGGGCCGATTTCCACGGCTGGCAGCACCAGCCCGACCTATCCACGATTCAGGGTGCCGTCACCGATGCCGTACGCCAAATCACGCAGGAAAAAATCATCATTCACGGCGCCAGCCGCACCGACACCGGCGTTCACGCGCTCGCGCAGGTGGCGCATTTCAAGACTCATTCCACGCTCAGCGCTGCGGAATTTCAGCGCGCCCTCAATGGACTTTTGCCGCCAAAGATCCGCGTCACCCAGGCCGAAGAAGTCGGCCAGGATTTTCACGCGCGATGGCTGGCGCAGGGAAAAACGTACCGCTACCGGATTTACCGGGGACGCGTGCTGCCTCCGTTCGAGCATCGCCGCGCGCTCCACTATCCCTGGCCGCTTGACGAAGACGCGATGGCTGCTGCGGCGCGCCAATTCGAAGGCGAACACGATTTCACTACCTTCGCCGCTTCCTCCGGCACGGAAGAAGATGACCAGGACCGCAACATGGTTCGCGTAATCTATTCATCAGAGATTTTGCGTGAGCCCGAACGCGAAGAAATTGCATACGTCGTACGCGGCCGTTCGTTCCTGCGTTACATGGTTCGCAAAATTGTCGGGACGCTGATCGAAGTCGGGAAGGGAAAGCTCGCGCCCGGCGATATCCCGCAACTCTTCGAGGTGCGCGACCGTTCACGGTCTGGCCAAACCGTGCCGCCCGATGGCCTTTACCTCGTTTCGCTCGAATATCCCGACCCGACAAATTCGCTTGCCTCCTTTGCCGCTCGGCCCCGCGCCGCGCGCACCGAAAGCTAGCTCCTCAGTTTCACCTCGGTCGCCGGCGCATACACCGTCGCCCATCCTCCATCAAATCGTGTAGAATCGCTCGAAATATGGCTGTGCCATCCCAGTCACTTGCGGCAGCTTCTGCCGGGCCCAAGCACATTGAGTCCATCAACCCGGCCACGGAAGAGGTGATTGCGCGCTTTGAAGCCACCCACGCGGGCGATATTCCCGCGATGATGGAGCGCGCCCGCGGCGCGCAACGCGAATGGGGCGCCCTCCCGTTGCATGCACGATGCAAATTGTTGCGGGGCCTGCGCGATGTTATCTACGATCACCGCGACGAAATTGCGGACCTCATTTCGCGGGAAGCGGGAAAGCCTCGCGTCGAAGCGATTTTCGCCGAAGTTCTCCTCACGCTCGACACGGCCGATTTTCTCGCGCGGCAGGCTCCGCGCTGGCTGCGCCCCGAACGCGTTCCGCACCACAATCTGGCGATGAAGGCGAAGTCCGGATGGCTCGAATTCGATCCGTATGGCGTCGTCGCGATCATTTCGCCGTGGAATTATCCGTTCGCAATTCCCATGACGCAGGTGATCTCAGCGCTCATCACCGGCAACGCGGTCCTGCTCAAGCCGTCCGAGCTGACTCCATGGTGCGGCGCGTTGATTGGCCAGCTGGTGGAGCAAGCAATGTTTCCTGCCGGACTCGTGCAAGTCCTGCAAGGCGCGGGCAATGTCGGAGCGGCTCTCGTGGATGCTGGTCCCGACAAAGTTTTTTTCACCGGCAGCGTCGCGACAGGGCGACGCATTGCCGAGGCCTGCGGACGGAAACTGATTCCTTCGGTTCTCGAATTGGGTGGGAAAGACGCGATGATCGTTCTCGCGGACGCGGACCTCGACATCGCTTCGAGCGCCGCGGTCTGGGGCGGCTTCATGAATTGCGGCCAGACTTGCATCTCAGTGGAGCGGATTTACGTGGAGCGGCAGGTGGCCGAGCGCTTCACGCAACTTTGCGTCGAAAAAACGAAGAGGCTTCGCGTCGGCCCCGCATCCGATCCCGACAACGAGGTCGGCCCGATGATTCGCCTGCGCCAGCTAGAAAAAGTCGAGCAACAAATGACGGACGCAGTCCAGCGTGGCGCGAAAATCGTTGCGGGCGGGCATCGCCGCGCCGACCTGGGCGCAAATTTCTTCGAGCCGTCCGTCGTCACCGGAGTGGACCACTCGATGCAACTCATGCGCGAGGAAACCTTCGGGCCTGTGATCGCGATCCAGCCGGTCGCATTTCCGGACGAGGCTGTGAATCTTGCGAATGATTCGCCCTTCGCATTGAGCGCGAGCGTATGGACAAGCGACGCGAATCGCGGGAAATCGATTGCTTCGCGGCTTCGCTCCGGCTCCGTGATGGTTAATGACGTTGCCAGCTACTACGGCATCTGCGAGGCTCCGCACGGCGGGCGCGGCGCGAGCGGATGGGGACGCTCGCATTCGCGGCTTGGACTGCTCGAAATGGTTCAAGTAAAATACGTGGATGTGGACCGTCTGCCGCGCATGGCGAAATCGTGGTGGTACGGTTACACGGAGGAGTTGACGGCCGCCGCCGGCCGGTTCCTCGAATTTCTTTTTGCGCCGAAGCGAACGGTTCGCTGGGCGGCGCTGAAAGACAAGCGCGGCGCGCGTGGCCTCGCTTTTCGCCGCGACAAAATTTGATTCTCATGAAGCGAGATGTCGCGCTCTTGAGATTTTGACCAGAGGGAGCCAACTGAATGGCCGACGCAACCGCTCCAGAGAATCCAACACCAGCCGCACCCGCAACTGCTGCACCAGCCGCACCTGTCGCGACGGCGCCAGCCGAGACGGCTGAGCCTGCGGCGCCGAAGATCAAACCAAAAAAGGCTACGCAGCGCGCCTGCGACGAAAAAGACGAGAAGGGCAAAGTCTGCTGCGGCCATTTGAAGCGGTGGTACGACTACCCGAAGGAAATCGAAGCGCTCGTCGGTAAGAAGGCGGAAATCTATCGCTGCGAATTTTGCAAGACGCTTTACAAACCCGATCTGTCGCAGGCGCCGCACAGCTACACGCTGCGGTATTAGTTGTGCTGTTGGGTTGCGCATTCAATTCGGCTGCATCACGCCGCGTCACGTAAGCTATGAAAAGCGATCTCATCCACGACTGGAACTCCTACGCGGGCCCTGAGATTCCGCTCGGCCGCCGCGTTACGCTCAACGACGAGACGCTGCGCGATGGACTGCAAAATCCTTCCGTGCGCGATCCCTCGATCGCCGAAAAAATCGAAATCCTGCATTTGATGGAAGACCTCGGCATCGAGACGGTCAATATAGGGCTGCCCGGCGCGGGGCCGCGCGCGTTTGCGGATACGGAAGCCCTCGCTCGCGAAATTGTTTCTGCGCGCATGAAGATTCACCCGAACTGCGCCGCGCGCACGCACAAAAACGATATCAAGCCCATCATCGAAATTTCCGAGCGCGTCGGCATGGCGATCGAAGCCGCGACATTTCTTGGATCAAGCCCGATTCGCCGGCTCGTCGAAGATTGGACCGTCGATCATCTCCAGCGGATCACGGAAGAAGCCGTGCACTTCGCCGTTTCCGCCGGACTGCCCGTGATGTACGTCACCGAAGATACGATTCGCACCGATCCTTCGACCGTTATTACGCTCTACTCGACCGCGATCCGCACCGGCGCGTGCGCCATCGTCCTCTGCGACACGGTGGGCCACGCCACACCGCGCGGCGCGTTCAACCTCGTGAAATTTGCGATCGACGAAGTCGTGAAACCCTCGGGCGAAAAAATCCGCGTGGATTGGCACGGCCACAACGACCGCGGGCTTGCGGTGGCGAATTCGCTGGGCGCGATCATGGGCGGCGCGGACCAGATTCATGCCGCCGCCATTTCGCTTGGCGAGCGAGTGGGCAATACACCGATGGAGTTGATGCTCGTCAATCTTCGACTTCTCGGCTTGATCGACCGCGATCTCTCGAAATTGAAGAAATATTCCGACACCGTCGCGAAGGCGACGCACACCGTAATTCCGCCGAATTATCCGGTCGTCGGGCGCGACGCATTCCGCACGGCTACGGGAGTCCACGCCGCGGCGATCGTGAAGGCGTACAAGAAAAATGACGACGAACTCGCGAATGCGATCTACAGCGGAGTGCCTTCGCACCTCTTCGGTCTCGAGCAGGTGATCGAGGTGGGACCGTTGAGCGGGAAATCGAACGTGCTGTATTGGCTCGAAAAACGCGACATTTCCGCAACGGACGAGCTGGTGGACCGCATCTACAATGCTGCGAAACAATCCGAGCGTGTCATGACCGAAGAAGAAATTCTCGCGCTCGTGGGTCCGGTCGCCGCGCGCGGCGCCCGTCCCTCGCACTGAGTTTGCCGGTTGAAATATGGCTGCGCCGCAACCCACCCCCGAAATCCAGATTCGACCACTTCTCGAAGGACGAATCTCGTGAAACTCACGCTCATCTGCGGTATCTTTCTTGTGATGGCCACACTTTCCGCCCGCGCCACGGATGATTCCGTCGAAAAACTGGCGCAGGATTCTCGCTGCGCGCGCGCTTTCGAGTGGATCGGCAAGAATATGGCCGCGCTCACCGATGAGCAAATTCGCATTTCCGAAACTCCCGCGCCCGAATTCAACGAAGCCGCTCGCGGCGAAGTGCTGAAGAAACTATTTGAATCGGCCGGCCTCAAAGTTGGCACGGACAAAATCGGCAACGTGATTTCGGAACGTCCGGGCGCGAATGGAAATGAAGTCGTGCTCCTCACCGCGCACCTCGACACCGTCTTTCCCGCGGATACCGACGTGCGCGTGAAGCGAAATGGCAGCCGCCTCGAAGGTCCGGGAATTTCCGACAACGCTGCCGGCCTCGCCGCGCTCGTGGGGCTCGCACGCGCGCTGGCCGATTCGCGCATTCGCACGGCGAAAACGGTGGTTCTGGCGGCAGATGTGGGTGAAGAGGGCGAAGGAAATCTTCGCGGGATTCGCGCGCTTGTGGAATCGTACGGGTCGCGGCTTAAAGCCGTGATCGCCGTGGACGGCGCTTCGACGGATCACGTCACGACGCAGGGAATCGCGTCACGGCGCTTTGAAATTTCCGTCACCGGTCCGGGCGGGCACAGCTGGTCCGATTTCCCCGCACCGAATCCGATTACGGCGCTCTCCCGCGGAATCGTTCGCTTTTCCGCGATTCGGCTCCCCGATGATCCGCGCAGCTCGTACAATTTTGGCGTCATCGAAGGCGGAACTTCCGTGAATTCGATTCCCGGCCGTGCGCTCGTGAAAATTGATCTCCGTTCGGAAGAAGACGCGGAACTCGATCGCATGGAATCTGCGCTGAGGGAGGCGATGCAGACGGGCGCGAAAGATGAAATGTCTGCGATGCCATCTTCGCGCACGACCGACCCGCTTGAAGTGAACATCCGCTCGCTCGGATCGCGCCCCGCGGGAAAACTGCCGGATGATTCGCCGCTCCTCGAGACAGTTCGCAACGTGGATCGCTTCTTAGGGAACGACACGCGCCTCGAGCGCAGCTCGACCGACGCCAACATTCCACTCTCGCTCGGAATTCCCGCGCTCGCGCTTGGCGGAGGCGGAAGAGGCGGCGGCTCGCATACGCTTGCGGAGTGGTACGACTCGGCCGGACGCGAATTGGGATTGAAGCGGCTCCTGCTAATTACTCTCTCGGTCGCGGGCGTTCAACCCTAGATGATTCGTCGCCGCTTTTTGCCGCTCGTGCTGATCTTTGCCTTTGCGGCGATTGCATCGCTAGCGCGAAATCCGATGCCACGAACTCCCCTGAGTTCTGTCGCGCAGTCTGGTCCCGGTCCTGCCGACCTTGTCCTCGTCAACGGGAAGATTTACACAATGGACGCGGCTCATCCCTGGGCGGCGAGTGTTGCGATTCGCGGCGAATCGATTGTCGCGGTCGAGCCTGCGGGCGCCGACTTGAAATCATGGTTGGGCCCCAACACGCGCGTGATCGATCTGCACGGCCAATTCGCCATGCCGGGCTTCAACGACGCGCACACGCACATGGCCGGCGCTGGCCAGGCAAGATTGGTCGTCAATTTTGAGGGAGCGCGTTCGCTCGCTGAATTTCAGCAGCGCATTCGAGACCGCTTGAAGGATTACAAGCCCGGCGAGTGGATCACGGGGCGCGGTTGGGATCACACGCTCTGGCCCGGACAGAAATTTCCGACTCGTCAGGACCTGGATGCCGTTTCAACAAACTTCGCCATGTTTTTCGGACGCGTGGACGGGCACGTCGCCGTCGCGAATTCCCGTGCGCTAGAAATCGCTGGAGTCACGCATGCGACGCCCGACCCACCGGGGGGCCACATTGAACGCGATCCGAAGACGGGCGAACCCACGGGAATGCTCGAAGAAGATTCGGCGATGGGTCTCGTTTACGGCCACGTGCCGCCGTTCTCGCAATCGCAGCGGCGCCGCGCGCTCGAACTCGCCATTGACGAAGCCGCGAGCTTCGGCGTCACGTCCGTGCAGGATTGCTCCGTGCAGAGCTTGCGCGACAGCGACAACATGGGTTGGAACAATTTCCTTGTTCTCCAGGAGCTCAAGCGGGAGGGGAAGCTGAAAATCCGCGTCACGGAATGGCTTCCGTTTTTCGCGCCGCTGGCGCGACTGGAAGAAATGCGCCGCGCCGGCGGCGCATCCGATCCGTGGCTCAAAACGGGCGCGCTGAAAGCATATCTCGATGGCTCGCTCGGTTCGCGGACTGCGGCGCTTCTCGCGCCTTACTCCGACGACCCGGGAACATCCGGAATTCTTCGCATGGATCCGGCGCAGGTGACGCAAATGTCGATCGAACGCGACCGCGCCGGATTTCAGATTGCGTTCCACGCGATCGGCGACCGCGCAAACCGCATCGCGCTCGATGCGTTTGCTGCCGTAGCGAAAGCCAACGGCGCGCGCGACCGCCGCGATCGCGTCGAGCACGCGCAAATTATCACGCAATCGGATATTTCGCGATTTGCTTCTCTCGGCGTGATTCCCTCGATGCAGCCTTCGCATTTGCTCGACGACGAGCGCTGGGCCGGCCATCGCCTCGGACCCGAGCGATTGAAAGGCGCGTACGCCTGGCAGTCCCTCGAGAAAAGCGGCGCGCGCCTCGCTTTCGGCACCGACTATCCGGTCGAATCCATCAATCCGCTGCGCGGAATTTACGCATGCGTCACGCGCGAGCTGCCGGAGGGTGGCCCTGCGGGCGGATGGCAACCGCAAGAGCGATTGCCCCGCGCGGATTGTTTGCGCGCCTATACGGTTGGCTCTGCTTTCGCGGAATTTGAAGAGAAACGCAAAGGAACGATTGCCGCCGGAATGCTCGCCGACATTGTCGTGTTTCAAGACGACATAAGCGAAATTCCCGCGCCAGACATGATGAAGACTCGCGTTGCGATGACCATTGCCGGGGGTCGCATCGTGTACGAACAGCCGCAGCCTTAACCGAAGCCGGCAGGCGCACCGCGGCTTATTTCTCGACTTCCACGCTCTGAACCTCTCCGCAGTATGGTTTCTTTTCGGCGATTACGCTCTCAACGCGTAAATCGTCTGCGTCCACTCAACTCCTTCGCACGCCCTCCCGGCGGGCGCAGCGCATGTCGGCCGTTTGACATCAACTTTTGGTTGACACTTCGTGTCACACAAGATAGATTTCCGACGCATGGCGGGGCGGGGGTCCCGCTGGTTATACTCCTCTTTTCAGCATCATTCTAGGTACTTGCTGTCTTGGGGCCGGGATGCACTCGGGGTGTTTGCATCTCTCGCAATTCCAAAACCAAAAGCCAGGGGGGCGTTCCTGGGGGAGGCTAGACGTGTTTAAGAAAACTATTCTGACGTTGACTCTGCTTGCTCTCGCGATCGGTATGGCAGCGATTCCGGCTGCAGCCCAGGTGACCACGGCGGACATCAACGGTCACGTGTCAGACCCGAAAGGGCTCGCTGTTCCGGGGGCAAAGGTGACGGTGTCAAGCAAGGACACTGGGTTTTTGCGCGATGCGGCCACTGCCGACACCGGCGATTTCGCCATCAACCTGATCCCACCGGGAATTTACAAGGTCACGGTCGAGAAACAAGGTTTTTCAACCGCCGTTTTCGATCACGTCGAATTAATCGTCGGCCAGAAACGCAACTTCGAGGTCGCACTTAAGATCGGCAGTTCTTCCCAGACGATCATGGTCACAGAAGAAGCGCCGCTCGTCGAAACGACGTCGTCCGAAATCCAAGGCTCCATTTCGCCGCTCGAAGTTCGGAATCTGCCGGTCGTGGACCGCAACTTTGCCGGGCTGATGTCACTTGTGCCCGGTGTTCGCCCCGCAGAAAATTTTGACCCCACAAAGACGCGCTCCGGAAACGTCACAGTAAACGGTTCCGACGGCCGCGCGGTTGACTACAACGTGGACGGTGGCGACAACAAAGACAACGTAATCGGCGGCATCGTGCAGAACTACACGATGGAAGGCATCCAGGAATTCAACGTTGTGACCGACCGCTACAGCGCGGACTCGGGTCGCGCCGTAGGAGCCGTCGTCAACGTCATTTCGAAGTCCGGAACGAATCAATATCACGGCACGGGTTTTGGTTTGTTTCAGAACAGCGGATTGAACGCGAAGCCCTTCACCGCCGGTGACAACCCGAATCCGAAATTCCATCGGTATCAGTATGGCGGTTCGGTGGGCGGCCCCGTCATGCGGGATAAGCTGTTTTTCTTTGGCGCCTTCGAGCAGAAGCGCGAGCCGGGAAACGTTCCTGTGGCACCGGACGCTATTTCCAATTTGACGACGCTGTCCAATTCGGCCGCGCCGTTCAATACGTGGACCTCGCCTGTTTCTTCGGTTCCGTTCCCGTACATCGATGATCTCGTGACAATCAAGCTGGACTGGAAGATTACCGACAAGCAGAGCGCCTACGCTCGATACGGTCGTGAGAAGTGGACGAACCCTAACGATCAACTTGGGAATCCAGTAGTCACGGATCTCTCCCAGTCCAATGCCGACATTAACCAGTTTCATAGCATGGTGCTGGCGCACAACTACGTGTTGTCTTCGAACAAAATAAATAGCTTCTCGTTTCAGTTCCAGGACTTCGTCAATGCGATCTCGGCCTCGCCCGGCAGCACGTTTACATACCCGATTGCAGGCGGCGGCGTAGCGACGAACCCGAACCTCTGCTTCGGCGTCGATCCTGGCTGCGGCGGCGGCGCCCCGGAAGTCGAACTCGGCCAAAACGTGAACGTTCCGCAGCAGACCCTCATCCGGAAATATCAGATCCGGGATGACTTCAACTGGATCGTCGGACGGCACAACATGAAGTTTGGCGCCAACTACATTTACCTTGCCAAGCTCGGCGGATTCTTCTTCTCCGGCGCAAGTGGCTACGAACTCACGCTCTTCGACACTCCACAGGGCATCCTGGCCAACCCAACTATTTATCCGCAGGGACTGTCGAGTCCCGGCACGGTGGAGGAGCTCACCTTCAACGGCGGCAGCGGTTCCACCGCGCAACCGCCCGCGCATGAAATCGGCCTGTACTATCAGGACGACTTCAAGGTCACGAACCACCTGACGCTGAACCTGGGACTTCGCTGGGACGCGATGCCGAACTTCTTCGTCCCACAGTTGACGAACGATCCCAGCACCACGAACCGGACGATCGCGGTTCTCCAGCAAGTGCTCGCGTCTCCGGCTGCCCTTGCAGATCCTGCCGCGGCCGACGGCGTGGCCCGCGCTACCTATCTTGCCGGAAACGATTCCAAGCTCCGGAAGACCAGTTCCGGATCGAATGAATTCCAGCCTCGAATTGGTTTTGCGTGGGATCCAATCGGATCGGGAAAACTCGTGATTCGCGGCGGCTACGGAATCGCGAGGGACCAGATCTTCCAGAACCTCACGCTGTGGTCCATCCAACAGTCGCAACCCACGATCTACCAGACAATCATCGACCAGACGGCGGATGCCCCGGGCACGAGTTGCACTACGGGACCGCTCTGCACGTTCCGGCTCGGCGTAACTCCTTTTCCGGCGCCTGCTCCCGGGATCACGACTCTTGCGCAAGGCGCTCGAGGACGCGTCAGCGATCCGTATCTGACCGATGCCTGGGCGCAACAAAGCTCGATCGGCTTTGCCTGGCAGGCCGCTAACGACTACTCCATTTCGATTGATTACTATCACGTCCTCGGAACGCATGAGCCTCGGATGATCCAGGACAACCCCCAGCTCCAGTCGCTCTGCTCGGCAGCGTTCCCGAGCTCGCATCCCACGGATCCGCGCTGCGTGAACGGAGCCAGCACTCGCTTGCTAGATGCGGCATTTGTCGATGCGGGGCTCGAACTTCCCGCCAACAACGCGGCTTGCACCGCGGATCCCGCGGACCCGCTTTGCACGCAGCGTGTAAAGGAAATTCGGACAGCCTCGAGCACCAGCCGCTCGCACTACGACGGGGTCAACCTCCGCCTTCAGAAGCGCTTCAGCCACAACTTCAC
>JBAWGF010000114.1:0-17985 GCA_049592615.1 Candidatus Acidiferrales bacterium
GCTGCGGCAGCGACTCGAAGCCATCGGCCAAGCCTCGATCAACAACGTCGTGGACGTCGCGAACTACGTGATGTTCGAGCTGGGCCAGCCGATGCACGCTTTTGATTTCGATAAATTGAACGAGCGGCGAATCATCGTGCGGCGCGCGCGACCGGGAGAAAAAATTCGCACGCTCGACGGAGCCGAGCGCACGCTCGCGAAGGATATGTGCGTGATCGCTGACGCCGCGCGTGCAGTCGCGATCGGCGGCGTGATGGGCGGCGCGGAAAGCGAAATCGAATTTTCGAGCCGCAACCTTCTTCTTGAATCCGCGTGGTTCGATCCCATTTCGATCCGCCGCACTTCGAAATCGCTCGGCCTGCGCACCGAAGCTTCGTACCGCTTCGAGCGCGGCGCCGATCCGGAAATGGCGGAGCTTGGCTCGCGGCGAGCCGCCGAACTGATCCAACAACTCGCGGGCGGAGAAATTCTCGCGGGCGTTGTGGATGCGTATCCGCGGCGCGAGGCGGGGCGCAAAATCGAATTCACGCGCAAAGAACTTCTGCGCGTGATGGGCGCGGACGTTCCCGACCGCGACATCGAAGATATTTTGGGCGCGCTCGGATTTCATCCGGTGCGCGTGGATGCAAATCGCGGCAGCGCCGGATCGATTGTGGCCGCCTGGAATTGCCGGCAGCCGTCGTGGCGGCGCGACGCGACGCGCGGAATTGATTTGGTCGAAGAAGTGGCGCGGCACTACGGCTACGACAAATTCCCGCCGCGGCTGCCTCCCGCGAAGCTCCCGGCGCGCCGACTGCCGCATGCCGAAGCGCAGGACCGTCTCTGCGAACGCATCGTCGCGCTCGGCTATCAGGAAATTGTCGAGATTCCGCTCGTGAACAAGGAGCGCGATGCGATCTTTCGCCCGGAGGGAGTCACGCCGGCTGCGATTGGAAATCCGCTGGCGGAAGACGCTTCGGTGATGCGTTCCTCCGGAATCGTGAGCATGCTCGGCGCGCTCGAATGGAACCTGAATCATGGCCAGCGCAATTTGCGTCTGTTTGAAATCGGCAAGGCGTACGAATTGCACAACGCAGAACCGGTGGAATCGCTCGTGCTCACGCTCGGCGCAACCGGCCTTGCGCGCGAGAAAGATATCTATGAAGCCGCGCGGGAATTCTCATTCGCCGATCTCAAAGGCGACCTCGACCGCATCGGCGAACTGGCGGGCGGATTCGCGTGGCACCCGGGCGGTCCCGGTTGGCTGGCCGGCACACGCGCCGCGCAAATTTCACTCACGCGCGACGGCGGCAGGGCGCTCGGCCTCGCCGGACAACTCGCTCGCCGCCCCGCCGAACAATTCAAGCTGCGGCAAGATATTTTCGTCGCGGAATTCAAGCTTGAGCCGTTGCTCGCGGGCATTGAAGTGGCGCGTGCCGCCGCGCGATTCGTGCCGCTGGCGCGCTTCCCCGCCGTCGAGCGCGATTTTTCGCTCGTGCTCTCAGATGGAATCACGTTCGCGCAAGTCGCAGAAACGATTCGCTCGCTCGGGATCTCCGAAGTTCAAAGCATCGAAGCGGCCGATCTTTTCCGCGGCGGTCAGATCCCGGCCGGAAAATTTTCCCTAATGATCCGCGTAACGTTCCAGAGCGCACAGGCAACTCTTATGGACGCCCAGCTCACCGATTTTTCGGGACGCATCGCCGCAGCGTTGTCTGCGAATCTTGGCGCGACGCTTCGCGTCAGCTAGATCGCCCGCGGCGCGGAAACACCTCTAATTATTGCGCCCAAAAACTTGTTTTGCGCATCTCATATACATGGGAGGCCTCCAGCGATGGAGTTGCTGAGGAGGTTGAAAACCATGAAAATTCTCGAACGTACCGCAGAGTTCTCAAGGCCTCGATTGGGCAAGCAGTTTCTGGTTTCCCTGATGTCGTTGGCGCTGATCTTCGCGACCTGGCCTCAGACGTTGTCGGCCTACCAAGACGCGCAGGCACCTGCGCAGACCTCGCAGGGTACGCCGTACGTGCAGCAGACTCCCGAGCAGATGCAGCAACTGGTGGCGCCGATCGCGCTGTATCCGGATTCGCTCGTGGCGCAGATCCTCGCGGCGTCCACGTTTCCCGAGCAAGTCGTCGAGGCCGACCGATGGGTGCAAGCAAATCCTGATTTGAAGGGCGACGCTTTGGCTCAAGCGGTGGATCAGCAACCCTGGGACCCGAGCGTCAAGGCGCTCGCTGCGTTTCCATCCGTACTTGGAAATATGGACAAGAACCTTTCGTGGACATCATCTCTGGGCGACGCCTACTACAACCAGCAACAGGATGTGATGGATGCCGTGCAGGTGATGCGTCAGCGGGCGCAAGATGCGGGCAATCTCAAAAGCACGCCGCAGCAAACTGTAACCACGCAGGATTCGACGATCGATATCGAGCCCGCAAACCCTGATGTCGTTTACGTTCCCGCGTATGATCCGTGGCTGGCTTACGGAGGTCCGATCGTGGCGTGGCCCGGATGGTATCCCTATCCCGGAATCTGGTATGGCGGCCCGTACCTCTACTTTGGATCCGGCTTCGGAATCGGTTTCTTCGGAGGTTACGGATGGGGCTGGGGTCACTGGGGATTCGATTGGCATAACCGGTACGCAATTTACAACCACAACAGGTATTACTCCCGGAGCACTACGTTTTACAACCGCAACGCCTTCTACCGGGGAGGAGCGGTGCGCGGAGGAGTTAACGCCAACCGCGGCGCAGTTTACAACCGTCCCGGCGCAACACCCCGGCCTTTCGGCGGAAACGCCCAGGCTGCTCGAGGATACACGGCTCCCCGCGGGCAGAGCGGGGTCCGCTCGGGCGCCTTCAACGCCTACGGCCGCGGCGGAGAGGAACGGGGTTATTCGTCACGAGGAAGCGGCAGTTTCGGTGGCGGAGGCGCGCGTGGTGGCGGAGGCGCTCGTGGTGGTGGCGGGCATGGCGGCGGTCATCGATAATCAAAGATTCGTAATGTTTCTGGCCACTCGAAAATTTTAGAAATGGAGAGAAGCCATATGCGGCGAACGAAGCTGAACTTTTACGCAACTCCCTGGGCCCATCTTCCGAAATTAGCAGCGGTCGCTATCCTTTTGACGGCATTCTCTCCCGCGCGTTCCATGGCGCAGCAGCGCGGCCAGAAAACTTTTTCGTCGCCGGAAGAGGCGGTCAGCGCGTTCGTCGCGGCCGCGCAGAGCAACGACCAAAAAGGGATGCTCGATATCCTCGGACCCGACGGAAAGGAAATAGTTTCGTCGGGCGACGATGCCGAAGACGCCCAAAGCCGCGCTAATTTCGTGCGAAGGTATCAGCAAATGCACCGCCTGGTGAAAGAACCGGATGGATGCACGATGCTGTATATCGGCGCGGAGAATTGGCCCGCGCCCATACCGATCGTGAGCAAAAATAATCTGTGGTTCCTCGACACCGCCGCGGGCAAGAAAGAAATTCTGTACAGGCGCGTCGGCCGGAATGAGATTTCGACGATTCGAGTTTCCGAGCAACTCGTGGCCGCGGAAAAGGAATACTACTCCATGCAGCACAACGAGTACGCCCAGAAAATTTTCAGTGACGAAGGCCAGCACGACGGCCTGTATTGGAAGGTTGCGGCTGGCGAGCCCCAAAGCCCCATCGGGCCGCTGGTGGCGTCGGCTGTTGCCGAGGGCTATGCCCGCAGCCGCGACGGCTCTCCCACTCCGTACCGCGGTTACTACTACCACATCCTCACGCGACAGGGAAAAAATGCCCCGGGCGGCGCGAAGAATTACATCGTAAACGGGAAAATGACCGAGGGTTTCGCTTTCATCGCCTATCCGGCGGAATACCGCTCGTCCGGCGTGATGACGTTCATCGTGAACGCGGAGGGTGTTGTGTACCAGAAGGATCTCGGCAAAAAAACCGAGGTTCTCGCCAAAGCGATGAAGGAATACAACCTCAATTCCAGCTGGCAAAAGGCTGAAGAACAGCCGCAAGAAACCGCCAGCGAGCGGAAAGCCAAGTAAGAGGGATTCTGCCGCCGCACTCGCCCCAGCACGATCACTCTCGACTGCAGGCGCGATAAGAACGTTGCGCCGAAGATGCCAACTGGCCGACAATGGCGATGGCTCAGCCGGGGGCAGAATCGTGAAAATTGAGATCTACGATCAAAGCTACAACGTCAGCGCGGGCCAGAATGAAGAGTACGTGAAAGAGTTGGCCGCGTACGTGGACGGCAAGATGCGCACAGTCGCCGAAGCCACCCGCACGGTTGATTCGCTCAAGGTCGCGGTGCTCGCCGCGCTGAACATTGCCGACGAAATGTTCACGCTCCGTCAACGCCAGGACGATATCGATGGCCCGCTGCGCAAGCGCGTCGAAAAGTGCGTGGCCCTGGTTGAGAAAGCGCTCGAACAATCGAATTGACGCGCTCATGCAATCTCCTGCATTCGCGCTCACAACCTACTCGGTTCAGGCGCCATCTGCATCAAGATTGACGGGGGAACTTCTCTGCAATTATTGAAACTGTTTCACCGCGCCTTGCCGCCCGAGTTCTTCCCTCGGCATAAGAATCTGTCCGTTCCGCGCCGGTCGCGGCACTCCGATTCATTTTCCATGATCTCCAAAGAAGGTTGAACGCACATGCATGCAAAACTTTTGCGATCTATAGTCGTGGCAGTTGCGCTATGTCTTTACGGCAGTGGATTTGCACAATCTACGCCGGCACAGACACAGGGTCCCGTGAAGGTGACGCTCGACGATGCCATCCAGATGGCGCTCCAGCACAATCACAATCTGCAGGCGGCGCGGACGGTGATCCAGCAGAACGAGGCCTCAGAGACGACGGCCAACCTGCGGCCGAATCCGGTGCTCACCGCCGACGCGCAGTTCATGCCAATCTTCCAGCCAAATCGATTCAGTGCGGATTACATCAACACGACCGCGCAGTTTGATATCGGCCTCAGCTATCTGTTCGAGCGCGGGAAGAAGCGCCAGCACCGTTTGCAGGCGGCGAAAGATACGACGGCGGTGACGCGCTCGCAGGTGGCGGACAACGAGCGGACCCTTGCGTTCAACGTCGCTTCCGAATTCGTCAGCGTCCAGCTCGCCGAATCGACGCTCGGGCTGGCGCAGGAAGACCTGAGGAGTTTTCAGAACACGGTGGACATCAGCGAGTCGCGCTACAGAGCGGGCGACATCAGCGAAGGCGACCTCTTGAAGATCAAGCTGCAATTGCTGCAATTCCAGAGCGACGTCTCGCAGGCGCAGCTCGCCAGGGCGCAGGCTCTTGTCAACCTGCGGCAGCTTCTCGGGTTTGAATCCGTCCCGGCAGATTTCGATGTCGCCGGAGGCTTCGATTATGTGCGTGTGACACTCAAGCTCGAAGATTTGCAGGCGAAGGCACTCCAGAATCGTCCGGACTTCCGCGCTGCCCAGCAGGGAGTGGCCGCAGCACAGAGCCAGTACGAGCTACAGAAAGCGATCGGCAAGGTGGACGTGACCGGAACGGCCAATTACGACCACGTGAGCGATACCAGCGCTGCATCGTTCTTTGGCAGCCTCCAAATTCCCATTTTTAATCGCAATCAAGGCGAAATCGCGCGCACGCACTACGCGATTACGCAGGCGCAGGAATTGGAACGGGCGTCGAGCGATCAGGTGATGACCGACGTGCAGGCCGCGTACGAGGGAGTGAAGGATAACGATCTGGTGGTGACTCTCTACCGCTCCGGTTATCTGGATCAGGCGAAGCAATCGCGCGACATCAGCGAATATTCCTATAAGCGCGGCGCCGCCAGCCTGCTGGACTACCTCGATGCAGAGCGCAGCTATCGCGCGATCGAGCTCGCTTATCGCCAGTCGCTTGCCTCCTATCTGACTGCCGTCGAGCAGCTTCGCGAAGCGGTGGGAACGAGGAGTTTGCCATGAAGAGTTCACGCATCACGCGTTGCGGCGGAGAAATTGGGGCCACGCTTGCACTGGCACTTGCGATCGCCGGCTGCGGCTCGGAACAGCGTGGCGCGAACGAAATGACGTCGTATTCTTCGAAAGAAGCGAAGTCGGCGCAAGCCGCGCTCTTCACGATTCCGCAGGAGCAGATGTCGCACGTGCAAGTGGTGACCATTCAGCCCACGAAGCTGACGCGCACGCTGCGCCTCACGGGCGCGGTCGCCTACAATGCGTTCAGTACGACCCCTGTGATTACGCAGGTGGGCGGGCCCGTCAGCCGGATCCTTGTTGTGCCGGGCGAACGAGTCAAAAAAGGCCAGCCGCTCCTCGAGATCAGCAGCCCGGATTATTCGCTCTTGCTGGCGGCGTATCTCAAAGCGAAGAATACCTCTCGCGTTGCGGACAAAAACTTCGAACGAGCCAAGGATCTTTTCGAGCACCACGCGATTTCCGATCGCGATCTCCTCCAAGCTGAATCCGACCAGAACCAGGCCAAGGCGGACCTATATGCTTCCGAGCAGGGCCTTCGCGTTCTCGGCATCACCAATCCGGACGACGTCGCAAAGGCGCCCTCCGGCGCCGAGGTTCCTTTGCGTGCGCCCATTTCGGGTGAAGTCGTCGAGCGGTTGGTGGCGCCGGGGCAGGTGTTGCAAGCAGGCGCGACGCAGGCTTTCACGATTTCCGATATGAGCACGGTTTGGGTGCTCGCGAATGTTTATCAGAGCGATCTCGCGTCCGTGAAAACCGGCGACGTGGTCGCCGTGCAGACCGATTCTTACCCGGACACGTTTCGCGGGAAAATCTCCTTCCTTTCGCCCGCGCTGGACCCGAATACTCGGACGTTGCAAGCGCGCATTGTGGTGGAGAATCTCAGCGAAAAATTGAAAAAGGACATGTATTGCGTTGCGACCGTGACCGCAGGTTTTATTGAGAATGCGATCGCCGTACCCAATGCGGCGGTTTTGCGTGACGATGAAAATCAGCCCTTTGTTTACATAGCCATGAATTCAAACCAGTTCGGCCGCCGTCAGGTCGAGATCGGGCCAAGCCAGAGCGGGCAGACGCAAATCCTGAAGGGGCTCGCCGCGGGAGAAAAGGTTGTGGGCGACGGGAGCCTATTCCTTCAGTTTAAGAACTCGTTTCAGCACTAACCAAAAATGATTCACCGCGCCGTCCAATTCGCGCTGAAGCAGCGGTTCCTGGTCCTGATGTTGACCGCATTCCTTGCGGTCGCGGGAGCTGTCGCGTTCCAACGCATGCCTGTGGACGCCTACCCCGACCTTTCTCCGCCGAGGGTGGAGCTCATCACGCAGTGGCCGGGGCATGCAGCGGAGGAAGTCGAGCGGCTCGTCACGCTTCCGATCGAAGTCGAAATGAACGGCGTGCCGAAGATGGTCGTGATGCGCTCGATTTCACTCTATGGCCTCTCCGACGTGATCCTGACGTTTGATGAGGGCACTAACGATTATTTTGCGCGCCAGGTCGTCTTTGAGCGCTTGAGCGACGTCCAGCTGCCGTCGGGAGTGCAGCCATCGGTCGCGCCGTTATTCAGCCCGTCGGGCCTGGTCTATCGCTACGTGCTCGAAAGCCCCGACCGTTCTCCGCAGGAATTGAAGACTTTCGCGGACTGGGTCATCGAGCGGCAATACAAGCAGGTGCCGGGCGTGGCGGATGATTCCGGCTTCGGCGGCACGGTGATGCAGTACCAGGTGCTACTCGATCCCGCGCGTCTCTACGGCTACCACATCACGGTCCCGCAGGTGCTCTCGCAGCTCGCTGTCAACAACGCGAACACGGGCGGCGGGTTCTACTCGCAAGGCGGCCAGTTCTACTACGTCCGCGGCATCGGCCTGATCCGTGACACGGCGGACATCGGCAGCATCATAATCGGCACGCAAAACGGCGTGCCCGTGCGCGTCCGCGACGTGGGTGAAGTCACGATCGGACACGCCCCACGCCTCGGCGAATTCGGATTCAACAAGACCGACGACGCGGTCGAGGGCGTGATCCTGATGCGCCGTGGCGAACAAACACAGACGGTTCTAAAGGGAGTCGAAGAAAAAACCAGGGAACTGAACGAGCACATCCTGCCCCCGGACGTCAAAGTCCGGCCCTATTACGACCGCAGCGATCTCGTCCGGCTTACAACGGACACAGTTGAAGCGAACCTGCTGCGCGGGATGCTGCTGGTCCTGATCGTGCTGATTTTCTTCCTTGTGAGCGTTCGCGCGGCAGTGATCGTTGCGTTCACGATCCCGCTCGCGTTGCTCTTCTCATTTATCTTTCTCCACGCTCACGACGTCGCCGCGAACCTGCTTTCGATCGGCGCGATTGATTTTGGGATCATCATTGACGGCACGCTCGTCATGGTCGAGAACATCTATCGCGAACTGGGCCTGCGCGAAGGGACGCAATACAACCTCGACGAAGTGATTCTCGCGGCGGCGAAAGACGTGGACCGGCCAATTTTTTATTCTGTCGCCGTCATTATCGCCGGCTACATTCCTATCTACGCGCTCAGCGGGCCTTCGGGGAAACTCTTCCATCCGATGGCGGATACGATGTCCATCGCGCTCGTCGGCGCGCTCATCCTGACGCTCACCTTCGTTCCCGTCCTCTGCTCCGCCTGGTTCAAAAAGGGCGTGCGAGAACGCGTGAACAAGCCGTTCGAATGGGTCCGCGATAAATATGCGGGGCAGCTCACATGGTGTCTCGACCATCCCCGGACCACGATGCTTGCGGCCTCGGCGATTTTCGGCTCGACGCTCCTCCTGGTTCCCTTCATCGGCGGCGAGTTCATGCCCCATCTCGACGAGGGAGCTCTGTGGGTGCGCGCAACTCTGCCGTACACCATCTCTTACGAAGAAGCGAGCAAGTTCGCGCCTCAGGTTCGTGCTCTCTTGATGAAATATCCGCAGGTGACGGAAGTCGGGTCTGAGCTCGGCCGGCCCGATGATGGCACCGACCCAACGGGCTTCTTCAATTGCGAGTTTTACGTGGGCCTGAATCCTTACAAAGATGAGTCGTGGAAGAAGGGTTCGATCCACGACAAAGCAGAATTGACCGAGGCGATTCAGAAACAACTCGCGGCCTTTCCGGGCGTCATTTTCAACTACACGCAGCCGGCCGAAGACGCGGTGGACGAAGCGTTGACGGGACTCAAGAGTGCGCTCGCCGTGAAAATCTACGGGCCGGACTTGAGCGTGTTGCAGGAGAAAGCACTCGAGATCAAGCGGTTGCTTTCGCAGGTGCCCGGTTTCACCGAATTGACGGTTGTCCGCGAGTTGGGCCAGCCAAGCCTGCTGGTGAACGTGGACCGCGAAAAAATCGCGCGCTACGGCATCAACGTCGCGGACGTCGAAGCCGTCGTGCAGGCGGCGGTGGGCGGCCAGGCCGCGACACAGGTGATTCAAGGCGAAAAGCTGTTTGACCTTGTCGTGCGCATGAAACCGGAATTCCGGGAGAGCGCGCAACAGATCGCGAACTTGCTCGTTGGATCGCCGACGGGCCAGCAGATTCCGTTGCGCGAGCTCGCCGACATCCGCGAGGGCAATGGCGCATCGTTCATTTATCGCGAAAACAACTCACGCTACGTCGGCGTCCAGTACTCGATCGAGGGCCGCGACCTCCAGAGCGCGGTCGAAGAAGGACAGCGCGCCATCGCTGGTCTCGAAAAATCGCTCCCCGCAGGCTACCGGCTCGCGTGGGGGGGCGAATACAGCGAGTTTCTTGAGGCCAAACGGCAATTGAATATCATCGGCCCGCTCGCCGTGCTGCTGATTTTCCTGATTCTATTTGCGCTCTACGGGAACTTTAAATTTCCTGTGACGATCGCTCTCGGCGTCGTGATGACCGAGCCTGTCGGCGCGTTGATTGCGTTGAAGCTCACGCACACACCATTCAGCGTCTCCTCGGTTCTCGGACTGCTTGCGCTGATGGGCGTTTCGGTGGAGACCGCCGTCATCCTCGTGTCGTACATCAACAAGCTGCGGCTTGAGAACAAGGATATCCGCACCGCGACGCGCGAGGCTTCGCTGTTGCGGCTTCGGCCGATTATGATGACCGCGCTTGTCGCGTGTCTCGGGCTGCTGCCTGCCGCGCTCTCGACCGGCATTGGCTCCGATACGCAGAAGCCCTTCGCGATTGTGATTGTCGCGGGATTGATATCGCGGCTTTTCCTCGGTTTCTTCGTGAATCCCGTGTTGTACGAGATGGTCGCTCGCGACGGCGATGTCTTGCAGGTATGACGCCGCAAGGCTCAGTCAAAATACCTGAACATGAGGGCAAAGTAGAAGAACACCAGTACGAGCGCTACCAGCAGCAGCACGGCGGCAATGGTGAGCTTGTCCGCCGCCATCCATTGCAGATTCGGTCTGAAGTTCATGAAGATTGGCGCACAAGGGCGACTGAGTCTGTTTTTCTTCTCTGGATGAGCCTAGCCGAATTCAGAATAAACGCAAGCTCGGACGTTACGTGAATCAGCGCAGCGAGAACCGGGCTGAGCAGCCCCCACATCGCCAAGCCGATTCCAATACCATCGACGACGAGTGTCCCGGTGAAATTCTGCAGGATCGTCCGGTGACAGCGCCGCGCCAGCCGCACCGTTTCCACCAGCTTGGAGAGATCGTTGCCGATTAAAACGATGTTGGCGCTTTCTCGCGCCACGTCGGTTCCAGATCCCATCGCCACACCCACGGTGGCTTGCATGAGGGCCGGGGCGTCGTTCACTCCGTCTCCCACCATCGCCACAGCGTGCGACTCGTTCGTCAATCGCAGTACGTAGTTCAGTTTTTGTTCTGGCAACAGTTCCGAAGCCACTTCGTCCACACCCAACTGCCGACCCACCTCTTCGGCGATGCTCTTCGAGTCTCCTGTCAGCAACACCGTCCGGATTCGCATCGATTTCAGCGCTTCGATGGCCTGGCGCGCCTCCGGCCGAAGCCTATCCGCCACCAGAATGGTTCCGCAAAGGCTCCCCTGCCTCGCAACGAAGACTTCGGCGCCGACGCCAGAAACTTCCTCGTGATTCAGATTGATTCCATGTTCGCGCAAAAGCTCGCGCGTGCCCACGATAATTTCATCGCTTCGGCTTTTCGCGATCACTCCCTTGCCCGGCAAATATTCGAAGCTTTCCGGTTCCGCGTATGACACGGAAAGTTGCAGCGCCTTGCAGAGAATCGCTCTCGCAATCGGATGTTCCGAGCGCGATTCGGCAAATGCGGCCGTCTCGAGCAATTCCGTAGTCGTCACAGGACGGGCGGGCTGCAAATTAGTGACCTCCAAGTTGCCGTACGTCAGCGTTCCCGTCTTGTCGAGCAGAATTGTATCGACCTCAGCCAGCTTCTCGAGATAAAGACCGCCCTTGATGACCGCGCCGTGTTGAGCGGCACGCCCGATTCCTCCGAGGATGGCGAGGGGCGTTCCCGCGGCGATGCCGCACGCCCCGGCGACGATGACCACCGAGATCGTCGAGCGGGGATTATGGGTGACGAGAAAAGTCAATGCGGCAGCGCCCAGTGCAAAATAAACAAGGTAACCCGCCAACCGGTCGGCGATTCCTTGAATCGGAGCCCGGGATTTTTCAGCCTGCTCGACGGCTTTGATGATTTTCCCGAATGTCGTATCGCGCCCCAGCCGCTCGACGCGAATTTCAAGCGCGCCCATTTGATTGATCGTGCCCGCGAAAACTGGGGCGCCGGGCCTTTTTTCGACCGGCATGGACTCGCCCGTAATCGTCGCTTGATCGACGAACGAACTCCCTCTCACCACTCGTCCGTCCACGGGGAGGCTCGTTCCCGGCCGCACGAGAACCACATCTCCCGTTGCAACCTGCACCGTTTCCACCTCAATCCATACGTTTCCGCGGCGCACCGTGGCCCTTCTCGGCAAGAGGTCGACCAGGTGCTGGATCGCCTGCCGCCCGCGCGCCACCGTCAGACCCTCAAGAACCTCGGCCACCAGGACAAATAAGGTGATGACCAGCGCCGTGAAAACCTCTCGAATCACCAGCGCGGCAACAATCGCGATCGTCATCGACAATTCCATCGTCATCCGACGCTCGACGATGTTCTCGTAGGCCTCGTGCAGAATCGGAAAGCCGCCGACGATCGCGCAAATCACTCCCACGGTGACGACGAATGGGCTTGGCTGAGCCCCCCCAAACCAACACGCGCCTGTAGCCACAGCTACGAAGAAGATTCGGTTTAGGTCACGCCAGTGAAGCGAACTTTGATGCTCGCCTGATCCGTGCCCCTCGTATTCAGCAGCGGGGCCGTGCGTTTCGTGTGGCAGAGAATGAGGTGCGCCCTTCAATTGCATCCTCTTCGACGCAGCACCGAGATCAGACACGGTGTTGCCTCTTTTGTGAACTGAGTGAAATCACAAACGCTCAGGGCTATTTCAGATAAGACCTCACCACTTCGATCAACTCTTCCGCAGCTTCTGCTTGATCCGAATTCTTCCCTTTGTCTGGATCCAGAAGGTGAAACTGAATGTGGCCCTCAATGAGTTCAGCCATGAGCCCATTGAGAGCGCCCCGGCAGGCAGCCACCAACTGGAGCACTTCGGAGCACTCGTGTTCCTCGTCGAGAGCGCGTTCGATTGACTCCACCTGGCCCCGAATCCTTCGCACCCGGATACGCAGTTTCTCTTTGTCACGCTTGGTGTGACCCACTTTGCCTCCGCAGGATGCTTATACTATACACCAGTATACTATAAGCCGGGGGCCATCCCCTTGCTTCTTCGCAACAATTTTCTTGCCACCCTTGAACGCTCTGGCGCGTCCAAGTAAGCTAAGCCGTTCACTCTTCTTGGGGGAATAGTGGTTTTAGGCCGTACATCAGAGCAAAAGGGCCGCAGGCGCTGGGCGGTTTGCGTCGCGATCGTTGTGCTTCTTTTCGCGACCTCGGTTGGACTCTGGCATCGCCACGACTCCGATTCTTCAGCAACCTGCCAAGTCTGTCATGTCGCGCATCATCAGCCTTTAGTTCAAGCGCAAGTTCACTCCCAGCTTCCGGCACCGGTCGTAATCAGTTGGGCAGTCCCGATCGCGCCGCGGGGTGTTGCACTCGATCCGATCACGCTTCACGCATCTCCTCGCGCTCCTCCTTCCGCATAAGCAGCCTCTCACAAGAAACCGGGCATTGAGCCTCTTGCTCCGCGCATAACAGCGTGGATCGAGCCTTTTTTATTTAACCAGCTAACGCTCAAACCCCTTGGGCTGAAATGAAAAGGAGATTGCGTGATGATTCGATTTCAAAGGTATTTCTCAGTTTTGATCTTGTCAGTGGGGGCCTTGGCCCTCCCGGCAGTTGTTCGCGCCCAAGGCGGAGGATCCGTTTCGGGCACTGTCGCAGATCCATCCGGCGCTGTGGTTGAGAACGCAACCGTTGAGATTCACAATCCGGTCAGCGGTTACGATCGTTCCACGACCACGGACAGTTCGGGTAATTTCAGTTTTGCGAATCTGCCCTACAACCCCTATCACCTGTCGGTCGCTGCAACGGGCTTCGCTCCCTTCTCCCAGGATGTGGACGTGCGGTCGGCCGTGCCGATAAGCATCAAGATCGCTTTGCAAGTGGCCGGCACGAGCAGCACGGTGACGGTCGAGGGCGGTGGAGATTTGATCGAGAACGATTCGACATTTCACACCGACGTGGACCGCGCGCTGTTTGACAAGCTTCCTCTCGAAAGCGCTTCGTCCTCCGTCAGCTCGCTCGTCACGCTCTCAACTCCCGGAGTCGCGGCGGATTCGAACGGCCTTTTTCACGGGATGGGCGATCACGCAGAAAATTCCTTTTCCGTGGACGGCCAACCGATTACCGATCAGCAGAGCAAGATCTTCTCGAACCAGATCCCGCTCGATTCGATTCAGTCGCTCGAGGTGATCTCGGGTGCGCCCCCGGCCGAATACGGTGACAAGACGAGCCTGGTGATCAACGTTACGACTCGCTCGGGCCAGGGCGTCACGACTCCTCATGGCAGCGTCACGGCCTCCTACGGCGCTTTTGGCACATCCCAGGCTGGCTTCGACCTTGCCTACGGAGGTGCGAAGTGGGGAAACTTCATTGCCGTGGGCGGGCTGAATTCCGGGCGTTTCCTCGACCCGCCTGAATTTGCAGTGATGCACGACAAAGGCAACGAGGAAAATCTGTTCGACCGCGTGGACTATCAGCTCAACAGCGCGGACTCCATTCACCTGAACGTCGGCTACACGCGCTCCTGGTTCCAAACGCCCAACTCGTTCGACGCGCAATTCGCTTCGCCGTGGTTTGGCGTGGTGACCGACAATGGTGGCCGCGATCCGAACGGCAATGTTGTCGGCCCCACGGACCAGCGTGCGAAGATCGGAACATTTAATGTCGCCCCCACGTGGAGTCACTTGATCAGCCCCTCGGCCGTTTTCAGCCTGGGCTTCTTCGTCCGGCGCGATGAATTTAATTACTACCCAAGCGGCAACCCGTTCGCCGATCTCGGACCTTCGGATCTACAGCAGGAAACCGTCACGCAAGACCGGACACTCACCAATGCGGGCGGACGTGCGAGTTTGTCGTACGTGAAGGGTATCCACAACATCAAAGCGGGAGTCGTGTATGAACAGACATTCCTGACCGAGAACGACAAGATTGGAATCGTCGATCCTACATTCCTCCCATTCTTTGGCTGCCCGGACGTAACGATTCCCCAATGCGCGACCTTGCTTCCTTTCGACCTGACACAGGGGGGCGGGCTTTTCGCATCGCACGGGCACGCAGACGTGAAACAGCTCGCGCTCTACGTGCAGGACACGATCACGTGGAAGGATTGGTCTTTCAATCTAGGAATTCGAGGGGATCTTTACAACGGCCTTGCGAAGGCGACTCAAGCAGAGCCTCGGCTCGGCGTCGCCTACAACATCAAGCCAAGCAATACCGTGCTGCGCATCTCCTATGCGCGGGCCCTGGAGACCCCCTTCAACGAGAATCTGGTTCTCTCGAGCCTGGGATGCGCGAATCCGGTTCTCGGCGCCCTCTTCTTCGTTGCTGGTGAAGGCTGCGCTGCCCTGGACGGAAGCTTCTCCCCCAATGCGACTCCACTT
The DNA here is from genome assembly GCA_049592615.1 of Candidatus Acidiferrales bacterium. Taxonomy (GTDB): domain Bacteria; phylum Acidobacteriota; class Terriglobia; order Acidiferrales; family UBA7541; genus Palsa-295. The sequence continues at coordinate 15,013 of JBAWGF010000114.1, forward strand.
GCTCCCGGATTTCGAAATGAGTTCCACGCCGGAATTCAGCAGGCGTTCGGGAAATATTTCGTCGTGGACGCCGAGTATATTTGGAAGTACACGCACAACGCCTACGACTTCAGCATTCTCGGCGCCACGCCGATCACGTTTCCGATCGCGTGGAACAATTCGAAAATCCCCGGCTACGCCATCCGCGCGAGCGTGCCGAATTATCACGGTTTGACGGCGCTCGTCGTCATGTCCAGCGTTGCCGCGCGCTTCTTCACTCCTCAACTCGGCGGCGTGGGTGCGGTTCCCGCAGCCGTGGGGCCGTTCCGCATCGACCACGACGAGAAATTCAACCTGACAGCGCATTTGCAATACCAGCCGTGGAAGCGCGGCCCGTGGTTCGGCTTCAATTGGCGCTACGACAGTGGTCTCGTGGCCGGTCCCGTGCCGTGTGCAGGAGGCAATTGCTCCGGTTCGCAAGACGACCCGACCATGGTGGACGTTTCCGGGATCAGCCCCGATCAACAATTCGAGGCCGGGCTGTTTTGCGGCACCGTCTTTGCTGCGCCTCCCAGCGCCGCAAATCCGACGGGCACTCCGATCAGTCCGACCGGGTCGTGCCTCGCGACGCAATACGGTTCCAAATTCCTCAGCATCCCGGCACCTGGGACCGAAGATGACGACCACAACCCACCGCGCGTTGCGGCGCGAAGTCTGTTCGACGTGGCTCTGGGCGATGACAATCTATTCCACGGCGACAAGTACAAGTGGAGCGCTCGGCTGACTGTGATTAACGTGGCGAACAAGGACGCGGTGTATAACTTCCTTTCGACATTCAGCGGAACGCACTACGTCACGCCTCGCGCAGTGACCGCTGAGCTCGGTTTTCACTTCTAACCGTTATCGGGAGCAGGGGTCGGTTGCAAAACCGGCCCCCTTCCGTCCCGCATTTGACGCATTCCTTGCCGCATTTTCCAGTTGCAACTAATTTTCAGCAATCTTCTTGACAATCAGTTTCAACTGCAATAGGCTCTCGGTCTAGTTGTTAATGATTATCAACTGGAATGCCGGGCGGCTAAGAAATTTGCGGCGCGTTTTCGTTTGAAACGGTCTGAAGGAGATTGATGCAAAGGCTTCGACAGCTCAGCCCTGTATTGTTCGTCTTATTCGGCGCGCTCAGCTTCGCGCGCCCCGCGGCGGCGCAGGAGACGCCGTACTTCGTCGCCTATTCGCACCATCTCGAACAACCCGACAATCTCGAAGTCGAGTTTTTCACGATTTACGCGAACCAGCCGCACGGAAATGATTTTGTCGCGCCCTGGATGGAATTTGAATACGGGGTGAAGGCTTGGTGGACGACCGAAGTGTATCTCGACACGCAGAGCACGTTTCACGACAGCACGCTTTTCACCGGCTTCCGGTGGGAGAACCGCTTCCGTCCGCTGATGCGCGAGCACTGGATCAATCCCGTCCTGTACGTCGAATTCGAAAATATAAGCGGCGCGGACAAAACGATGAAGGAAGTTGTCGGCTTCGACGGCTTCGCGGACCACGGCGACCCGAACTCCGAAGCGCAAAAGGAACATGCGCACGAGATCGAAACGAAACTGATTCTCTCGAGCGATTACAAAGGCTTCAACATTTCCGAAAATTTTGTCGCGGAAAAAAATCTCGGACACGAAGCGTGGGAATTCGGCTACGCCGTTGGCGTCTCGCGACCGCTGCGTCTCGCGGCCACCGCGCGCCGCTGCATTTTCTGCCGCGAGAATTTTGTGGCCGGCGTCGAATTCTACGGCGGCCTCGGCACCGCGAAGCAGTTGACGCTCTCCGGCACGTCTCACTACGCCGCTCCCATCCTCGCGTGGCAAATGCCCTCCGGCGCCACGCTGAGCGTCTCGCCGGGTTGGGGACTCACCGATTTCGCGCATCCCTTCGTTTTGCGCTGGGGAATCTCGTACGAAATTTCCGGCTTCACTCATCGGGTGAGGAATCTGTTCCGATGAGACCCGCTCTGATTTCCGCTTTCGTTCTGCTTGCATCGGTTGTCGCGGCGGCTGCCGGCGGCGGGCACGACAAAATTGCCGCGGTTGACGATCGCGGCGTGCTGCTCGCGATCGCGCAAGCGCCGGCGAAAACGCGCGCCTGGAAAAATCCCTATGAAGGACAGCCCGACGCCATCGCCGCCGGCGCAAAACTTTACCGCCAGCATTGCGCCGAATGCCATGGTGAAGATGGCCGCGGCCGCGGACATGCCGCCGATCTTCGCTCGGCGAAAGTCCGGAACGCGACTCCGGGCGAACTCGCATGGCTGCTGCGCAACGGCAATCTCGCACACGGCATGCCTCCCTGGGCCGGCATCCCCGAGCAGCGCCGCTGGCAAATCGTCGCCTACCTCAAATCGCTGCACTGAAAATTCCTGCTACAATGTCCTGCGGATGCGGCCTGCAACGCAGGTGCCGCTGCGAAAGCCTTTTGAACCAACACTGGATCCCCGGGAGCCCGCGTCGTCCTGCCCTTGTGCAAGTCCCGAGCCGGCTCGTCCGGCAAGGGAACGCCTTAAAGCAGGCGCTAGGCACCCACTTATTTGTGGGGTTCAGGGCTTAGCAGCGCACGGCGAAGTGGACCGCTCCGCTTCTTGAAATCCGCTGCGCGAAAATGAAAGCTGGAAAATGAAAATTCTTTTCGTCGGAGACATCGTCGGCTCGCCCGGCCGCAAAATCGTTCACGACCGGCTCGCGGACATCCTCGCGCAGCGCCAGGTTGACCTCTGTATCGCCAACGGCGAAAATTCCGCTTCGGGATTCGGCATCACCCCGCGGCTCGCCGAAGAGCTTTTCGCTTCCGGCATCGAAGTCCTCACGGGCGGCAACCACATCTGGGACCGCAAGGAGATTCTCGATTTCTTCCCGCACGAGCCGCGCCTGCTGCGCCCCGCGAATTTCCCCAACGGCCTGCCGGGCAGCGGCCTTTACGTCGGCCGCGCGAAAAACGGCA
>JBAWGF010000115.1:0-4372 GCA_049592615.1 Candidatus Acidiferrales bacterium
TTGCCTTTGCTGGGACTGGCGCGACCCGCTCGCGCCGTTCGCGCGGCCTTTCTTCGTACGCCGACCCGACGAAAAGCGACGTTCCTTCCTACGACGAACCTGTAATCCGCCAGATTATCGTTGACGCCCTCGGCCATTCCAATGGCTCTGTCGTCGCAGTCGATCCTACGACCGGCCGAATCCTGACCATCGTCAACCAGAAGATGGCGTTCTCTGCGGGCTTCGAGCCTTGCTCGACGATCAAGCCGGTCATCGCGCTCGCCGGTTTGCAGGAAGGCGCAATCACGCGCGACACGATGCTTCGCGTCGGCCACCGCCGCTACATGGATTTGACCGAGGCCATGGCGCACTCGAACAACACATACTTTGAAGTTGTCGGCAGCCGCCTGGGATTCGAAACCGTGATCCGTTACGCGCGGCTTGTCGGCCTCGGCGAACGCGCCGGCTTCGACATTCCCGAAGAGCAGCCCGGTCGTTTGCCGCCGAAGATTCCCGCGTATGGCGGCGTCGCACGCATGTCGAGCTTTGGCGAAGGCATACGCATCACGCCGCTCCAGCTCGCGTCGCTCGTCTCCACTCTCGCGAACGGCGGAACACAATACTATTTGCAGTATCCGCGCACCGACGAGCAGCGCCAGGCATTCGCGCCGCGCGTCAAGCAGACACTCGACATCGCGCCGCTGCTTCCTGATTTGCGCGAAGGGATGCTCGCGGCCGTTCTCTACGGCACCGCGCGGCAGAGTTTTGATCCCGATGGCGAGCAGACGCTCGGCAAAACCGGTACCTGCAACGATGAAGGCCTCGGTGGACGTCTCGGCTGGTTCGTTTCCTACGCCGATCAGGTGCATCCGAAAATTGTGATTGTAGTTTTGCTGCGCGGCGGCAATCGCCACGTCAACGGCCCGCACGCCGCCGACATCGCCGGCCGCATCTATCACGGCCTCCGCGCGCGCAACTACTTCGCCGATTCCTCGCACGTCCCGCAGTTCAACGCCGCCAACTCCGGCGCCTCCTCCTCCTCGGACGCACGCTAGCTCCCGGCTTTCGTAGCGGCGGGCTTCAGACCGCCGGCCTTTTCCGTACGCTCGCTCGCGTCCACAAGAGCCAAATTCGGGGAGTACGATTTCTTGTCGATTAGAACGAATTCCGCTCTTTTGTTTACAGCTGCTTAGGGTGGTTTCTAATTCCGGGAGTTGTCGATTAGAAAGCAAAGTGAGCGGCGCGAGGACGAACCGCCGCGAAGCGTGGTTTCTGCGTCCCGGATGGTTTCGCGTGACGAGATTTCCGCATCCCAAACACGCTTGTGTGAAGATTTGGAAGGGCGGGAATTCATCCCCGCCGTTATCGTATGCCCGCGTGACGCGTACCACTTGCGCCGCCTGCGCCTTCGGTCGCAGTTTGACCGGGACCGCCGGCGCAAGTCGTTCGCCGTCCGTTGCTCTTCGCTCCGAAATCGCCGCACAAAGCGTCATTTCGACACCTCTAATTCACTGACGGGCTGAACTGGCCGCGACTCTTTGTTTTCAATCATTTGACCTCATTTCAGTCTGACATTGGCTGACGGGCTGAAATGCAGTGAGAAAGGGCCCGTGACGCGTCACGAGCGGTGGGACGCAGTTTCTTTGTTCGATCATTTTCATGGCATAAGCCCATCATCGGCTTTCCCTGGACAGGCTTCTCCTCTCTGTGCGGTAAGCACTGGCGCGCAGTTCAGCACACGTCGGCGCTCGCCCCGTTTTCGGGGCCGCACACAATTAATTATTAGGTTATATTGATTATTTCTAACCTTGTTAGCACATCAGATTTGGGATTTCAAGTGGTTGGTGGTGTAAAGAAAAATTCAAGGCGGTGGGGCCGAAGTATTGTCGTTGTTACGCGAGAGTGGTGGGACGCAGAAGCCCCACGCTTCCCTAAGGCCGGGAAGCATGGAGCACCCGCCAGTTTTCACGTTTGCCTGTAGCTGGATCAGTGTGAGTGTGCATACCCTGCGCTGCGCAGAGTGCGCCACTCGCCACGGAGCAGTCCCCACTCGAGCGAACCATGTCACGATTCCCCCCAAGGAGCGTGCCCGAGAAATCCGTTTTTCAGCGATTTATACGTTGTAAGTTATTGATTCTTCGTTCGCAAAAAGCTCGTTTTCGCATTATTCGGACACGTCGCTGGCAAAGTGTCCGGACAGTGTGAAACGACAGTTCTTGGTGAAAAATGTTGTTGTTTGGGGTTCGCTAGCTAAGCCTTTAAATATGATATCTTGACCCGCTCGGCCGCCGAAAGCGTATGTCGTCAGGTTTAGTGCCGTGATGCTCACTTCGAACTCATTATCAAACGGCACGGGGGGAGAGGGCGGGAAACTCAGCTGCGCTAGGGTCCCATCGGGTCCAGTGTATTGCATCTGGAACTCTCTTACCGTGGTGGAAAAATCCGTTACGCAAAGCCCCGACACCGAGTCGATCACCGCGGTTTTGCCCTTTGGCACGGTGTAGAGTGGCTCGATCCCGCAAGTTGCCGCAACGAACTCGGGCGCGTCGCCAAACGTGCAGGTCTTCGACACCACGAATACCTTCGGCTCGTCCGCCTTAACCGTCGGCAGCGGATTGGCCAAGGTGTGCACCACCTGCACCAGCGTGGCTACCAAAGTGTGCGCCGTCTTCGGCGTCACGAACCCCGCAATTACTGCGATTATCACAACAGTTCCTAAAACTACCGCAGTCAATTTCAATCTCATGTCCTTTTTTCCTCCCTTTCGCGGTTTTTGTCCTGCCGATAAAAAACTGGAAGTTACGATGGTGTTAAATGCGGGAATCCTTCTGCGATGTAGCCGAATTCCCGCATCGCCGCGAATGGCCGAATGCATGTATCGTGGGGGCAGACACGCCACACGATCATTGAATAGTTGCGGGACACAAGCTGCCGCCTTTGGTACGGAGCAGAACCGCTAGCTTTTGCACAGCCGGCAGTTCTTTGTCCAGGGCGTTCTTGGTTTCCGTCAACAGTCTGCGCTCATCGGAGGAGTGTTCCTCGCCGGAGGGGTCCCAGGATGAGCGGTTTGCCGATGAGTCGAGCCCGCCTGAGCCGCCCTCGGCCGCAAGAAGGGCGTTCACCTGGTTCTGCAAGTCCATCAGCTTCGTGTCGGCATCGCAGAAAGACTGCAAGGAATCCACGTGCACCTGCGCAGTGTCCGAATCATTTGCCGCCTCTGCGTCGGTTGCCACACTCAAGATAAAGGCTTGGGCATTGCTTTCTGCCGTCTCGTTGAACTGAAGGATTTGCGTGCCGAGCGCTTCCAGGCTGGGATGCTCAGTCATTCGGGTGGCTGCCCTATTAACTCTCTGTACGGCAGGTAGGAGCAACGCAATGAGGATCGCTATGATCGCGATCACCACCAGGAGTTCGATCAAGGTAAAGCCTGCTTGGGTCCCGAATTTCGATCGTGTCTTCACGTTTTGTATCTCCTTTGCTGAATCAAGATTCCCCGCGTCGAGAACTGCGGCGTCCTCGAGGACCGCGCGCCGACGTAGTGTAATCGCCCCGACGACCGCCAGTGTGCGGCGACCACCCGAACCAATGCGTTTGAGATCTCCAAGTCTTCCAGTCTGCGGCAGCCGACAGTTTCCCCACGGGTGTGCCGATACATCTCAAATCCGCACCTTTCGGTCAATGCAAGGAGGGTGGAATCTTGGTGAAATTGAGGTGAAGGCCCAAGCATTTCATTACACGAGATTTATCTTGCACAATAAGGGTATATACGAGGGCGGTGGCCTCGACTTCGCCATCATTTGCTCCCACAATTTACACCTGCGACGGCCGGACGACCCACTTCGATAATTCGCCCCGGAGTACCGCGCCTCTCCCGGGTGCCGCAACTCTTTGCGTCTTGGGCAAGGGGTGCGAGTTTTCCCCGATGCGCAGGCGCCAAATCACGACCAACTCCACACAAACGCAGGCTTGATTTTTCTGCGCAAAGTGGTATGAAAAAAGAGTAGAAACTTGAGCTTTAGAACGAGCGCCTGGCGGAAGTCACGCTGTGGGCGCTTTTTTAGTCTAGGGGGGAATGACGGGTTCAGCCCCCGCCACGGCGGGCAAGCTGTCAGTCAATGTCAGACTGAAATGAGGTTAAATGATTGAAAACAAAGAGTCGCGACCAATTCAACCCGTCAGTGAATTAGGGGTGACGAAATGACGCTTTGTGCGGCAATTCCAAAGCGAAGAGCAACGGACGGCGAAGGACTTGCGCCGGCGTTCCCGGCCGACCCTCGGCCGAAGGCGCAGGCGGCGCAAGAGGTGCCCGTTGCGCGGCGTGTCGGGTGCGGCGGGGATGAATCCCCGCCCTTCCAGATCGCCCCGCAAGTGCGTTTGGGATGCAAAACGAGCG
>JBAWGF010000116.1:0-11385 GCA_049592615.1 Candidatus Acidiferrales bacterium
ATCTATGCTTTTGCTTTCGCCCGATTTTCTTTTTCATATGCCGCGTCGGCGGGCAAGCGCAAAGCACAGGGCGAATTGGACGAGGTCACGCTTCCCGTTGTGAAGCGTCTGCCGTCCGTGCACCCGAACTTCACCTTCGGCGCGTCCCTCGCGCAATTCACTTCGCTCACGCGGCTTCAATTCACAGAAACCGTCAAGAACGTATTCTTCGTGGTGCTTGTCTTCGCTGGGTATCTTACGTCCGTGCTCACCGCAAGCGGGCTCACGAACCCCATATCGAATCCGACGTATCCGGTCACGTACCGCATGCTGGATTTCGCACTGGGAGGTTTTTTCATCTTCGCGCTTGCCATCATCACGTTCGTCGCAGGCGAGCTGGTATGGCGGGAGAGAGACGCGAAGCTCGACCAGATCACGGACGCCTTGCCGGTGCAGCGGTGGGTGATGTTTACCTCAAAGCTCTGCGCGCTGATGCTCGTGCAGATCGTCCTCGTGCTCGTCGTATTTGCCGCAGGCGTCACGGTTCAGGCCTTCCAGAGCTATCATCACTTCGAGTTCGGGCTTTATTTCAAAGATCTGTTCGGTGTCCTCCTCATCCGGTTTTGGATTCTCTGCGCCCTCGCGCTTTTCATTCACACGGTGGTGAACCAGAAATATCTCGGCCACTTTGTGATGGTGTTGTATTACATCGCCACGATTGCGCTTCCGCCGATGGGCTTTCAGCATTTTCTATATCGCTTCGGCCAGACGCCATCGTTCACTTACTCGGACATGAACGGCTTCGGTCCCTTTGCGACGCCGCTATTCTGGTTTGATTTGTATTGGGCGATTGCCACCGTGATCCTCGCCGTCGTTACGAATCTCTTGTGGGTTCGCGGAATGGAGAGCGGCTGGCGCGGTCGATTCAAACTCGCCTCAGAAAACCTTTCGGGCGCATCGCGCGCCGCGTTGACGTTCTGCCTGCTGACGTTCGTTTGTGTAGGCGCCTATATTTTCTACAACACAAACGTCGTAAATGCGTACCGCACGGTTTTTCAGGAAGACGAAAATCGCGCCCAGTACGAGAAGAAATATCGTCAGTATTTCACGATGCCGGAGCCGCGCCTCACGGATGTCGTCACGCAGATCGATCTCGATCCTGCAAATCGCATTGCCGCGATTCAGGGGACGCTGTGGGCCGAAAACAAGTCGGATGCGCCAATCGACCGTGTCGCGGTCACGATCTGGCCGCAGGACCTTGCGCCAATCTCGCGCCCGCACATTCAGGTCGAAAAGCTGAATTTTCGAGGCGGCCAGACACCACTTGTTGAAAACGCCGCGGTCGGCTTTTACCTGTATCGTCTCGCGACGCCGCTCGCGCCACACGCGCGCGTCGCGCTTGATTTTTCACTCCGGTATCCCAACCCCGGCTTCGTAAATTCGCGCCCCAACACCGACATCGTCCTCAACGGCAGCTTCCTTAACAGCAGCTATGTCCCGGCAATCGGCTACCTGCCGGATATGGAGCTTACCGACGACAGCACGCGGCATCGCCACGGGCTCGAGAAAGTGAAACGGCTCGCAAAACTCGAAGACGTTGCCGCGCGACAGAACAACGCCGAGACATTCAACGCGGACTGGGTCAATTTCGAAGGTACCGTGAGCACAACCCCTGACCAGATTGCCATTATGCCGGGCTATCTCCAGAAGGAATGGACGGAGAACGGCCGCCGTTACTTTCATTACAAGATGGATGCGCCGATTCTGGCGATCGTGTCACTCAATTCGGCGCGTTACGTCGTGCGTCGCGACCGCTGGCACGACGTCAACCTCGAAATCTATTACCATCCCGGCCACGAATTCGATCTCGACCGCATGATGCACAGCATGAAGGCCACGCTGGACTATTGCACGACGGCGTACAGCCCATTTCAATACCGCCAGTTGCGTATCATCGAATTTCCGCGATACGGCAATTTCGCCGAATCGTTTCCCAACACGGTTCCTTACTCGGAGAGCATTGGCTTCATCACGTACGTCGATCCGAAAAAGCCGGACGCGATCGATCTTCCATTCTTCGTGACCGCGCACGAGGTGGCGCATCAATGGTGGGGGCACCAGGTGGTGAGCGCGAATTCCGAAGGCGCCACCGCCATCGTCGAGACACTCGCGCAGTACACGGCGCTGATGGTGATGAAACATACCTACGGCGCGGAATCGATGAAAAAATTCCTGCGCTTCCAGTTGGACGGCTATCTCCGCGGCCGCGCTCAGGAACGCAACGAGGAAAAGCCTCTCTATCGCGTCGAGCCTGACCAGGGATACATCCATTACAACAAGGGCGGGCTCGTGATGTATGCGTTGCAGGATTACATCGGTGAAGCCGCCGTGAGCCGGGCGCTCGCTGAATTCACGAAAGCTTATGCCTTTCAGGGTCCGCCGTATCCGACGATGCTCGATCTTCTCGCGGCCTTAGAGAAGCAAACGCCGCCCGAATTCCAGTATCTCTACAACGACTTTTTCGAAAACATCACGATCTACGACAACCGGACTCGTTCCGCGGATTTCACACAGCTTCGCGATGGAAAATACCGAGTGCATCTTGCGGTCGAAGCGAAAAAATACCGCGCGGATGGGCGCGGCCAGGAGCACCCTGTGCCACTCCACGACTACATGGATGTCGGCGTCCTGGATGCGGAAGGGCATTACCTTTACTTGCACAGAGAAAAAATCGAGAAGGAAAACAACGAATTCGCCGTGACCGTGGACAAGCTTCCAGCCCAGGCCGGGATCGACCCTCTCATCAAGCTCATCGATCGCAACCCGGATGACAATGTTGTGAAGGTGGAGAAGCGTTGAAGCTACCTTGCTCCCTTATTTCTTTTCGTCGCGCAACAAGGCTTGTGCCGCGGAGCCGGCCGGCTTTCCGTGGATCAATTCAGAAAGCGTGAATTTGCTTTTTACTTCCTTCTCGTTTTTCCAGTCGTGATACGTGTGACATTCAAAACAGCGCGATTCAGCGCCTTCCGCGCGAGAGTTATGGCATTGCCGGCAGGTGCGAATTCCCGGCAGGAGGACGTCTGCTGTTTCCTTGCTCGTGGGTGTGTTGGAGTGGCAGCTTGTGCAATTCACCAGACGATGTTGATCGTGATCGAAAACCGCGTGCTGGAACCAGCGCACCGTGATATTCGATTTCGCAACGGCCGGGAGCGGCGAAGTCGCCGAAGGATTCAGAGTGTGACATTCCTTGCACGCTTTTTTCCAGAGAAGCAGCTCCGCTTCGGCGACCTTGGCCTCCACCCACTGCGCCGGCGGGCTGTACACGCGCGGAGATACCGGCACGGGCTTCGCAGGCAAAGCAATCGTGGAAATCGGTTCGCGCAACTCGGCTGGATGCGCCGCAATGTACTCCTGGAATTTCTTCACGAGGAACGCGTGGATCACATCGGGCGTGTCGTGCGGAACGCTTTCCACGAATCGCTTGTCGAACGGAAGCGGGTGGCACCCGGCGCATTGTTTCGCGTAGGTGATGGGCCCCATATAGGCGCGCCCGCCGGCCCGGGAAGGTGGTCCCGGTTTCTGCGCTGGCGCGACCGGCATCACTTGGGCCGTGCTGGTCGCATCCGTTGCTCCCACGAGGCTGAATCGCCACTTTTGATCGGAACGATTCGAACGGTGGCAGTCATCGCAGTCAAGTTGTACCGATCCGCTTGGACCCTTGAGATTCGCCTTCATGTGGATCGCGTGGTTGAGCTTGATTGTCCCGGGATCGGCGAATCCGGGCCGCAAAGCTGCAAATTCGGGATGGTCGTCATTGAAGCCCGAAATGGAGCGCGCGAAAGTAGTCGCCGCGCCGGTGGTTCGCAAATTCGTGTGGCATTCAGAGCAGTTCATGTCCGCCGTGGCGGCGAGCCGAAAGTGCCCGCGGTGCTCCACGTGACACGACGAACAGTTGGGCGTGAACGCCTGATTCGAATGATGGATGGGCCCGTCGTGGCACAGGAGGCAAGCCTGGTCGCTCGACTTCGCGCTGAACATTCCTGCCTTGCTCACGTGGCAGGCGCTGCATCGCTCGGTCATAACGGCGTGCGCGGGGGACATCTTCCCTGCGCTATAGACTCCGTGGTTGCGCGCCAGGCCAAATCCGGCGAGCCAGATCACGGCAAGAACGGGCAGGACGACCGACAGCGCGAAGCGCCATGTCCGAAAGGGGTACGGGCGCTTGAAATAATTCAGGTCAATGCGCTGCGCGAGTTTTTTGGTTGTCCGCTTCGTTCGCGGCACGATCCATCTCCTCTACGTCCGTTTCAGTAACGCAGCGCCATGAAAGCGTGCGCTGCGCCCAGCAAGAGCAGCGCGAGCGACAACGGAATGTGCAACATCAGCCAGCCGTGCAGCCAGTGGTGGAGGCGCGCCTGGCGCCGCACCTGGCGCATCTCCTCGCAAATGTCTTCCAGATCCTTCAGCGTCTCGTGAATTTCCGGCGGCAGCAGCGGGCGCAGCCCCTCGAACATCGAGTGTGTCTGGACTGGATCGGAAATCTTCAAGCCGCGTGCATTTGGATTTTCCAGGAAAGGCCGCAACTCGCGCGTGTAGAAGTTGGTCAGTGGCACAACATCCGACTCCGAGATGGCGGGCAATTCCTCGGTGATCACCGCCGTGCGCGTTGCCGGGCTTGTGGAAGGGCCGCCGGGAGCCGTAGCCGCGGCCACGAATTCGTCCGCTTCCGCGAGCAGTTGTCCGCTGACCCGGTCGATTTGCTCGAAGACTGTCTCGAGCGGCACCTCAGCGGTCATGATGTTGGGCATGTAGTGTTGCAGCACCGCGCCGAAAATCCCGCTGAAGACAACCAGGATGAGCAGAACCATTAAGACGCTCGTCAGCGGGCCGCCAAACCGGAAACCGCCATGGAACAGAATCAGCGGCAGTGTAAGCAAACCAAGCCACAAATGGCCGCGCATCCAGGATTGAGCGCGCCCCACGCGCCAGATCGGAACTTTTTTGCGGGCGGCCAGCAACCCCGCGAAAACCATGAACGCGGACCCGACGATCCCGAACGTGAGGCCGATAGCGCTCGCCCCGCTCGGTCCGTGGGGAGAGCTCGCAGCGTAAGGAATATAAACGGCGGTCGCCACGACCAGAATTACCATCGAGGCGATCAGCCATTTCTTGTGTGTGTCGTCGATGCGCACGTTTGCGTCCTGCCGGGAATATTCCGCTACTGCTTCTGCATTGGAGGTGGAGCGAGTCCGAGTATCCCGGCGAAAAACTTGCTCGGATCCACGCGATGGGCTGCATCATGCGGACAAGCGTACACGCAGCTCGGCTCTGCCTGTTCGGTGCACAGGTCGCACGAAGTGGCCTTCCGCTTGATCGCCGCCTTCTTCCGGCCCGGATTCTCCGGATCATCCACCCTCACTTCAAACGGATGCAGGTTGATGTTGCCGTACGGGCAGTTCTCGGCGCAAAGTCCGCAGCCGATGCACCAATCCTCGATGATTACTTCGAGAGAGTTGCGCCGCCGGATCGATCCCACCGGACATCCCACCATGCAGAGCGGGTCGCGGCATTGCCGGCAGGAAGTCGCTACCAGATACTGATCGAAGCGCAGGCCTTCGCGGACGAGTCGCGTGATGCCGTCGTGGGCGTCCGCGCACGCGCGCACGCACGCGTCGCACCGCGTGCAGCGTTCGAGATCGAGCAACAGCAGGCTCTGCGCCTCCATCAAGCCCTGCGCCAAAAAACTTTCGAGCGGGATGCTTTGAACCACCGAAAGACGCTGCCGGTTCTGCTCCAGGCGCTGATGTTCCACTTCCTCGAGCTTCCTTCGAATCTGCGGGAACTGCGACACCATACGGGAAAAATCTTCGCCCGAAATCTTGACCAGCTCGACGTGGTCGAGCGCCGTGCACGTGGCCGTGCGCACATCGCCGCGTAGCAGCCCGATTTCACCGAAATAATCTCCCCGCGAAATGTAGGCAAGCACCATCTCGCCGCCCGGATGCGTCTGCGACACTTTCACGAAGCCGATGCGGACAAGATAGAAGCTGTCCGCCGGATCGCCTTGCCGGCAAATCACCTGCCCGGGGGCGTAGCGGATCAGTTCGACTTTGTCGCGCAGGCTGTTGATGAATTCGTCCGTCAGCGAGGCGAAGACGGGAACGCCCCGCAGATGACTATCGAGAGCGCGCCGGCGATAGGAGATGTCGAGCTGGGCGCGGAAATTTTTGTTGCGCTGCATGATGTCGAGCACGTTTCGCAGCATCTCGAGCATCGTGCAGTCGGTTTCCGCGCGCACCGTGGCGGACCGCGGGTACAAACTCATGCACGTCATTTCGCCGAACAGATCGCCCGGGCCGAGCTCCGCAACCGGGTTTTCGTACGCGAGGTCAACCGGAGCATCAATGGGGATGAATCGCTGGTCCGTTTCTCCTTCGCGCTCGTCTTCGCGGCGTCCCGCGAGCGCGCTCGTGAGTTTGCTCAGAAATCCTCGAGCGCCCCCGTGCGTCTTCACATGCGCGATTGGGCTCGAAATCGAAACGCGCGCTTTCCCTTCGAGAATATAGAATGCGGTCGAGCCGTACTCGCCCTCGCGGCAAATTACATCGCCGCGCCTGAACCGCCGCCGCACCACCGCGCCCTTGTTCAGGCTCAGAAACGTTCCGGAAACGCCCTTGAACACAGGAAGCAATTCGAGCTCTTCCGGCGTTACCTCTTGAATGTCTGGGCCTTTTGCGAATGCCGTTCCCGTCACGCCCTTGTTCGTCAGCGCTCCTGTGGGGCACGAGACCATGCACTCCCCGCAGGAAACGCATGAGGAATTTCCCATCGGAAGGTTCGTATCGAAGGCAATGCCCGCCCCGCCGCCCTTGCCCATGCGGCCCAGAACGTAGTTGTGGCGAATTTCGTTGCAACCGCGAATGCAGCGGTCGCAAAGGATGCACGCGTCGAAATCGACGGCGATGCTCGGCGAGGATTCGTCTTTCCCGCGGCCCGTTGTGCGCCGCTGAAACCGCGGTTTCGTGATGCCCGCTTGTTTCGCGAGCGTTTCGAGCTCGCAATCGCCGGTATGCTGCTGGCGGGCGCAGGGGCTTGGATGATCGGACATCAACAATTCGACGAGCGTTCGCCGCGCCGCGCGCACTTTTTCCGATCCGGTTGTGACGACCATCCCATTTTCTGCCGGTCGAACGCACGATGCCGTCAGAACGCGTCCGCCGACATCGACAACACACACGCGGCAAACTCCGACGGGCGTTTCGTTCTGCTGGTGGCACAACGTGGGAATTGCTACATCGTTCATTCGCGCCGCGTCGAACACAGTCGTGCCCGGCGCCACCCTGATTTTTTTGCCGTCAATCGTGAGATCGATCATTCCGGTCGGGCTCATGCGCGCCTCGGAGATGCAGCCGCAGTGGCCCGAGCCGGCGCGTTGGAGAAACAAATTCCGGAAGGGCACTCGCGGCGAGTGATGTGCGCCTCCACTTCTTCGCGGAAATGTTTCAACACGGAAGCAATCGGCACCGGCACCACCTGGCCCAGGCCGCAGATCGATGTCAGCATCATGGCCTGCGAAAGTTCAGCGAGCAGCGGAATATCCGTCGAGGAGCCTTGTCCCTGCGTCCAACCGGTGAGGATATCCACCATTTTTTGGGAGCCCACGCGGCACGGCACGCACTTCCCGCACGATTCATTCCGGAAAAACGCCGTCGAACTCAGCGCCATGTCCAGCATGCAGGTGGGCTCCGCGCAAACGACGACGGCGCCTGACCCGAGCATCGACCCCGCATCCGCGAGCGACTTGAAATCCAGGTGCACATCCGCCATCGAAGCCGGTAAGTAGCCGGAGGAAGGACCGGAGGGCGCGAATCCCTTGAGTTTCTTGCCGTCCGGCAATCCTCCTGCCTTTTTGTAAATTAAATCCGACACCGGAGTGCCCATCGGGAGTTCGTACACTCCGGGACGCACAATGTCCCCGCTGATTCCCACAAACTTCAGTCCCGCCACGCCTCCGACGCCCTGCGCTTTGTACCAATCCACGCCGCGGAAGAGAATCTGCGGGACGTGCACGAAAGTC
This sequence comes from Candidatus Acidiferrales bacterium, assembly GCA_049592615.1. Lineage (GTDB taxonomy): Bacteria > Acidobacteriota > Terriglobia > Acidiferrales > UBA7541 > Palsa-295. The sequence continues at coordinate 8,057 of JBAWGF010000116.1, forward strand.
TCGACGTTGTTGATCACCGTCGGCTTATTCCACAGGCCTTGCTGGCCGGGAAACGGCGGCTTGTTGCGCGGCTCGGCGCGTTTGTCTTCGATCGCTTCCAGCAGCGCGCTTTCCTCGCCGCAGATATACCCGCCGGGGCTGACGAACACTTCGAGATCGAATGTAAGGTCGGTCCCCAGAATGTGCTGTCCGAGCAGGCCTTCCTTCCGGCAGTGGTGAATTTCCTGCTCAAAAATCTTTTCCTGATGCTCGTATTCGTGGCGAATATACAAAATCCCTTTTTTCGCGCCCGTGATCAGCCCGGCGATGATCATCCCTTCGGCAACCAGGTGCGGGATGTGCGAAAGGATATAGCGGTCCTTGATCGTCCCCGGCTCGCTTTCGTCCGCATTGCACACGATATATTTTTCGGGGTCGGGTTGCTGGCGCACCAATTGCCATTTCGATTCGGTCGGAAACCCGGCGCCGCCCAATCCGCGCAGCCCCGAAGCTTTCAACGCTTCGAGGGCGCCATTCCACGCGCGCGATTCGACCAGGCGCCGCAGGGCTCCGTAGCGATCTTTTCCATGATAGGGGTCGGACGCGCATTGCACATTTTCGTGGGGATACGGCGGTTCGGGCAATTCCCCGCGCAGAATCGCGCCGCGAATCAAATCTTCCACGTGGGCTTCGTCCATCTGCGGGTAGATTCGATCGTTGATCGAGACGGCCGGCGCGTGATCGCACTGGCCCAGGCAGGATACGCCGCGAATCGTCACATCCTGTTCTTTCGCGCCGTGGAAGCGGGACTCGAGATTCGTGCGGAGCCGGTCGCCGCCCCTCAGATGGCATGACATATCGCGGCACACGCGCACGTCGGCTTTCGGTGGAGGCGTGAGGCGGAAATGGGGGAAAAAGCTGGCCACCTGGTGAAGGCGGGTAAGGGGTATGTCAATCCTTTTCGACAATGCTTCAAGCTGTTCGGCTGGCAGAAAACCGAACTGGCGTTGGACTGCTTTGAGTTCCTGGACGATCAACGTCGCTCTCCCTGCGGCGGGAGCTAGTCCGGTCCTGATGTGAATTCAAGAATTGCCAAGCAACAAATTTGTGCAGAACTCATATAACAAATCTGGCGAGGCAAGTCCAGAACGAGCACCGCACAGTTGCAGTCCTTTGTGTAACATAGAGGTCTTCATTTCGTTGACATTGCAGGCGGCTGGGTAGTATAAAAACTTCGTTTCGGAAATCTTTTTGCGCCATTTTTGCGCAGTGCCATTGCGACCCACCAAACAGCAAATGAAACGGACTCTTGACGGAAAACCAACGCGCTTTCTCTTGGCCCCGCTCCTCCTGGCCGCCGCTTTGGCTGGAACGAGCGTCCTTCGGGCGAAAACCGAGTACCAGAACTCCTCCAACACAAAGCCTGCGGCCGGCGGCCCTGCTGGACAGTACACCGGGCCGGGCTCATGCAGCTCCACGAGTTGCCACGGAAGCATTGCGCCGCGCACGGACAATCGCGTCAAGCAAAACGAGTACAGCGTCTGGATCGTCCGCGACAAGCACTCGAAAGCCTACGCGGCCCTCACCGGAATGGTCGGCGAGCGAATGGCCACCATCCTGGGCATCGGCAAGGCAGAGACTGCGCCAAAGTGTCTCGCCTGCCACGCGTTGGACGTCCCCGTATCGGAACGCGCTCACACATTCGAGATGACGGATGGCGTAAGCTGCGAAAACTGTCATGGACCGGCGTCCGGCTGGCTGGGCCGTCACACGGAGCGCGACTGGAAACACGAAGAGTCCATCAAGCTCGGGATGTATGACACGCGCAACATCATCAAGCGCACGGAGAAGTGCCTCACCTGCCATCTGGGCAACGATCAGAAATTTGTCGATCACGAGATGATCGCGGCCGGTCATCCGGACCTCTACTTCGAGCTTGATTCTTTCTCCGCGCAGATGCCCCGCCACTGGAAGGAACCGGGAGAGCCCGGCGAACCGGAAGGGACCGACCCCTGGTACGACGTGCGCGAGTGGGGCGCCGGTCAGGCCGTTCAGCTTCAGCAAGCCCTGCTACATCTTGCCTCGCGCTCCCGCGGAAAAATCTGGCCTGAGTTTTCCGAACTCGAATGCTACGCGTGCCACCACAGCCTGACTCAGCCGGAGCAGAGCTGGCGGCAGGCGCGCGGTTACCCGGGTCGGCGCGCTGGCGACCCGCCTTGGAACGCTTCGCGCTATCTCGTATTTCGCGTCCTCGCGCGCCAGGTGGATGCAACAACCGCGCAGAAGCTCGATTCGGAATTGACTCGCGTGCAGAAGTTGATGAGCGAGTTGAATCCAAATCGCGAGCAAGTGGCATCAGCCGCAGAGAGTTCAGCGCGCGTGGCCGGTGAATTGGCGCAGAAAATTAACTCCCTGCCGTTCGATCCGGCGCTCACGATGCACCTGCTCCAGCAGATCTCCTCCGATTCGGACAACATCTCCGCGCAGGACGAACACGCCGCTGCCCAGGCCGCCATGGCCATTCAGTCTCTGTTTGTCGCCTGCGACCGGAACCAGAAACTTCAGAATTCACCGGAATTGCGCGCTGCCATCGGCGGTCTTTTCCAACAACTGGAAATCCCCTCAAACTATGATCCAAACCGGTTCTCGCGTCAGATGAAACAGGTCAACTCGCTGCTCCACTAAACCCGGACGATGCCCAAAAAGGCGAACCCTACCGGCCCCGAAATCGAAAGAATGCACGCGCCTGAAGAAGGCATTGTCGCGCCGTGGCGGCGATGGGGCCCCTACGTCAGTGAGCGAGCCTGGGGGACGGTACGCGAAGATTACAGCCCCAACGGCGACGCATGGAACTTCCTCCCGCACGACCTGGCGCGCAGCAAGGCCTATCGCTGGGGTGAGGACGGCATCGCGGGGATATCCGATCGCTACCAGATCCTGGTCTTTGCGATGGCTTTCTGGAATGGGCGCGATCCGATCCTCAAGGAAAGAATGTTCGGCCTCAACGCCGCGGAAGCGAATCACGGCGAGGACGTCAAGGAATATTACTTCTACCTCGACAATACCCCGACGCACAGCTACATGCGGATGCTTTACAAATATCCGCAGGCGGAATATCCATACTCAAAGTTGCTCGAGGAAAATCGCCGTCGCGACGGGCGCGGCCCGGAATACGAGCTGCTCGATACGGGAGTTTTCGACGAAGATCGTTATTTCGATATTTTCATCGAGTATGCCAAGGCGGGGCCGGAAGATATTTGCATCCGCATTGAAGCATTCAATCGCGGACCCGAGGACGCAATTTTGCATCTTCTGCCGCATCTCTGGTTCCGCAACACCTGGGCGTGGAC
>JBAWGF010000117.1:0-2522 GCA_049592615.1 Candidatus Acidiferrales bacterium
ATCTACGTCAACGTACAGGGCGACGAGCCACTGATTGATCCGGGCACTGTGGATGCCATCATCGAAGCGATGTGCGAAGACGATTCGATTCAGCTCGCCACGCCGTGCACCGCCATTTTGCAACCGAACGACATCATGGATCCGAATGTCGTGAAGGTTGTCCGCGATTTCGATGGCAACGCCCTCTATTTTTCGCGCGCGCCTATCCCGTGGGTGCGCGACACCGGCTCGGTCACCGCCGCGCGCCACTGGAAGCACATCGGCCTCTACGGCTATCGTCGCGACGCGCTGCTCGAATTCCCAACGCTCCCTCCCGGCGAGCTTGAGCGGATCGAGCAACTCGAACAGCTTCGCTGGCTCGAGAACGGCTTTCAAATCCGCGTTGTCGAAACGAACTACGATGCCGTCAGCGTGGACGTTCCCGAAGACGTCGAGCGCATCGTGAAAATCCTTAGCGACCGCGGCGAACCCTGACGTTTCATCCCCCGCATTGTCATTCCGAGCGGACCCGACGAGGGTCCGCGAAGACTCTCGGCGCAAAATCCGTGCGCCGCCTCAGCAACGTGCGCTAGGATTTCTTTTTCACTTCTGAATCTGTGTTTATCTGCGGTCATCTGTGTTTGCATTTTCTTCTTCCGTGATTGACACCCACCGCGTTTCTGCACATAATGTCGAGTACGCCGATTCCATTGGAGGGAATTCGAGCGCCTTGCGCAGCGGCCCGAAGTACATCTTTGTTACGGGCGGCGTGGTTTCTTCCCTCGGCAAAGGCGTGGCAGCGGCCTCGATGGGCTGTCTTCTCGAGAGTCGCGGCCTCAAAGTAACCCTCCAGAAGTGCGATCCCTACCTGAACGTCGATCCCGGGACGATGTCCCCTTATCAGCACGGCGAAGTGTTTGTCACCGACGACGGCGCGGAGACGGATCTCGACCTCGGCCACTACGAGCGCTTCACTTCCGCGCACCTGACGCGCGACCACAACTGGACCACCGGCCGCATCTACGAGGCCATCATTACCAAAGAACGCCGCGGCGATTACCTCGGTAAGACCGTGCAGGTAATTCCGCACGTTACCGACGAAATCAAAGCCGCCTTCCGCAAAGTTTCCGACGCCAACGACCTCGTCATCGTCGAAATCGGCGGCACGGTCGGAGACATCGAGTCGCTGCCGTTCCTCGAAGCCATCCGCCAGATGCGTTTGGAGCTGGGCGCCGAAAACGTCGTCTTCGTTCATCTCACTCTTGTTCCTTTTATCTCCACCGCGGGCGAGCTGAAGACGAAGCCCACCCAGCACAGCGTCAAGGAACTCCTCAGCATCGGAATTCAGCCCGACATTTTGATTTGCCGCAGCGATCGCCAGCTCCCAACCGACCTCAAGGCAAAAATCGCTCTCTTCTGCAACATGGCGGAGTCGTGCGTCATATCGGCGCCGGATGTCGGCAACATTTATGAAGTTCCGATGTCTCTTGCATCCGAAGGTCTCGATGAGCAAATCCTTCGCCTCCTCCGTCTCGAAGCACCGCCGCGCGACCTGAGCCGCTGGCTTGCGATGCTCGAAACGCTCGAACATCCGCAGGGTGAAGTTCGAATCGGCGTTGTCGGCAAGTACGTTCAGCTCGAAGACGCATACAAAAGTCTCCGCGAAGCGCTCGTTCACGCGGGACTTGCGAATCGCCAGCGCGTCGTCATCGAATGGGTCGAAGCGGAAGAGATTGACTCGCCCGCGACCGCCGAGCGCCGCCTGCGCCACGCGGACGGCATTCTGGTTCCCGGCGGCTTCGGCAAGCGCGGGATTGCCGGCATGGTCCACGCCATCACGTACGCGCGCGAAAAGAAAGTTCCGTTCTTCGGTATCTGTCTTGGAATGCAGTGCGCCACAATCGAATACGCTCGCCAAGCTGCGGGGATAAAGTCTGCCGACAGCACGGAGTTCGATCCCTCCACTCCAAATCGAGTGATTTATAAATTGCGCGAGCTTTTGGGAGTTGACGAGATGGGCGGAACGATGCGCCTCGGCGCGTGGCCCTGCAAACTCGAGCCCGGTTCATTCGCCGCGAAAGCCTACGGCACGCTCGAAATTTCCGAGCGCCATCGCCATCGCTACGAATTCAATTGCGAATTTCAGGACACGCTCACGCGCGCCGGATTCCGCATCACCGGCCGGACGCCCGACGGCGTTTACGTCGAAATCGTCGAAGTGCCGGATCATCCCTGGTTCGTCGGTTGCCAGTTCCATCCAGAATTCAAATCGAAGCCGCTCGCTCCACATCCGCTGTTTGCAGCTTTCATTCGCGCCAGCCTCGAAAATCGCCACCATCGCCTCGCGTTGTCCGCCGAATCCCGCGCCGCCAACCCCGCCGACTAATCGCCTTTGGAGTGCGGGAGCTTGCTCCCGCTTTCGAGTGGCGAGGCTTGCCTCGCCACTCATTCCCGGGTGCCGCATCCCTTTGCGCCGTTCGCAAAGGGTGCGGGTTTTGAGTACGTGCTTGGCAACCTCGTGCCATGGTGCACCGTGTTTTTGG
>JBAWGF010000118.1:0-6387 GCA_049592615.1 Candidatus Acidiferrales bacterium
GACTGATAACGACCAACTTTTCGACGCGAATCACTATCGCCCGCTGATCATCGCCTATTCAAAGGGCGCTCCCGTGCGCCTGGGGGACATTGCCACGGTTTACGATTCAGTCGAAGACATCCATACCGCAGGTTTGTCGAACAGCGTGCCCTCGGTCGTCATCATCGTATGGCGCCAGCCGGGAGCAAATATCGTGGGCACGGTGGACCGTGTTCGCGAAGCGATTCCAATCTTGCAAGCGTCTATTCCGGCTGCGATCAAGCTCGCGATCGCAAGCGACCGGACCACAACGATTCGCGCATCCGTCAACGACATTCAAATCACACTCTCGATCACCGTGGTGCTCGTCATTCTGGTGATTTTTGCATTTCTGCGAAATGTGTGGGCCACCATAATTCCGGCCGTGGCCGTGCCGGTGTCGCTGATTGGAACCGTTGGAGTGATGTACCTGCTCAACTATTCGGTGGACAACCTGTCCTTGATGGCGCTCACGATTTCCACGGGCTTCGTCGTGGACGACGCGATCGTGGTGATCGAAAACATCACGCGCTATCTCGAACAGGGCCTGTCTCCCCTCGAGTCCGCATTCAAAGGTTCTCAAGAAATCGGATTCACGGTGCTTTCGATGAGCACCTCGCTGATCGCCGTGTTCATTCCCATCCTGATGATGGGAGGGATTGTCGGCCGGCTCTTTCGGGAATTTGCCGTTGTCCTGAGCGTCGCCATCATGGTTTCGCTGGTGGTTTCGCTCACCACCACTCCCATGATGTGCGCGAAATTCCTGAAGCATCAATCCAGGCGGGGTCACAACCGCATTTATCTCCTGAGTGAGGGCGCCTTCGATGCCATGCACTCGGCTTATGACCGCGGCCTTCGCTGGGTCTTGCGTCATCAGCCCCTCACGCTGACGATCACGATTGCCACTGTCTGCGTGAATGTGTTTCTCTTCATCATCATTCCCAAGGGCTTCTTTCCTCAGCAGGACACCGGCGTGATCGGCGGCTCCATCCAGGCGGCTCAGGACATTTCCTTCGATGCCATGCGCGTAAAGCAGAAGCAGTTCAGCGATATTGTTTTGACCGACCCAGCCATCGACACGGTTATCGCATTTGTGGGCGGAAACGGCGGAACGATCAATACGGGGCGAATGTTTATCACGTTGAAGCCTCAGAGCAAGCGCGATGCCACCGCCGACCAGGTGATCGGCCGCTTGCGCCGGAAACTCGCCGTCGTGCCCGGCGCCTCGCTGTATTTGCAGGCGTCGCAGGACATCCGCGTGGGCGGTCGCACGAGCAACTCGCAATACCAATTCACGCTCGATAGCGAGAGTCTCGCCGACTTGAACACCTGGTCGCCGAAGGTGCTGCAAAAATTGAAGTCTTTGCCGCAATTGCGCGATGTTGCCACCGACCAGCAGGACAAAGGGCTGGAAGCGAATCTCGCGATTGATCGCGACACCGCTTCGCGGCTTGGAATTCCCGCGCAGGCGATCGACAACACTCTCTACGACGCCTTCGGCCAGCGGCAAGTCTCCGTCATGTACACGCAATTGAATCAGTATCACGTCGTCCTGGGTGTGGACCCCCGTTTTCAGCAGAATCCCGACGCGCTGAAGTCCATTTACGTGCGATCGACTACCGGAGCCGAGGTCCCGCTCAGCGCTTTCACCCACTTCGAGTCGCGCACGACTGCCTTGGCCGTGAACCATCAAGGCCAGTTTCCAGCGGTGACACTCTCATTCAACCTGGCGCCGAATGTCGCACTCGGAGACGCCGTCACGGCAATCGAGACTGCCGAACGCCAAATCGGACTTCCCTCGAGCGTCCACGCAAGCTTTCAAGGTACGGCGCAGGCGTTTCAGTCCTCGCTCGCGAATGAGCCCGTCTTGATTCTCGCGGCGCTCGTGGCGGTTTACATCGTGTTGGGTATGCTGTACGAAAGTTACATTCACCCGATCACGATCCTCTCGACGCTGCCGTCGGCGGGGGTCGGCGCAATCCTCGCGCTCTTGATCTTCCGGATGGATTTGAGCGTAATTGCGCTGATCGGGATCATCCTGCTCATCGGGATCGTAAAGAAAAACGCCATCATGATGATCGACTTTGCATTGGATGCGGAACGCAAAGACGAGAAGAGCCCGGAAGACGCGATTTATCAGGCATGCTTGCTGCGCTTCCGACCGATTATGATGACGACGATGGCGGCAATGTTGGGCGCGTTGCCGCTCGCGATCGGGTTGGGAACAGGTTCGGAATTGCGCCGCCCGCTCGGAATCAGCATCGTCGGCGGTTTGATCGTGAGCCAGATGCTCACGCTCTTCACAACGCCCGTCGTTTACCTCTATATGGATCGGCTCCGCCTCTCCTGGGCCCGCCGCAAAGAAAGATCGACCCCTGCGAGGCCAACTCCCGATTTCCGGCCCTCCTCGCTGCCCGGCACCCCGCTCGGATAACGCAAGTTGAAGTCCGAGCAACTGTGTCGTAATCTATTTGCACCGCAGTTGGATTCTCGGCGCGCCCGTAGCTCAGTTGGATAGAGCGTCTGGCTACGAACCAGAAGGTCGGAGGTTCGACTCCTCTCGGGCGCGCCACTCTTCCCAACGATCCGAGTTCCCTTCCGAGTACGGAATCCGGGCTCTTTCCCGAGTGCATCGTGAAAGTCAATTCATGCTCGAAACGAATGGGTTGACGCATCGCGTGGACTACGAGCCGGCCGAGTCCTCCACCGGACTCTTCGGAGGAAACTCAAACTGGCGGGGCCCGATCTGGTTTCCGGTGAATTATCTCCTGATCGAATCGCTGCAGAAGTTCCATCACTTCTTCGGAGACAAGTATCAGGTGGAATTTCCGACGGGTTCCGGAGAGAAGAAAACTCTGTGGGAGATTTCGGGAGAGATTTCCCGGCGGTTGGTGCGTACATTCCTTCGCAATCCAGAGGGACGCCGCCCCGTTTTCGGAGGCCGAGAAAACATTCAAGACGATCCGCACTGGCGCGATTACATTCCATTCCACGAATACTTCCACGGCGACACGGGAGCCGGTGTTGGCGCCAGCCACCAGACGGGCTGGACCGGCCTGGTCGCAAAGTTGATCGAGCAGAGCGGAGAGTAGGATCCCGCAATCAGGGAGTTGCGTTCCTCCGGGCTCGTATTCGATTGTTCAGGAGTGATCGCCATGTCCCAGTCTGCCGCTGGATTCACCTGGGGATTCGTTGTCCGGAACCCTGATGGCCGCTTGATTCGATTGACTCAGCAGTACCAGCGCGGCTCCGCTGGCGACAAGGCCCAACCTGCGTGCTCGCGCCACTCGCCGGTGTTTACTCTTGGTGACATCGCGTGGCCGAAAGCAAATTCTGTCCCGGTTCAATCAATAGAATAGAGAGAGGTTGAATCAAAGCGGGTCCCTTGAAAGCGCCAGTCAACTGGTGCTCCCTCTCGTCTCGGAACCCAGAGAGGGGATGGTATGCCCAGTTCCGACCTTCGGAAATCCACCATACTTGTCGCCGACGACGACGAAGCAAATCTCGAGCTTCTTTCCGGACGTCTGACAGCCGCTGGCTACAGCGTCATCTGCGCCCGGAACGGCGATGAAGTATTGAAATCGCTTCATGCAGGTGGCGTGGACCTCGCCCTTCTCGACGTGATGATGCCCGGCAAAAGTGGATATGCCATTTGCCTCGAAATCAAATCCAAGGATAAAACGCGACTGATTCCCGTCGTCTTGGTCACCGGCCTCACCGAAACCGACGATCGTATCCAAGCCATGATGTGCGGCGCGGACGATTTTCTGACCAAGCCGGTGAATAAGCACGAGCTTCTGACGCGCGTGCAATCTCTGCTGCGCATGAAGGAATTCACCGACGAGTTGGAAAACGCCGAAACAGTCCTCTTCAGCCTCGCGCGGAGCATCGAAGCGAAGGACCCTTACACGGAGGGTCACTGCGAGCGGCTATCAAAATACTCAGTGGCTCTTGCGGAGCGCCTCCACCTCTCTGAAGAAGTTCGCGTGGCGCTGCGCCGGGCCGGAATTGTCCACGACATCGGCAAGCTGGCCGTGCCGGAACACATTTTGTGCAAGCGCGGCCCTTTGACCGACGAAGAGTGGAAAGTCATGAAGGAGCATCCCGTGGTCGGTGAGCGGATCTGCTCCCCCTTGCGATCCTTTCGTCTCGTCCTGCCGGTGATCCGACATCACCACGAAAAGCTGGACGGGACCGGCTATCCCGACGGGCTCAAAGGCGATCAAATCCCGCTCACCGCAAAAATCCTGCAAACGGTCGACATCTTTGATGCGCTGACCACGGATCGTCCCTATCACAAGGCGATCGAGCCACAGCAGGCGCTCGCCGTGATGCGAGAGGAAGTGGCGCGCGGCTGGTGGGATGGCTCGCTTGTGGATGCGCTCGAGGACCAAGTCCTGAGCCTGACCAAACCTGTTTGAGCCGTCTTCAAAGAAGGGATACCCGGCAACGACATGACAAATTCGACCCCACCAGGCCCAGCGCCTGACTTCCAGCAATTGTTTCAATCGGCGCCGGGCTTGTATCTGGTCCTGACTCCCGGCCTGAAGATTGTCGCGGTCAGCGATGCGTATCTGCGTGCGACTATGACCGAGCGGGAAAAAATCCTGGGCCGCGGGATTTTCGAGGTGTTTCCCGACAATCCGGACGATCTCTCGGCTACCGGCGTTGCCAATCTCCGGACCTCGCTCGCGAGAGTGCTCCAGGAAAAGCACCCCGACACGATGGCCGTGCAAAAGTACGATATCCGAAAGCCGGAATCGGAAGGCGGCGCTTTCGAGGAGCGCTACTGGAGCCCTGTGAATTCGCCCATCCTCGGGCCGGACAGCCAAGTCGCCTACATCATCCATCGCGTCGAGGATGTCACCGAGTTCGTCCGCCTGCGTCAGCAGGGAATCGAACAGCAGAAGCTGACGCAAGAACTTCGCTCCCACGCGGGCCGCATGGAAGCAGAAGTTTTCCAGCGCGCGAAAGAGGTGCAGGAAGCGAACCGGCGCCTGGAAACCGCAAACCAGCAGTTGATTCGCGCGAAGGATGAAGCCGAGCGCTCCAACAAGTTTAAGGACCAATTCCTTTCAACGATGAGCCACGAACTGCGCACTCCGCTGAACGCGGTCTTGGGTTTCTCCGACCTGTTGAATGAGGAACGCTACGGTCCGTTGAACGAACGCCAGCGCCGCTACGTCGCCCACATTCACACCGGTGGCGAGCACCTGCTGCGATTGATCAATGACATTCTCGACCTCTCGAAGATCGAGGCTGGCCGCCTTCAACTGGCGATTGAGAATGTGCGCGTCGAGTCCTCGTTTGCGGAAGTGACGGACACGCTGCGTCCTCTTTCCGACAAGAAATCCCATACCGTCGCGCACCGCTCTTCACCAGGTCTGAGCGTCCGTGCGGACTCCACTCGATTCAAACAAATCTTGATGAACCTCCTGGGGAACGCGATCAAGTTCACACCCGAAGGAGGCAGGCTCGAACTTTCGGCCAAACAATTCGGCGAGCTTGTCCGCATCGAGGTTCGCGATTCGGGTCCGGGCATCCCTCTCGAAGACCAGGAACGAATTTTCGAAGCTTTCTACCGCTTGCGCCGGCCGGAAACCGCGGCGGAAGGCACCGGCCTGGGACTGGCCATCACACAGCGCCTGGTCGAATTGCATGGCGGAAGGCTCGGCATCGAGAGCCGGCCCGGTGAAGGAAGCTGCTTCTATTTCACATTGCCGATTGTCCCAACGTTTGAAGCCGGCGCCAATCGGAGCGCCGCGGGTAGGCTGGCTGCGGGCGAAAAACTGCGGGTACTTGTAATCGAGGACGATCCCGCAGCAGCGCACCTACTCCAGTCGCATCTCACGTCGATTGGTTACGAAGTCGTGCTATGCGACCAGCCGGTGCGAGCCGTGGAAATGACGGCCGAACTCCAACCCTGCGCCGTAACGCTCGACATCATCATGAAGCCCGTGAATGGCTGGGAGGTTTTGTCGAATCTGAAAAGTGACCCTCGCACCGCAAGCATTCCCGTGGTCGTTGTCACCGTGATTGATCAGCCGGGCACGGGAGCGCTGCTCGGTGCGGATGAGTTTGTGGTGAAGCCCGTCCAGAAGGCGACGCTGCTGGCCGCTGTGGAGCGGTGTCTTGGCCGGCGTGAACAATCCGGAAAGGCGCGGTCCATTCTCGTTGTGGAAGACGATGACCCAACGCGTGAGTTCATTGCCGAATTGCTCTCCAAACATGGTTACACCGTGAACACAGCTGCAAACGGTCACGAGGCGCGCACTCGCGTGGACTCTTTCTTGCCCGAACTTGTAATCCTCGACCTCAATGTGCCGGGGGTGAGTGGATTTCAATTGCTTGCCGAATGGCGCGCTAGCC
>JBAWGF010000119.1:0-8705 GCA_049592615.1 Candidatus Acidiferrales bacterium
GTTCTGCACCCCTGACGCGATCGCGCTCGCGACTTTCGGTCATGGCAGAATTCAGATCGATGGTTTTCAAAAGGAATACAACGGCAAGGCGCTGCTTCACCCATCTTCCGCTTCGCCCACACGTGACGCCATGCGCATGCTGCCGGGCACGATGACCATGCGCAACGCGCCGACTTACTACGGCGTGACAATCACCTTCCACATCGGCCGCCGCGCGAGTCAATGCCTATCCCATTCGCGCCGTGAATGACACCGGCAATTCCTCCACGCCGCGCAACATCAGTCCGCGCCGCCATCTCAACTCCTCGCGCGGAACACGCAGCCGCAAATCAGCCGTGCGCCGCAGCAGGGTATTGATCGCAATTTGGCCTTCGAGCCGCGCCAGCGGTGCGCCGAGGCAATAGTGAATTCCGAGCCCGAACGCCAGGTGCTTGTTCTCAGCGCGCGCCAGATCGAGCGCGTCCGGATTCTCGAATTGCCGCTCATCGCGATTGGCTGATCCGAGCACGGCGAAGGCGAGCCCATTGCGGGGAATCGTCGTGCCGCCAAGGTTTACATCCTCGCGCGCGAAGCGTTCCGTGGCCATGGCAAGCGGGCCGTCGTAGCGCAGCAGTTCCTCTACCGCCGTTTGAATCATTCCTGGATCTTTACGCAGCATCTCCATTTGTTCCGGATGCGCGAGCAGCGCAAGCGTGCCGTTGGCGATTAGGTTTACGGTCGTTTCGTGCCCCGCGATCAGCAACAACACGATCATCGCCACCATTTCATCTTCGCTCAACTGGTCGCCCGCCTCTTCGGCCCGCACCAGCGCGCTTGTCAAGTCGTCCCGCGGATCAGCGCGGCGTTTCTTGACGAGTTTGCGCACGTAACGGATGAACGCGAGGGCGCCCGGCATCGCTCGATACAACGACAGTTTTGATGCGTCGGCGGAAACCATCGAGCTCGACCATCGGTGGAACCGGTGGCGGTCCTCGGCAGGAACTCCCAGCATTTCGGCGATGATCGTGGAGGGAAGGGGAAGCGCGTAGTCGTGGATCAAATCCATGTTCCCGGCGCGCGTTTTCGCGTCCAGAAATTCATCCGTGAGCGACTGGACACGCTTGCGCATCTCCTCGATCAGCCTCGGCGTGAATCCCTTGTGAACCAGCGCGCGCAGGCGCGTGTGAGCCGGCGGGTCCTGATCGAGCATGTTGTGCGCGAGCGGCAGGAACGACTTCGGCATCCAGGGCTGTTTCGCGGTTAACTCAGGCGTCTTGAACCGGTCTTTGATGAACCGCTCATCCTTCAGCGTCGCGGCGACCTCGTCATAATGAACCACGAGCCACGCCTCGCGTTTGTCCGGCAGAATCATTCGATGAACGGGCGCCTCTGCGCGCATGCGTGCAAAGAACGGGTAGGGGTTCGCCTTATATTCGCGGCTTGAGATATCGAGATTCATCGACAAGACTCAATTCGTGATGCGAATCGCTGATTCCGCGTCACTCCGTCGCAAGCGCCGGTTCAATGTCGCACCGAAATCCTCATTCCATCTGTAGCGAATTCGACCGGGCCTTTATAGGAGGCACGAATGGAGCTCAGCACGGCAGACTCCTTTTCTTCGACGGCCGGCGGGATGTGGCTGAGAAGCAAATGCTTCGCGCCGGCGACTTGCGCGGCTTCGCCAAGCTGTCGTGGCGGGGTGTGAAGCGTGTAAAGAATCGCTGGCGAATCAGGCGGATCGAGAACAGCGGCGTGGACGACGAGGAGATTTGTATCTTTCGCGATGTGCTCCAGGTTGGCGATCGCGGACGCGTCCATATCACCGGCAAAAGTGATGCTTTCGCTCTTGTAGTTCACGCGATACGCGACGGAGGGGCAATCGCCGTGGTGCGTCGCGATTTCGGATACGTGCAGGTCGCCTTCCGAGATGATTTCCTTTTCCGGTGAATCGAGCGTAATCGGCAGGTCCGCACCTTCGATGGATTCGTCAGCCCCGAATGTCTTTTGGTATTCGTAGATGCCGCCGGAGTCAAAGATGAGGTGCAGGAATTTCGTCGTGCTGGGGAAGAGGCCTGCGCCTTCGGGGCCGAACAGTTTGAAGTGGATGGGCTCGCTCGCGCTGAGGGCGCGCTCGTTGAAAATGGCCGGAAGGTCCGCGCTGTGATCGATGTGGAGATGGGTCAGCAGGATGATGTCCATGCGGTCAAGATCGAGGCCGAGCTTGCCAGATTCGACGAAGACGCCTGACCCGGCATCCACAAGGATTCGCGGCGTGCCATCGAGGAGAACAACGTAACTGGTGCCGCCGCGTCCGAAGGCGCGCGGGCCGCCGGAGCCGAGGACGATGAGTTCGAGCGACGGCGGCGTCTTTTGCGTCGGAAGTTTGGAGCCTGCGTTTGAGTGCTGAGCTTGGGCGGTGGTCGGGATTGCGCCGCATATAAGGGCGCAGGCGAATAGTAGGGTGCGAAGGTGGCCCGCGGGATGCCTCCTTCGTCCCATTTCGCCCGGCTCTGGCAGAGTATTCACTACTCTGTCGCTAAAGTTTGACGGCGTTCGCGATGGTATTCGGCGAGCTGGGCGTTGGCAGAGGCGACGGTCGAGACCCCCGCTGCGATCCGCTCGAGATCTTTTCCCGGCACCGCCGCATACAGCTCGGTTTGATCGAGACCGGTGTACACACGGTTGCCGATGCACGCTGTGCTCATCACGGCGCCGTGCGCCATGGCTGCGGGCAGCGCCATGCACGTGGGGCGGCCGAGCAGCGGAATTTGCGCCGCGCGGCCCGCGCGCTGTGCGGCTTCCTGCAGCAGCATGATTGCGCCCGGCGCGCCTGAAAAAATCACGACGTCCGGATCCACCGGCGTCTCTCCCAGTGGCGCATACACGATAACACCCGGCGTTTCGGGCAGCCGCGGAATCCCCGGCACTTCCTCCATCTTGATGTACCCGATGTTGACCATCAGCCCGAGCGTCTGCTCGAGTTCCGCCGCTCGCTCCGCGGGAAGCGGAATATTATGCGTGTAGCTTCCGATGGGGCAATTGTAGTGATCGCCCGGAACCGTGTAGAACGTATTTCCTCCCGCGGCGATTCGCCAAAAGCTGCAGCCCGAGGGTTCCGTGCCTGCGAATTTCTTCACGCCCGCAGGCGGCGCCGGCTGAAACTTCACGGCCACCGGCCGCCGCTTCAGCCCCAGCGTTTTTGTGAGTTGCGATTCGATTGCGCGATAGTCCTCCATCCCTTTGCCTCCGCACTGATTTCGATGTGCAGTACGCTACCGTAAATCGCGCGCGAATGAAACGGGGGGTTGATCCGTGAGCGCCAGATCCGTTTGCGCGCATTTTTCCGGCATCTTTCGCGTGCCGCCTCGCATCCTAATGCGCTACGAAGTTGTGCGATAATTGAGGGGAATCTGTAATCTGAGGAGAGATACGAATGAGGAAATTCTTGTTGTTCGCGGTTCTGGCGCTCGTTGCAACCGTCCCCGCATTTGCGCAGGGAGCCAGCACGTGGCAAATCGACCCCGCGCACACGAACGCGCAGTTCGTCGTGCGGCATCTGGGAATTTCAAACGTTCAGGGCGATTTCACGAAGGTCTCTGGAAGGATTTCGCTCGATGATGCCGATATCACGAAGTCGAATGTCACCGCGACGATTGATATCAATTCCGTAGATACGCGAGTCACGAATCGCGACAACGATCTCAAGAGCCCCAACTTCTTCGACGCCGCCAAATTTCCGACGATGACGTTCCAGTCGAAGAAATTTCTGCGGGGCGCGGACGGCAAGATCCAGATGACGGGCGATCTCACGCTGCGCGGCGTGACGAAAGAGATCACGTTCATTGTGGACGGCCCGTCCGAAGCCATCAAGGACCCATGGGGCAACACGCGGCGCGGTGCTTCCGCCACCACGACGATTCGTCGCTCCGACTTCGGAATCACGAAGTACCCCGCGACAGTCATCGGCGAAGATATTGCAATTACACTCGACGTCGAATTCATCAAGAAGTAGGGAATCGCGCGTCCTTCGCAGAGCGCTTCGTTGGCATTCAGACAAGACTTGAAGGAGCGGTTTGGTTGAAACCTTGAATCAGGCGAAGCCGTCTTCTGCGTCCTGAAGAGTCGGATACGTTTCAAAAAGCGGATCGACGCCCGTGAGATGCAGCACAACCCTCACGCGCGGGCTCAGCCCAACAAATGCCAGCTTTTTGCCCGCCTTTTGGCAGTGTACGTATGCACGGACCAGCGCTCCCACCGCCATGGAGTCAACGGAAGGCACCTGGCTCATGTCAATGATCAGCCGCGACGCTGGTACCGAAATCACGGCGTCGTATAAAAGTGATGATGACGCGAATGTGATCGGGCCGCGCGCGGTGAGAATATGCACCCCGCTCTTGCCCGGCTGCCCGCTGATCTGAAATGGTGGCGACGCCATGAACCGGCATTCTAGTCGAAGTACTTCTCCTCAATCAATCAACTTTGCGCCGGGCTCCCGTGCGGCAGCGCGTCACTTTCGCGAATCGTGCTACAATGATGGTGCGCTCTATTGATGTCGAAAAGTTTGATTGCCTCCTGAGCGTTGTTCACGGCTGGGCTTACCCGACTTCACTCGGTTTTTTATTGCCGCTCTGAAGCGACCTCCTTCCGGCGGAGTGCCCGGAGAAAGCGCCGTCGGTCCCGAGTCGGTCCTGATTTGTACCGAGAGGAAAAATGAAGAATCTGTTCGTTGGCAACATGAGCTTCCAGACCACCGAAACCGATTTGCGCGCGCTGTTCGAGCCGTTCGGCCAGATCGGGCGCGTACACATTGCGATGGATCGAGAGACCGGCCGCGCTCGCGGCTTCGGCTTCGTGGAGATGCCGAACGACGCCGAGGCTGCCAAGGCTATCGCGGCGCTCGACGGTAAAGAGCTTGGCGGGCGCAACATCAAGGTCAACGAAGCGCGCCCACGGGCGGAATCAGGCGGACCTCGCGCCCCACGAACGGGCGGCAGCCGCGAGAAATTTTCGAACGAGGATTACCGCGAAACCGCGCGCCAGCCGCGCGAGCCCCGCTGGTAGCGCCTCACATAAATCTTAAGGAGATTTTATGACGACGACTTTCCAGAAGCGCCAGAAGGAAATGAAAAGAATGGAAAAGGCGCGCATGAAGGCCGAGAACCGCGCGCAAAAGAAACTCGCAGACCGCGCCGCACGTGAACTCGCAGCAGAAACTGGCGTTTTGCCGAACGACGACATCGCTGTCGCGCCCGACCCGGAGCCCGAGGCGCAGCCGTAAAACTAACGCGCTGCCGCCTGCATTCGATATCATCACCGCGCAGTCGGACCCAGGCGCTCCGGACCCTTCTACATTCTCTCGCCTTGCTCACATGGACATGTCCGCGCCGTCCAAGACTTATGGATTTGGTTTGAATGGTATAATGAAAAATCGTACTCATACGCCCGATAGGAAGGGAGCTTGAGCATGGGAATGCAATTTCAGGAGCTTTTTACCTGGGTTCG
Organism: Candidatus Acidiferrales bacterium; assembly: GCA_049592615.1. Classification (GTDB taxonomy): domain Bacteria; phylum Acidobacteriota; class Terriglobia; order Acidiferrales; family UBA7541; genus Palsa-295. Next base: position 5,482 of record JBAWGF010000119.1, read on the forward strand.
GCGCCGCAAGTTTTTCGCATCCCTCCTCATTGTCATCACGCTGGGCGTCGGCATCCTCATCGGCACTCTGATGTCCGGTCGCGCGCAGGCGACCCATGACCAGTCTGCCAGCGGCGCTACTCTGCTTGCCATTCCTGACCCGGTTATTCTGTCGGGCGCGTTCTCGAGTATTTCGAAAAAGCTCGGCCCTGCCGTGGTCAACATTTCCACCACGCAGATACTTGAAAAACCCAAAGCCGGGAAAAGACCTCGCCGCAACGACCCCTTTCAGGACTTTTTCGACCGCTTCTTCGATTCGCCGGACAACGGGCCTGACGCCGAGCGCAGCCTCGGCTCCGGGGTCATCGTGGACAAAAAAGGCTTCATTCTCACGAACGACCACGTCATCGACCAGGCCACGAAAATTCAGGTCGCGCTCGATGGCGACCCCAAGCATTACAACGCTCGCGTCATCGGCGCGGACAAGGACACGGACCTCGCTGTCATCAAAATTGACGCCGACCACGAACTTCCCGTCGCTCACCTCGGCAATTCCGACGGCGTGCAAGTCGGCGATTGGGTTCTCGCATTCGGAAGCCCGTTCGGTTTGAATTCGACCGTCACCGCGGGCATCGTCAGCGCGAAGGACCGCTCGAACGTCGGCCATCAGTTCCAGCGATTTATTCAGACCGACGCGGCCATCAACCCCGGCAATTCCGGGGGCCCGCTCGTCAACATGGCCGGCGACGTGATCGGCATCAACACCGCAATTTATACCGGTAGCCGCGGCTTCGAAGGCGTTGGCTTTGCGCTCCCTTCCAACACCGCCATCACTGTTTACGATCAGCTCGTCACCGTCGGCAAGGTGACGCGCGGCTCGATCGGCATCACGTTTCAGGAAGAGCGCAGCAATAATCCCGTCTTGATGAAGGAGCTGGGCGCGCCATATGGCATCGTAGTCGAAGCTGTCGAGAGCGGCAGCCCCGCGGAAAAAGCCGGCTTGCAGCCCGGCGACGTCATCACGAATGTCAACGGCCATCCCGTCCACACTGGCGCGGATCTCGTGAATCCCATCGCGCAGACTGCCATCGGCCAATCGGTCCTGATTCGCTTCGTTCATAATAAGGAAGCGAAGGAAGCAACTCTCACGGTCGCAGACCGCTCGAAGATTTTCCCTCAGACCGCCCAGAACGCAGGTGAAGAACCCGGCCAGGAAGAGCAGGCCGGCCAATTCGGTTTGCATGTTGAGGAATTGACGGCGGACCTCGCTCACAAACTCGGCATGGGGAATCTCAAGGGAGTCGTCGTCACCGAAGTCGAGCCGGCCAGCTTTGCCGAAGACGTCGATTTCGCCCGCGGCGACGTCATCATCGAAATCAACCACATGCCCATCATCACGATGAGCGACTATCGCAAGGAGATTGGCAAGCTGAAGCCCGGACAGGACGCTCTGTTCAAGGTCGCGCGCCGCACCGATAACGACCGCGTCCTGACGCTGTTCCTGGCTGGTGCCGTCCCCGCGCCATAAGTCGCGGGTTTCGCGTCTTCGTAGGGGCGCAGCATGCTGCGCCCGGTGGGCGACCTTTGCATCGCTTTTGGTTGAGCAAACCGCACTGATTGCGTTTGGCAAGTTTTTTGTGTTTGCCTTTCTGTTGCCATTGTCTGTGGTCGCTTGTAGTTGCACTTCCTGCCGTTGCCTGTTACGTTCCCCTCTCTGCGTCACAGCTTGAGTCCCCAATCGAATTCGCCATAATTGAGAAATTGGCTTTCGCACCAACGCAGCAAAATCCCGGGAGCGAGCGTCTATTGAGAATGAAGATAACCACGCACTGGCTAACCGTCGCCGCAATCCTGTCCTTGGCCGGCACGTCTGCGAACGCTTCGCCCGCTGGCACACACGCCCGCCCGGCGAGCCCGCCGCCGCAGTCGAGTTCCGCGGCGCCAGCTCCTGCTGCACCGAAACCTGCTTCAACGAAAAAGAAGAAAACGACCAAGAAGCGCCGCACGAAGCGCGAACCAACGCAAAAGGCCCCCACTCCCGAGCGCATTTCGGAAATTCAGACGTCGCTATCTCGCGGCGGCTATTACCAGGGAGATCCGAACGGTAAGTGGGATGCGAACACAATCGCGGCCATGCAGAAATTTCAATCCGCGAACGGCCTTGAACCGACCGGGAAACTCGACGCGCTGAGCTTGCAAAAACTCGGCCTCGGCTCGAACGTCGCCGGCGTCTCCGCTCCCAAACCGCCCGCTCCTCCCGCGTGTTGTTCCGCCCCGCCCGTCGGCACCCCGCCCGCTGGCTCAACCCAGACTGCGCCCTCGGCTTCGCCGGGTTGCTGCTCCACTCCGCCGCCTTCGTCGAGTTCAGCTTCCGGCGCTGCATCCGACCCGAAGCCTCAGCCTCCCACACCCAATCCTCCGAAGCTGTAGCGCCGGGATCTTGCCGGTTCATTTGCTTGTATCCTCTTCGTGTTTTCATACCGGCGACCTTGAGGTCGCCAGCCTTTTCTTCGCCGTCATGATGAGTCCGCCCCGGCGGACGAAGGGCCGCCGCCTTCCTAGGCGCTCAATTTCGGCGCGCGTGAGGACCGGACGAGGCTTGCCTCGTCGGTCGTCGAGAGGTTGCAAGAGGCTGCAAAAGCGAGATCCCAAAACACCACTATTTTTGGCTATTAGAATTTGGTCGCGCCTTTGTTTTGAGTGAGTTGCAGCGATTTCTAATTCAGTTTTGTTGCGATTAGAAATTGCGGGATGCCCACCAGAAGTCGGCGAGGCCAAAAGCCGAGGGTGCGACAAACTTCGTCGGGCGTTATCCTGCGGCGGGGGGCGGAGCAGGCTGAAAGTTCGGCGCGCCGCGAAGTGTGCGCAGAATTTTTTCCGGATCGAGTGACGATTAGACAAGGTGCCCGTCCTGTGGTTTCAATGAGTTGCGATCCGTTCTAATCGCCCGCCCGTCGATTAAAAAGACCATATGCGCTCTCCGAGGCAGTGCGCCGCGATGCAGGCAGACACCGCCCTCACGCTCGCGTACGTACATCGAGTCTTCTGCTGCCAACTCCTATTTCAATTTTTAGGGGTGCGATTCACTCGCTGGGTTAAGTAACTAATTACTTGTATACCACATGATCATGCGGCGCGCAAGGGGGCGGTGCTGTGAAGGTTGGTGGCTACCGGCTCACGGTCGACGCAACTCGATCCAGGCGTCTAGCTATCTTGCGAATCGACGAACCGGAAGCAATTCCTCG
>JBAWGF010000120.1:0-6393 GCA_049592615.1 Candidatus Acidiferrales bacterium
GCGAGGCCAAACCGGTCGAGCATGTACCGCCCTTCTGAAATCACCTGCTCATCGTCAATCCACACATTGCAGCGGCGCGCGAGGACGTCCACGTGCGTGCTGGAGCTCCACCTGGCGTGCGTCTGGCTGCCGTAGGGATCGCCGAACGCGAGATGCACGCCGGGCAATTTTTCATCCTGCAACAGGACTCCAATCATGTCCGACAGGCTGAGGTTTGTGCCGAAAGCAAGCTCGCCAACGCGATCGCTATTTTCATCCGTGTGGCAATAGCTCCAAAATTCCTGTTCGAGATCCTTGCGCGAGCATTTTGCTGAAATCAGCCGTCCGCCTCGGATTTCCATGACGAGCGGAGTTTTTTGCAGGTCGCCATACTTGCCGCAGAAGTGGTCGCCCGCCGTACCGTCGCAAACAAACGTGCCGTCCACTTTGGCGGGCGTCGTGAAAACTTCGCCGGCGGGGAGATTCGACCAGTAACGGCGGCTGATCAGGCCGCTTGTTTTCACCCAATCGAGGCCGGGATCAAAAGCGGCGACGAGCGAGGTACCCGCCGCGGTTCGAACCGTTAGCGACCGCGCGGAGTGCATGCGCTGAAGAAGGCATTCGCTGAGCTTATCGACCATGGTGTAATCGGCGCGCATGCCCTGCTGCATGATTTGCGAAGTGACGCCCACCATGTGCGCGTAGCGGATGCGACGGCGCTCGACGACTCCCACGATGTCTTTGCGCGCGCCAAGCTCACCTTCGAGCGGCTGCATGCACAGAATGCCGGCATCGGCGTGTTCAAGCGAGTCCAGAACTGGTTGAGGAGCTCTCCCAAGAGGACGCGAGGCAAGATTTTCGAGGAGGAAGGAATCCGAAACGGCGCCGCGTTGATCCAGTGCGTAGGCGAGTGAGGCAGCAACTTCCGCGCTCGAGCGATCGGCGATCAGCGTGACGCGCTCACCCGGCTGAATCGCGAGACAAGTCTCCACCGCGTTGCGCGCGCCGGGAATTGATTCCGGCTGTGCTGCTCCAAAATTCATCTGGATATTGTAATTTTGCGAGCCGTTCTTTGCCAGAGGCATTCTCCGGTGAAGTGACACAAACTACGCGCCGCGAGGCTTCACAACAAAAGCGGGAACCTGGCCGCCGCCGGATGTCACGTTGGCAAGGCCCGTCGAGCTGAGCCGCGTCAGGAATCCTGCCATGCGCCCGCGAAACAGATAGGGAGCGAAGTCCACAAGCATGTCGCGCATTTCGACGCCGTTCGCGGTTTGAATAGGGAAGATTTCGCGACGGACCGCGATACGTTCCTGCACCACCCACGCGCTATTGCGGTCGGCGAGCGCGCGATCAAGCGCGGCCTCCCACTGGCGGTCGTCGTTTTCCCATCCCAACGTGACGCCCGTGCCGCCGTATTCGTCGTTTGGCTTGAGAACGAAATCATTGCGCCGACGGCGAACGTACTCGAGCAGGCCAAACGAATCGCCATCGCGCGAAGTTTTCGCGTCTTCGAGCAAGCGCGTCCATGGAATGTGACGGCGAATCAGGTCGCGCTCGGCCGCGGTGAACAGCGCCGAGTTTCGATCATCGGTCAGCACGGCAAAGAAGGCTTTCTTGTGCGGGATCTTGCACGTCAGAGTATTCGCCATGCAGACGGCGCCCGAAGAGTAGGCGTTTACGAGCGCTTCGCATTCCGCGGGGCGGGCTACGATGTCGTTGATCAGAACGCGGCGATAAAGCAGATCAATTGTCCTGCCGCGCGCGGTGAGCTTCGCGCCACCGAATTCGAGATCGCGCGGGTCGCAGACGACCGTCGGGACGCCTTCGCGCTCGAAATGCGCTTGCAGGATTTCGAACTCGCTCCACGTGGGCACTTCGTGCCAATCGACGATGGCGATCACAGGCGGCGAAGCCTTGCCGCCGAATTCACGATAGCTTTCGAGCAGCGCTCCGAGGAGCTGTGTCATCAAGGGGAATTTACGAACTTCGTAGCGCTCCTTAAATCGGTCCATCACGGGCAGCGTGAGAAAAACATTTGCGAGCGTTTCCGCGTAGCCCGGGCCTGCGGGAGATTCCGCGTTGTATTCGGCGAATTGCAGGGAGTCAGGCAACAGAAACGCGTCGAGCCGAGACGCCGTGCTGGAAGTGGAGTAACGAGGGGCGATGCGCGCGAGGCGTTCTTCTTCGGGGTTTAGCGCTACCTGCGCGAGCAATGGAGGGTCAACAAGGGCCTGCTTGACCACGCGCTCGCCGAGCTGCGCGATCGTCTCTGCGACGCCGCGGACACGATGCTCGTCATCGGTCGTAAGAAAGAACGGGCGGAGGAACGGGCAATGGACGCGGTCGCCGAAAGTAAGGCGCTCGGCGCGCATTCGAGCGTTTAACTCCGCGGAAAATGCCGGGGCAAGTTCGACGTCGGGTCGCAAGAGGCCATGCCAGACGTCTGCGGGCGAGGACGAAGGCCGGGACGCTTGCGCGGACCCGCTCACGCCTTCTTTGCCTCCGCGCGAGCCTTAGACGGCGCGCCAGTAAAGCCTGCGGCCGAGCCGATGCCGACCATTTCCTCCCATTGCGGCCAGGGATTCGAGGGGCTGCCGTGCAGGGCGCGATCGATCACGAGCCGGGCCATTCGTTCGACGACCTCTTCGAAATAGAATTCGGTGATACGGTCACGCTCGAAGTCCGGCGCGGGGTTGAGAAAGTCAATCGCGTAAGGCACGCCATCTTTGACGGCGAATTCGATGGTGTTCATCTCGTAGCCAAGCGCGCGATTGATCGTTTGCGCGTCCCGCACGATGCGGGCACCCAAATCCTTCGAAAGATAATCGTGTTCGACGAGGTAGCGTCGCGCCTTGGGGTCGTAAGCGACAGGCATGATGTCTGATTTCCCGAAAGTGAAGCAGCGAACATATTTGTCGAATTCAATGCCTTCCTGCAAAGTCATGCAATACGGGCCGGTTCCGTCGTAGGCGGCGAGAAGTTCTTCGCGATTGTGAATTTTGTAAACGTGTTTCCAGCCGCCGCCGGAAAACGGCTTCAGATACGCGGGGCGGCCCACATAATCCAACAGAGCGTCCCAATCAACCGGGTATTCAAGGTTGCGCAGGGATTCGGATGTGATGTCTACATCCGCGGGATAGGACTTCTGCGGTAGCAGAACCGTTTTCGGGATCGCGAGGCCGAGCTTCGCCGCAACGGAATAGTTGAAAAACTTGTCGTCCGCCGTCCACCAGAATGGATTGTTGATGACGTAGGTGCCTTCGAGCACAGCGTGTTTCAGATAGCCGCGGTAGTATTCCACTTCGTGAGAAATGCGATCCACAATCACGCGATAGCGCGCCGACTCTCCCATCCGCGTTCCGCCCAATTTTACGAATTCCGCCGTAATTTTTTTGGAGGCGCCGAGCTTGTTCACCCTTTCGATGAACGCAGGGGGGAAACTGTGTTCGCGGCCGCAAAGAATTCCGATTTTCATTGCTTCGGCTCCTTCACCTACGCTTTCCTGTTTCGGGGCGGAAGGAGTCTTTCGTTCGCGCGATTTTTGATCAACGGGCACGGGTTCTCCTTTCATGATTGCGACGGCATCCCGGATGCGGACGTGGCTTGCAGAGAAAGTCCTTCGCTGGTTTCCGCAACGATGTGACGGATCACTGCCTTTATGTCACCCGTTTCTTTGTAGACACGCAATTGCCGCTCGGCGCTCGTCCCTTCTCTCAAAATCCTATGAATGGGATCGAGGGCGTCGCGGCTTCCCAGATCGTCCACCACGTCGTCCACAAAGACGAGCATTTCCACGGCGAGATCGCGCATCGGGACTTCCGTTTGCTTGCCAAAATCGATCAGCTTACCCTCGATGCCCCAACGCGCGGCACGCCACTTGTTCTCTTCGATCAACGCCCGCGGATACATGCGGAAGCCCATATTCTTCGTATAAAGCCTGTGAAGCTTGACGATGATGGCCTGAATCAGAGCGGCGATGGCGATCGCTTCATCCACGCGCGTGGCCACGTCACAAATGCGGAACTCAAGAGTGCCGAACGTCGGATGCGGCCGGACGTCCCACCAGATTTTCTTCGCGTTGTCGATACAGTGCAGCTTCACGAGAAGGTTGATGTAGTCCTCGTACTCGCTCCACGAGCTGAAGTGATCGGGGATTCCAGTCCGAGGAAATCGGCGGAATACGGTGGTGCGAAACGATTTCAAGCCGGTGTCGCGTCCCATCCAGAACGGAGAACTTGTGGAGAGCGCCAGCAAGTGCGGCAGGAAGTAGCGTGCCATGTTCATCAGGTCGATCATGGTCGTGCGATCGGGCACGGCCACGTGCACGTGCATACCGAAGATTAGAAGCGAGCGAGCCAGTTGCTGGAGTTCTTCGACAATGTTTTTGTAGCGCTCGCCGGGCGTAACCACCTGGTCGATCCAGTTGGAAAATGGATGCGTGCCCGCTGCGGCGACCTGCAAACCCACGCGGTCGGCGGCGCGGATCAGTTCGCCGCGAGTCCGGCGCAAATCCGTGCGCAGTTCGTTGACGTCGTTGCAGATTTTCGTGCCAATTTCGACGATGGACTGGTGCAGCTCGGGCTTTACCTGGTCGCCCAGGCCCGAAGCCGTGGCGGCGACCAATTCACTGACGTGTGAACGCAGCTCCCCTGTCGCGGGATCGACAATCTGGAACTCTTCTTCGACACCAATCGTGAACCGATGGTTCATAACAGGCCCTTTTGGGTCCGAAGTGCGGGGAGCCGGGAGCTTACCACAAACTGACTCAAGCGGGTATTGCGCGGGTCAGCAAATGCAATGGAGGGCACGTGTGCAGCGGCGAGATTCGCCTATCGTGCGGGGACGGCAGCTATCCGAGCAGAATAGGCAGCAGGACTCCCATGCCCAGCGCGAAAAGCCACAGCGCAGGCGCCGGCGTTCCGACAGGGCGAATGCGGGGCTATTCTCGGGCGGTCGTTCGGGGATCGATGCTTCGCCTGAGGTAACGATTCATCCGATTACTCCAACCTTGTTTGCCGGTCTGGATTTGTCACGTCGCTTTTTTCATTTTGTGGATTCGATCCAGCCGAGGATCGCGGAGATTTCGCAGTACGCCCAGCCATGATCGCGGAGGGCCGGAGAGATGAAGCGGGTTTGAGCCCGGGTGACGCACTGCCAAATGTCATTGATTTGCGAACGGCTGCGAGCGGCGCGCCGTCGTCGAAAATCACTCGATCGCCGCGGCGTTCGATCCCGAGCTGCTTCCAGAGCGCGTCGAGGTCCACGTTGACGGGGGCGTCCTTCATTTTCTCGTACAGCGGCAGCAGGGAATCCACGCCCGTTGCGCGGTCACCGGTTTTCAAGGTTTTTTCTAAATCCCAATCGTACCGAATGTCTCCGCCTGCATCGAGAATGCCGCGCAACGCATCTTCCAGGCCCTTCTTGTTCTGCGTCTTGCGGTGAATTTCCACGTCGGCCAGGAAGCAAAACAGCGCTCCTCCCCAGTACGTCCTTCCCCATGTATGAGTGTTGTCAAGCCCTTCGTCACCCACTGCGGGGAGCCCCTGAGGCAAATCTCGCGCAACTTCAGCCCACATTGTGGAAGCATCCATGAAACCTGCTCGGACCCTCGCGATCGGTTCGATGTACGTAGCAAGCCCTTCCTCGATCCAGTGATGTTTGTCCGCCACAGAGGGAAAGGCCAAGTGAATCATCTCGTGCGTCAACATCCAATCAGTCTTCAGATCACCTGCATTCGTTACACTTCCCACATGAATTCTTATCATTCCGCCTTGTTCGGCGCCGAACGTCCGGCCGCCCCGCACGCCTTTTCCGCCGGTCGGCATGACCCTAAGCAGCACATGGGAAACAGGATACCGATGGTAGTAGATGGCGACGGATTCGGCCGCTGAACGGACCCACGACAGCAATTCCTCGTGGGAAACGGCGAGTTGCCCGCTTTCCACTTCGACGTCAATCCGTGAGTTGCCGATTTGAATTGTGGAAGTCATCTGTTGAGCGAGCGTGCCGCACCGGGGAGAGAGAAAACCAATTGAAACCACGCAAAAGGCAATCGCCAATTTTAGCGCGGTTGCGAATCGAACCACTCGACGGCGCGATGGAAATGGAGACCGATTCATCACGTCTCGATGGCCCCAGCCGCCGGATGAGTCGGCCTAAGCGTTCCCCCGCTTTGAGGCAAAGCGCTCGAGGAGCGCATCCACCGATAATTTCCCCGCTCCGAAAATCAGCACAATCAGAGAAGCAAACAGCAACGTAAATGGATCTGCGTTGTAGAACTTTCCCGGCTCCGAAAATATGGAGAAAAGGGCCACGCGATCGGCAATCAAGTAGGCGCCAATCATGTCGCCTGCGAGCACAAGGCTAATGATAGGCGAAAATAGGCCGAGCGCCAGCAGGACACCTCCGAGG
>JBAWGF010000121.1:0-41083 GCA_049592615.1 Candidatus Acidiferrales bacterium
GGCGCCAACCCTTTTTGACGGAGATTTATTACATCGCAACTCAGACAAATCCTGAAACCAAACAATCCAACAACGTCCTTATTAAACGCGGCAAAGAACTGCATGAGCCCGACCGCATGTATCTCAATCCTCAACAAATCCTGTTCGTTGAGCCCGTTGGCCCGAACTCCAAGGTCGCCCAATTGATTGCCCAGGCGAAATAGGGCATGCCTCAGACCGCATGTATATGAACGCGCGCCACATCGTGATTGTCGAGCCGGTGAGTTCGAACTCCAAAGTGACGGAAGCTATTCCGGATTCGAGGTTCAGTGATCCATAGGCTCTTCGGGGAATATTTCCGGCTACCCGGTCTGCGACGACTGCTCCATTAGTCTCGTAGGGCGCCTGGAGACCCACTAGCTATGCGAAGACTAAGTATCCAGCTGGATTTCAAATTCAAAGGAGGCTATCGATGATCATTATCCGAAAGGCGGCAAATACCCTCGCTGGTATTTTTCTTGCCGTATTGTTGATTGGGGCACTCGCGCCAAAAGCCACGCGAGGCGTCGTCGCTGCCTTCGTCCAGGTGGTGAATACGCCGACGTCCGCGATCCCCGTCGTGCAGGCACCGCCGGCCAGCGAGCTATATGCTTCTGATTGTGAGGGCGCTTTCATCAATAATGCCAGTGTCTGCGAGTTCACGATGGTCCCTCTCGGGAAGACGCTGGTGGCCGAGAGTATATCGGTGTCCAGCACTAGCCCAATCGGCATCGACCCTACGGGCGCGTTGGTAAGGCCAACGTCAGGCAGCTTACACATTTGGATCCCCTTAATCCAGCAGGCGCCGAACCTAGGCACTGGTTTTAATAGCTATATGGGATCCAGTGCGGGGCGCGTGGCTTTCGTGGGAGGGACGGTGCCGCTCTGCGTGGTGGAGGTCTACCCGTTCGATACCACCGGCTCCGGGGGGACTGATTGTGCTATGTATGGCTATTTGGTCCCGGCGTCATGATGGGTGTGTGCCCCCGATGCGCCCCCGTAGCTCCGTTTCTACGCGGAAAATCGTGTGGTCTGCAGTGTTCACTTCAGCGATTTCACGCAGAGTTCTACGCTGTTCTCCGTCGCGGGCTATCTCGTGCACATACCATAGCGGTCGCTTTCGTGCAGAAAAACCAAACCCTGCTTGAATAGTCCGCGTACCTTGCGCGGCTCTCCAAGCATACCCAAGGTTTCAGAAGGAGGAATCAAGATGAGCCTTATCAGAAGAACGGTTTCGGCCCTCGGCGGTATTCTCATTGCAGTATTGTTGATCGCAGCACTCGCGCCCAAGGCCACTCGAGGCGTCGTCGCCGCCCTCGTGCAAGTTACAAACACGAGTGCAAATCCAGTTCCCACGGTCAGCGTCAACAACTTGAACCCTTTTGGCGCGTACCTGTGTCTTGAGACCGAGACCAGCGTCTCCGGATGCTTCGAAAACAAGAGCTACTTTAGCGCTCCAACTGCAACTGCTGCCGGATTACCTGTGAAATGGCTTGTAATCGATGAAGTGGATGGGGACTGTTTCACCTATAACCAAGTCTCCTTCATTAACCCGCAAATCAGGATTGGATATCCGCCGGACAATGCGGCTCCAGGTACGACTCAACTAGACTTCCTCTTTCCTACCACTCTCACGAGTCTCGTCAACTTCCCTTCGCGCACCACGTTTCACTCGATCAGTCGCATATACGTCCCCGCAAACTACTATGTATATGGCAGTGTTGAAGTCCAGCCAGACAACTACGCCAATTGCTCAATGTGGATCATGAGCCATCTGGAGACGAACTAGAGTTGTGACGGCGCGGTTACTTGCGGCCTTCGCGCTTCTGCGCGATCACCAGGCCGCGCGGTGTGGGCAGCAGCACGACTGAAATCAGGCCCTCCCGCTCCATCCGCAGCGCCGATTCGCGCACGACTCCGAAATGCGAGCTCGCGTCGTGCACCAGGATGAGTCCGCGCGGATCGATTTGCGGAAGCAAGCGGCGGATCTCCTGCTCGCGGATCGTCAGGTGACTGTCGCTGAAGAGAATGTCGATGGTCCCGTCAATCCGAGTCTCAAGGCTCGACTCGTTGCGATACTCGATCCAGCTTCCAAGCCCGGAAGCATCGATTCTCTCTTTTGCTTTCGCAAAAATCGCCGGATCGAATTCAATCGTGATGATTTTCCCGAAGCCATTTGCCTTCAGCCCTTCGGCCATCTTGATCGTGCTGTAACCAAGAAAAGTTCCGGTTTCGACGATCAATCGCGGTTTCATCGCGACCACCAGGGCACCGAGAAAATCGATAATCTCAAGCTCGGTCGTCTGCGAGTCCACCATCTTCCACCACTCCGGATGAGGGCACTCCGGCGTTGTCGGCGTGTATTCGGGCTGTACGGATTCGCCCCGCTCCGCGACGTGCTCCAGAATCCGGTGCCCCTCGTATCCCTTCACGAAGGGCGGCACGATCGCGGCAATCACGATTCCACCGACAACGATTCCCGCAATGCAAGCGATGTGGGCTGCCGTGTCGTGCCGAACGCCGGGCCAATCCGCTGCTGAAGAAATCATGGACACAATCAGCCGAGCCGCGCCCGCCAGAATCAGGAACTCCCCGAACACAATTCCCGCCGGCCGTTGAAATTGAATCTGGCGCCGCGCCTCTCCTTTGAGAAAGACAAAAATTGCAGAGGCCGCGAGTATTCCGAAAAGTCCCGGCGAGCGCAGCGGGAGAACGTTTTGCGAAATCGCCGTCAGAATAAGCTGATAGATCAGCGCACCGCCGACTCCACTCGTGATTGCGGGGCCGATCAAATCGAGAGCGGTTAGAAAATTCCAGCCGGTGGAATGCTTGAGAGAAAGCCTGCGCAGGCGAAGGTCTCTGCGCGCGATCAGCACCGCACAGAGCAGGCCCGCACATAGGACCGCAATTGGGGAATCCACACGCTACCTCTTGAGTTCCGTCTTACAAACCCTTCCACGCCACATAGGCCGCACCGATCAGCGGGCACTGGTCGTTCAGCACGACGTGGATCGGGATCTGCTCCAAGAACGCACCGAGCTTTTCCTTGTTCTTGACGGCGGCAACGAATCGCCCTTCCTTGAGCTTCGGCAGAATCTTGATGGCAATTCCCCCGGTCACAAAAATCCCGCCGCGTGCGACGGCTCGCAGCGCCATGTTGCCCGCTTCTGCCCCGTAAATCTCGCAAAACAAATCCAGCGTCGCCACGCACACAGGGCACGTGCCCGCCAGACCTTGCTGCGTGATTCCCGGTGCCGGATCGACCGAATTGTCGTCGAAACCCGGATGCCGGATCGATGCATTCAGAAATTCATGCAGCCGTTTGAAACCCTTTCCCGCAAGGATTATTTCGCAGCTCGCAAATTCATAGTGGGCCTTCAGATATTTCCAGAGCTCAGCTTGTTGCGGGGTCGCGGGCGCGAAATCGGCGTGGCCCCCTTCGGTCGCCATCGGAACATGCTGCTTGCCGTCCCAGAACAGGATGCCTTCGCCGAGTCCTGTCCCCGCAGCGATGACGACGCGGTTCGCTTGCGGCGTGGAAACCCCGGCGTGCAGAGTTTCGAGTTCATTTGGCTCGAGAACCCCCACTCCATAGGCCGCCGCTTCAAGGTCGTTCAACAAACGCACGCGATTCAATCCCAGGTCCTTCGCGAGCGCCGCGCCATCCACGATCCACGGCAGGTTTGTGGCGCGAACTTTATTTTCGACGACCGGTCCTGCGATTCCAAACGAAGCAGCCGTCACTTTTCCGCCCGTTTCGCGGAGGAAGTCCCGGACGATTTGTTCCGCGGCGGGGTAATCCTGGCTCGAGAAGCGCTTGTATGTGACGCGCGCGAGCTTCCCTTGCTGGATGTCGAACAATCCGAGATTGGATTTTGTTCCGCCCAGATCACCTGCAAGAATCATCAGATCCTCCGGCCTTGAAAAATGAATGGGCTGCGAGTTCTTCTTCTCGCGCCGCCTTACAACGGGCGCCAGCGACGCCCCTCGGAACTCGTCAAATCGTCCGCCGCCCGCGGGCCCTGGCTCCCACCCGGATAATTCGGGAAGGGCGGCGCGGAAGCGCTTTGCCAAGCTTCGACGATAGGATCCACTAGGGCCCAGGCGGCCTCCACGCTGTCGGCGCGGTCGAAGAGCGTTGCGTCTCCGCGGATGCAATCGTTGATGAGCGTGGCGTAGGCGTCGCGCGAAACTCCGCCGAACGCTTTCCGGTATTGAAAATCCATAGTCACCGGCTGGATATGCAGTTCTGATCCGGGAGGCTTCGCGCCGAAGGAAAGCGAAATTCCTTCGTCGGGCTGAATGTTCAGAACCAGTGAATTTGATTCCGGATTCTCGCCGCGGAAAACCAGATGCGGCGCCTGTTTGAATCGAATCGCGATTTCCGTCGTCGGCCGCGCCAGTCTTTTTCCGGTGCGCACGTAAAATGGCACCCCGCTCCAGCGCCAGTTATCCACTTGCAGTTTCAACGCCACAAATGTTTCCGTCGAAGAGTCGGGCTTCACGCCGGGTTCTTGGCGATATCCTAGCACGGCCTGGCCGTTTACATTTCCCGGTCCGTATTGCCCCCGCACGACCGATTTCCAAATCGTCTCGCGCGTGAATGGCTGGATGGATTGTAAAACTTTGATTTTCTCGTTCCGCACCGGCGTCGCTCCAAACGTCGCCGGAGCTTCCATGGCCACGAGTGAAACGAGCTGCAATACGTGGCTCTGAATCATGTCGCGCAGCGCGCCTGCCGTTTCGTAAAACGCAGCGCGCTGTTCCACGCCGAGCGATTCCGCTGTCGTGATTTGCACGTGGTCGATGTAATTCCGATTCCACAGCGGCTCGAAAATCCCATTGCCGAAGCGGAACACCAAAAGGTTTTGCACCGTCTCCTTGCCGAGATAGTGATCGATTCGATAGACCTGCGATTCATCGAAAACGGCGAGCACTTTGCGGTTCAGCTCCAGCGCCGAGGCGCGATCGCGGCCGAACGGCTTTTCGATGATCACGCGCGTCCAGGATTTCTCCGTCTTCGGCCGCGCAAGGCCCGCGTTCCGAAGCTGCTGAATTACGCGCGCATAAATTTCCGGCGGCGTCGCGAGATAGAAAAGCCGGTTCCCGCCGAGTTGGCCTTCGCGATCCACTTCTTCGAGCCGCTGCGCCAGCCGCCGGTAGGCCTCCGGATCGTCATAGTCGCCGCTTGCATATTCCAAATGCTCGAGAAATTCCTTCAGCGTGTCTTCGGTTGAATTCGGATTCTTCTTCTTGAGCAGAGCTTCCGCCGCGCTCTTGCGAAACTGCTCGTTGCTCATCTGAGTGCGCGCAAATCCGACCAGCCGAAAACGCGGCGCGAGGCAGGAATGCAACGCGAGTTCATACAGTGCCGGCAGCAGTTTGCGCCGGGCAAGATCGCCCGAAGCGCCGAACATCACGATGGCGCACGGATCGGTCGGAAGCTCGCAGAAATAGGCGTTCGCCTGCGGGGCGTCCGCCACTTCGGATGCACTCGAATTCATCGCGTGTCCCTCGGTCGCTTCGCAACGGCGCGTTGGACGCGAATCTATCTTCTCTCAAAACTCAGCGCGCCGCGCAAGAGCCTACCACACATTAATGGATGCCCCGGTTCGCCCGCGCGATTCCTTCGCGCCTCAACTGGCAATTCGGCTCCCGTTGCAGTATCTTGGATTTGCACCGCAATTTCCCGGGGGGGGGTTCATGGCCGACGAGAAGTGCTCCGATTCGCAGGCGCCCGCTACGCCGTCCCAGCCGGCCGCGCCGGGAGGGCGCATGGTGATGTGCGTGAAATTCGGCAAGGAAATGCCGGGGCTCGACCGCATCCCGTGGAAAGGCGAAATCGGCAAACGCGTCTTTGAAAATGTCTCGAAGGATGCGTGGAAATTGTGGCTCGAGCATTCCAAAATGATCATGAACGAGTATCGCTTGAATCCCCTCGATCCGAATTCGCAAAAAATAATGGAAGAGCAGATGGAGCAGTTTTTCTTCGGGGAAGGTGCCAAACTTCCCGAAGGCTACGTCCCCCAAAAAGCCAAGGGTTAATTCCGCTCATTCTCTTTTCAGAAATTGTTTCGCATACCAATGCGGCAATCTCTCGATTTACGGCTCGAGCCGGCCCGACACGGGATGTTCGACCGGTAGGCGGGGCGAAAACCGGAAGCGCAGCTTCGCATGCGCGGCGCGTAAAGCGTTCTCGGCGTCCCCGGCGGATTTTCCTCGCGCGAAAATAAATCCCAAGTAACTTGCGCCTTCCGGCCACGCGGCCACGTAGTCACGCAAACGCGCTGTGATGCGAATTTCGTCGATCCCTGCAACTTTTTCGGCCTCTTCGAGCCCCTCAACGCTCTCGAAAATTCCGCTTCTCGGCACAGGAATCATCATCACTCCCGACGCCGCCTCTTCGCGCGGCAATTCGTAGCCGCCGAGACCGAGCGCGTGGCGAAGCAACAATTCTTCGAGTGAAATCTGATGCGGACCGAATCGCAGCGCCCGCGAACAAAGCCCGCCGATCGGCCGCGGCGCCGCTTCGAGCACCCACGGCCCCCGCTCGTTCACGCGAAATTCTGCGTGCAGCGGGCCGGCCGTCAGTCTGAGCGCGCGAACCGTTTTCACGGCGCAATCCTCGAGCGCCGCCTGCGTTTCCATCGGCAACCGCGATGGCGTCACATAGATTGACTCCTCAAAATATGGCCCTTCGAGCGGGTCGGGCTTGTCGAAAATCGCGAGGATCCGCAGGCGCCCCTCGTCTATCAATCCCTCGATCGCGACTTCACTTCCCGGAATGTATTCTTCCACGAGCAGGCGATCGAGCGCCGGCTCGCGCAGAACGAGAATTTCAGGCGATGTCAGCAGCATCCGAATTCTCTCGACGGCCCTCTCGAACTCCGCCGCATCGTTCGCGCGGATTACGCCCTGGCTTGCCGCAAGCGATAGCGGCTTTACGACGCACGGAAATGTCGCGCGAGGGAGAACGCGCGAAATATCGTCTGTGAGCGAAAAGGAAAAAAAATCTGGCACCCGCACGCCCGCCGCCCTGAGAACTTCGCGCTGCCGAAGTTTGTTCCGGCAATCCCCAACCGCTTCCGGCGAATTTCCCGGAAGACCCAGCTCCGCCGCAGCATACGCAGCTGCCGGCGTGGGGCGATCGCCGAGAGCGAGAATCGCCTGCGGCGGGTTCGCGCGAAGCTCGCGGACAATTTCTTCGGCGGCTTGTCGCGGATTCTCGAAATGCAGCGGCAGCGCGCTGTCTCCCCACGGATCGTCAAGCTGATGGCACCGGTCGGTTCCAAACGCAACTTCGACGCCGAGCTTTTCTGCCGCCTCGGCAAACCCGCGCGTCTGATAGCCGAGCTTGCTGGCCAGGATCAGCAGCCGCTTTTTTTCAGGCGATGAAAATGTCATGGAGTCCTCGCGCGAAGCTCAAACAAACGCGTCGGATTGACGGACTATCCGGAGCGCCTGCGTCACGGCTGCGAGCTGATCGCCGGTCGGTTCGGCGCAGCAATACCATGGCTCGTTCATGAATGGAACGGCCGGGCCCGCGGAAACAATCGGCAGTAAATTTGAGGCCGGGCGATTCGGGACGGGCAAGCCTGCCGCGGCGTATGCCGCGTCCTCGATGCCTCCGAAAATCCATGTGCGCGACCGGTTCATTTTTTCGCCGGCGTTCACGATCTCTTGCAGTTTCTCGGAGAGCTGATCCACGCGCGGGTCCGCGTGCTTCCAGGGATAGACCAGCGCGGCCTCGTCGAATGGCCCAACAATTTCGCGCACGTCCGCAAGTTCGAGCAGCCGCGACCCGGCAGGAATCAGTAGCCGAATCGCGAGCTGGATGGGCGCAACGCTCTCGATCAGTTCGTTCTCGCGAAGCAAACGCAAGAGTTCGCAAAATTTCACGAGCGTGGTCCACGGCGTGAATGGCACGAATGTCGGCTGAAAAGCGAGGCTCGCTTTGCGAAATAGCGCGACAACCCCGAGAAAATCCTCGCGCGTGTGATTCTTCTCGAGTCTTTTGAGCACGGCGTCATCCGCCGATTCAACGGCGCTCGTCACGAAAATGCAGCCCGTGTCGCGCAGCTTCGGCAGGCAGTCCTCGTGTTTCACCAGATGCTCGATCTTGATTGTGACGTCGTACGTCAGCCGCGGGTATTCACAGTGCAGCGCTTCGACGAGCGGAATGGCATGGCCAATGCCGTTGAAGAAATCCGGATCGCCGAACGTGATGTGCTCGGCGCCCGCGGCGACTTGCTGCCGAATATCGCCGAGTACAACCTCGCGGTCCACAATCCGAAACACGCCGCCATAGACGGGCACAATCGGACAATGGCGGCAGAGATGCTTGCAGCCGCGGCTCGCTTCCGTGTAACCCACTGTGCGCGTCTCGCCCCCCGGCATCGTAAGCCGCGCATATTTTTCAAGCGGCACAAGACCGTCGCGGTCGGGCACACGAAATTTCAAACGTTCGAGAGAGATGACCGGCTGAACTTGCGCGCCGTTCCCGCCGCTCGCATCCGGGCGCGAAACGAGCGACGCAAGCCCCTCTTCAAATTCACCGCCGAGAATTGTTTGCACCCCAAGTTGCCGCAGATACGTTTCGTTCACCGGCGCATAGAGTCCGTAGAAACAGAGCTGCGCCGTCGAATTGAGTCTGCGGATCGACGGCAGCAGGGCGATGGCCAGCCGTGTGGCCGTGTGCATCGGTACGTAGAACGCGATCAGGTCCGCAGCACGCACAGCTTCTTCCGTGAGCGATTCTCGCGACAAATCGACGCACGCCACATTCGCGCCTCGCGCGCGCAGCCATGCCGCAGGCGATGCCAGCCCGAACGGCTGCCGCCCGAGTTCATACGTCGATATCAACACAATTCGCATCGACCATCCGCCCTGCCGCCGCGCATCTCCCTCAAAAGAAGCTAGCAACCCTATCTGAAGCGTTCAAGAGGCAGTTTCGTTTGCCCGCTGCACCAATCGCAAGCGCCGGGTCCGCTCATACATCGGCTTGCGGTAAGTACATTGCGCACAAGAATATATTATCGATAGGCTCCTCCGTGTTGCTGTATAATCCGCCCGCATTTCCCCCGCGATTTCCTGTCGAAAGGAGACTCGCTATGGCATCAGAATCCGCAGCCCCTGCTCCCGAATTGAGGCTGGAAGCAGAAAAGAAAGGTTCCACCCTCGTACTCGTTCGCTCCAGCGGCCGGATCGTCTCAAGCACCGCTTCGCTCCTTCAATCCACCCTCCGTCCTCTCATCGACGATCACAAAACAGTGGTTCTGGATCTGACGAATGTAAGTTATCTCGACAGTTCCGGGCTTGGCGCCATTGTCGGATTATGGGTCACGGCTAAGAGAAACAAATGTGACCTGAAGCTAATCCGTTTAAACGATCGCATCAAGGAACTCCTGCGCTTATCGAACCTTTCTTCGATGCTCGAAGGCGACCAGGAGTATTTCGGGTTTTAGCCGTACACTTTGGCGGCATTCATGACCGGAACTCTCCAGTGAATTCGGTTGTGCCGCGAGCGCCCGAATCACATCCTAAAACAGTCGGCCCATGCGATTGGCAACTAGTCGAAGGGCGCGCATGACTTTTCATGATGGGTTAATGAACTTTGCGCTGCCCTTGTTCACATGCGCCTCTGCGGGCATTCGCTTGGTGACACGGACTTAGCAGCAAGTGCAGGAGAAGCCTGCGCGATAAGTAGGTTCAGTGACACAGACGATCCCCTGCACTGAGCGAGCGAAGTGTGCCTCTGCTCTCCGGGTTTGTTTGCGGTGTCATCCCGAACCCAGCCGCGTTGTTTGCGAATCGTGGTAAGGAACCTGCTTTTGGTTCTGTGGTACATTGCTCGCGCTTCCTGATTCCACAGCCTTTCACGCTTGCATTCGAATTTTCGTGTACTAACATGGAGGCGTGAGCAAACTGTTGAATTTCGGGAGCCGCGGGCAGCTTTACCGCCTCCAACGAATCCTCTTTAAGAAGACGGTAGGTCCGCTCTTCCCACTTTCTAATCGCCAAAATCCTGAATTAGAAAACGCTCTAAGCTGATGAAAATAAAGGGAAGTCGCAAATCTAACCGCCAAATAAAACACGAGTTTGACAAATCACCAGGTTGCAGTCAGGAGGGTTGATTCGGTATGAGTGGTGCATCGAAAAATTCGTTTTCGTCCCGCGCGGCGCTGCGCTATGGCTCCGATTCCGCTGATATTTTCCGCCTGGATGCGCTCGAGCGCGCCGGAATCGGAAATGTTTCCCGCCTGCCATTTTCACTGAAAGTCCTGCTCGAGAATCTGCTCCGCCATGAGGACGACCGATTCGTCTATGCAGACGACATTCGCGCGCTGGCGGGCTGGAATCCTTCAAGCGCCGCAGGTGCCACGGAAAAAGAAGTCTCATTCATGCCCGCGCGCGTCCTGCTTCAGGATTTTACGGGCGTTCCCGCCGTCGTGGACCTCGCGGCCATGCGCGAGGCAATGCGCATGCTCGGCGGCGACCCGAAAAAAATCAATCCGCTGCTGCCGGCCGAACTGGTCATCGACCATTCGGTGCAGGTGGATAAGTCCGGCGCTGCGAACGTATTTGCCTTCAACGCCGAGCTTGAAATGCAACGCAACATCGAACGCTACGCATTTCTGCGCTGGGGCCAGAAGGGATTTCACAATTTCAGCGTGGTCCCGCCGGACACAGGGATCTGCCATCAGGTAAACCTCGAATATCTCGCGCGCGTCGTGTTCAGCGAAAAGCAGGGCTCGACCCGCGTCGCTTTTCCAGACACGCTCGTCGGCACGGACTCGCACACAACGATGGTCAACAGCCTCGGCGTATTTGGCTGGGGCGTCGGTGGAATCGAAGCAGAGGCCGCGATGCTCGGCCAGCCGCTTTCGATGCTGATTCCGGCCGTCATCGGCTTCAAGTTGCACGGACGTTTGCCGGAAGGCACGACGGCGACCGATCTGGTGCTGACAGTCACGGAAATTTTGCGCAGGAAAGGCGTCGTCGGAAAATTTGTCGAGTTTTACGGCACTGGACTTTCGAGCCTCACGCTTCCCGACCGCGCGACGATCGCCAACATGGCGCCGGAATACGGGGCGACGATGGGCTTCTTCCCCGTGGACGCGGAGACGGTTGCGTACTTGCGATTCACCGCTCGCAGCGAAGACCAGGTGCGCCTCGTCGAGGCGTACACGAAGGAGCAGGGGCTCTTCCGCACGGACGCGACGCCCGATCCGATTTTCTCCGACCGGCTCGAACTCGATCTCGCGAAAGTCGTTCCCACCATGGCCGGGCCGAAGCGGCCTCAGGATAGCGTTCCGCTGACGCAGGCGAAATCCTCGTTCGAGAAATCGCTCGGCGCGCCGGCAAAGCATGTCAGCGTCCAGAACAACGGCGACAAGTTCGAATTGAGCGACGGCTCCGTCGTCATCGCCGCCATCACGAGCTGCACGAACACTTCGAATCCGTCGCTCATGCTCGGTGCAGGACTGCTCGCGAAGAAAGCTGTCGAGCGCGGGCTCCGCTCGAAGCCGTGGGTCAAGACAAGTTTTGCGCCCGGTTCGAAAGTCGTCACCGATTATATCGAAAAGGCCGGACTGTGGCCGTATCTTGAATCGCTCCGCTTCCATCTCGTTGGCTACGGCTGCACAACCTGCATCGGCAACAGCGGCCCGCTGCCGGACGCAATTGGGAAAGCGATCAAGGACAATAACCTCGTTGCCGTTTCCGTTCTCAGCGGCAACCGCAATTTTGAGGGCCGTATCAACCCCCTCTGCCGCGCCAACTATCTCGCATCGCCGCCGCTTGTGGTCGCCTACGCGCTCGCAGGCCGCATGGACTTCGACATTGTCAATGAGTCACTCGGCAGCGACGCGTCCGGCAAGCCGGTTTTCCTGCGCGATATCTGGCCAACGCCGCAGGAGGTCGAGACCACCATGCGCAGTTCGGTCTCGAGCGAAATGTTTCGCAAGGAATATGCGGACGTCTTCACCGGAGACAGTCGCTGGCGCGCTTTGCCGATTCCGGAAGGCGATCTTTACGCGTGGGATTCGAAATCCACGTACATCAAGCATCCGCCGTTCTTCGAGGACATGCCGCTCAAGCCGGGAGCGCTCGCGGATCTTCAGAACCTGCGCGCACTGGCCGTGCTGGGCGATAGCGTTACGACGGACCATATTTCGCCCGCCGGTTCGATCCCCGCGGATACTCCGGCTGGAAAATATCTAATCTCCCACGGCGTGCAACCGAAGGATTTCAATTCCTACGGCGCGCGGCGCGGAAATCATGAAGTGATGATGCGCGGGACGTTTGCGAATATCCGCTTGCGCAATTTGCTCGCTCCGGGCACGGAAGGCGGCTGGACGATTCATCAACCCACCTGCGAGAAAATGACGATCTACGACGCGGCAATAAAATACCGCGACGAGCGTGTACCCTTGATTGTCATCGCCGGCAAAGAGTACGGCTCCGGGTCCTCGCGCGACTGGGCCGCCAAGGGAACGATTTTGCTCGGTGTCCGCGCCGTGCTGGCAGAGAGTTTTGAGCGAATTCACCGAAGTAACCTGGTCGGTATGGGCGTGCTGCCGCTGGAATTTCTGCCGGGCGAAACGCCGAAGTCACTCGGGCTGACGGGCCTTGAGACTTTCGACATCGAAGGAATCGCACAGAATTTCGAACCGCGCAAGAAGATGAAGGTTCGCGCGCGCGACGCAAACGCCAAAGAAAAAATCTTCACGGCCATTGCGCGGGTGGACACGCCGTTCGAGGTCACCTATTTTCAGAACGGAGGAATTCTGCAGTACGTTCTTCGCCAGATGCTCTAATGCGGAAAGGTCGAAGTTAAGCGCTACGCCGGGGCAGGTTAGGCACGGTCTCATCCTTCAGCCGAAACCGGACAACCAGCGGCGCGAGCGCGGCATATACGCAAGTCACCACGAGAAAGAACGCGGCGAGCGACAACCAGAGCTCGGCGCCGTTACGCCGCAGGAGAAGGAGGGTGGTGAAACCCAGGCCAAAGGAAACGACGAAGAGAAAAATGGTGCAGGACGCTCGCGGGCAAAGGACGGAGCCGCAGTGGTGGCAGACAACGCCGGACGACGCCAGGAGCGATTTCACCGGAATTCGCGTATTGCATTGCGGGCAGGTCATCTGAGTATGCCTCCCGGATATGAATTAAAAATGAAGGTGGCAGCGGCATTCGGCCCTGCCTCCTCGAATTCTTTGCTAATTTACCACAAGAGACATGCCGGATGCATGCGAGACACGGGTGGGCAAGCCGAGAGGGGATTCGAATTGACCGGACAGCAGGCCAGAGCTATCGCGCTCAAAATGGAGGGTGCGTCATCATGCAGTGGTTGAAATGGGCCAGCCTCGCGCTCGTCCTGGTCCTCATCATCGGCTACGGCGTCCTGAGCTACATGATGGGCGGCCCGCGCGACGTGTACGGTTTCCTGCGCTACGCTTTGCCGCAGTGGCATCGCGGCGACCTTCGCGTGGGAGATCGCGCGCCGGACGCCCGGTTGCTCGCGCTCGATGGTCAATCCACATTCCAGCTTCGCGACCACATCGGCCGGCGCCCGTTGGTTTTAGTTTTCGGCAGCTACACTTGACCGCCGTTCCGCCGTGAGGTGGTCAACCTCACCAAGATTTACGACGATTACAAAGACCGCGCCGATTTTCTGGCGGTTTACATTCGCGAAGCACACCCGCTCGATGAGTGGCAGATGAAGTCTAATGTGGATCAGGGCGTGTGCTACCCGCAGCCGCACACGCTCGCGCAACGCATCGCAATCGCAAAGGATTTTTCAGAGAGATTTCATTTCCCGATTCCGCTGGGCGTGGATGAAATGAGCGACGCGGCAAACCGCGCTTATGCCGGCTGGCCCGAACGAATCTACATTGTGGATGAGTCAGGAAAAATCGCCTATCGCGGCGGATTGGGCCCGTTCAACTATCATCCCGAAGAAGCGCGGTCGTGGCTCGAACAGAGATTTCCCGCGCCGCATTCGGCAGACTGATCTACCTCAGAAATCTCCTGCGCTTCAGGGCTTTTTCTTTTTGCCGAACAAGCCGCCGATCGCGCCCGCCGCCGCACCCGCAGGAGCCGTCGCGGACCCAACCGGATTCTTGGCTACGTTTCCGACCATCCCCACGACGTCCGGCACAAAAATCGGATTCGACGTTGTTCCCTGAATGCGGAACGGAATGCCGCCCTGCGAGCTTCCGCCGAACGGCGATATTTTCGAGGTAATTCCGCCGATTGGATTCCCCGCGCTCGAGAGCTTCGCAACCATTTTGCAATCCAGCTGTCCGCTGGGGCTGATGTTCGCATTTCCTGTCATCGAGCCGATCGAAGGCACGACGATATTTAGATTCTCTGCGTGCGTTCCTCCCGGTTCAACCCGGACGTTTGCGCTCAGAGTCTGGATTTCCGTGTCTGAGCCGGTCTTACCTCCCAGGCCGGCGAACGAAGCGAGCGCCCCCAGTTTTGAGCCGATGTTGAACCCCGTCAGCTTTCCATTCGACAGATTAATCGGCCCGGTGATCACGAGGCGGTCCGTGGGGCCGTTGATTGCGAGTTCCGCATCGAGAGTTCCGCTCTTGAGCGATGCCCCGGATGGCAGCGCGACTCCCACCGCAGAAAGCACGCCCTCCAGATCGGGAACGGGCATGTCTTTCCCATTGAGTTTCATCTGGACGGACGTGGTTTCACCTTTCATCTCATACGAACCCGTAAGCCGCGCGAGGGCCTTGCCGATGTGGACATCGCCCTGCTTGAGAACGCCTGCCTGTCGGTTTAAATCGTATTCCGTCGAATACTCAACGTCGATGGGCACGCTCGCAGGTGAACCGGCCGGAACGAATTTTGCTTTGTTGAGTTTCACCGAGCCCTTCGAGCTAGCCTGCTTCCCGTTGGATGAAGCGTTGCCGTTGAAATCAACGACTCCTGCAATGCCGGACGAAGCCGGCACAAAGCCGGTGGAAGTGATGTCCAGATGTTCCACGTCAATCTTTGCGTCGAGTGGCGTTAGGGAAGCGTCCGCTTGATTGATCGGCCCTGCTTTTCCTTCCAATTTGACCGCGCCGTTGCCGGGAGTCTTTGCGCTGAGCTTGAAGGGAAACTGCGTCGTGTAAGAGAGGTCGCTCGCTTCGAGGTTCACGTTCTCATAGACCTGGGGCTTCGCTTTCGATCCGGCCGTCCCGACGATGATTCTCCCATATGAAATGGCGAGGCTCCCGACGGAAAAATTTGCGGTGCTCGAGGCGTCGCTGCCTTTCGATGTTTTCCCTTGCGAAGCGGCCATCGTCGAGAAATTCCAGACGCCGGAAGACGACCGCAGCAAAGAAACTTCCGGCTCGACCACTTTGAACGAGCGCACTTCGAGTCTCTTAGAAAAAATCAGGGGCAACAGCTCCACGCCGACCGTCAATTGCTTCGCTTTCAGGAAAGACGAATGGCTGAAGGCAGGGTCATCCGAGATAGAAAGATTGTCGATCGTCACGCCGCCGGAAAAAATCGCGAGCTGGATATTGCCGATGTCGACCTTGCGGCCCAGAGCACTCGACATTTCGGTTTCCAATGTCGGGCGAAAACGGTTCACGTCGATGAACATCGGCAGCGCAAGCAAAAGGACCACCACAGCAACAACTATGGCAACCACAATGATGAGAGTCTTCTTCTTCATGGCAGCTCTCCTCAGAGCGCACCTTCAGTGGTGTGCTTCTCAAGAATTTCTTGGGGAGCGCTATCATACCCTTCCCCACTCGCGCCAGCAATTGTACGCGGCCCTCGGGAATCAGGCGGATTGCGGCATGAGGCGGCGGAAAAATGTTTTCGTTTCGGCCTGAATCATGTAGTTTTGATTGTCTGAAGGAGAATCGGGACAAACTTCGGGAGGGCAATTCATGCGCGTTTTGATCCTGGGAGGCGACGGTTACCTGGGCTGGCCGACGGGGATGTATCTCTCGCAACGCGGCCACGACGTTGCCTTGCTCGATAATTTCGGCAAGCGGCAGTGGGAATCCGAGCTGGGCGTCGAGCCGTTGCTCCCGATCCGCAAGCTCGATGAACGCGTGCGCGCGTGGAAGGAAGTAACCGGAAAGGAAATGATTCTATTCACGGGCGACCTCCGCGAATACGATTTCGTTCAAGAATCGCTGCAATCCTTCGAGCCGGACGCAATCATTCACTACGGCGAGCAGCCGTCGGCGCCGTATTCAATGATGAATCACGAACACGCTGTTTTTTCGCAGGTCAACAACGTCGTCGGCACGCTGCACGTTCTGTGGGCGATGAATCGCGTCGCACCGCGATGCCATCTCGTGAAGCTCGGAACGCTCGGCGAGTACGGCACACCGAACATCGACATTGAAGAAGGATTCATCGAAATCGAACACAAGGGGAGAAAGGATCGTCTTCCCTTCCCGAAGCAGCCGGGCTCCTTCTATCACCTGTCGAAAGTTCACGACAGCCACAACATCGCCTTCGCGTGCCGGATCTGGAAGATGGCTTCCACGGACCTGAACCAGGGCGTCGTGTACGGGATCGAGACCGATGAATCGAAACTCGATCCGCGGTTCGAAACGAGCTTTCATTACGACGGAGTTTTCGGGACGGCGCTGAACCGGTTTTGCGTGCAGGCCATCGCGGGCATACCGCTCACGATTTACGGAAAGGGCGCACAAAAGCGCGGTTTCCTGAATATTCGCGACACGCTGCGCTGCGTCGAACTCGCATTAACGAATCCCGCGAAGCCCGGCGAATTTCGCGTCTTCAACCAGTTCACCGAAATTTTCTCGATCGCGCAGCTCGCTGAAATGGTCGCCGAACAAGCGAAAAAACTTGGATTCGAGGTGCGAGTCGAGCATTTGAAGAATCCGCGAGTGGAAATGGAAGACCATCACTACCACGTGGTGCACGACAATTTGCTCGGACTTGGCCTCAAGCCGCGTTTACTTTCGGACGAACTCATCGACACAATGCTCAAGAAGATTTCGGAGGCCCGCCATCGCATCCGCATGGAAACGATTCTTCCTCAGGTCAGCTGGACTTCCGGAGGGCCGGAATCCGGCGATCGCTTGCGTGCCGTCACTTCGACCAGCGGACGCTAGAGAAGCGCGGCCGCAGAGTCCGCGCACGGATTCTCCACGCCGGATCGTTCCATGACGGTGTGGCAGGTCCTTCGCTGGGCTGTTCTACTGGTCGCAACTTTTCCGCTGATTTACTACCTCATCGCCATTTACAGCTCGATGCGTTTTTTTTCGCGACGCCTCGAACCGAATACGGATTTTACTCCGCCGGTCAGCATCTTGAAGCCCGTTCGTGGACTCGATGATGGCGCCTTCCGCAATTTTGCGAGTTTCTGCGAGCAGGATTATCCGCAATTCGAAATGCTTTTCTGCGTGGGGAGCGCGGACGATCCCAACATTCCCGTGATCGAAGATCTCAAACGCAAGTTCCCGAATCGCCCGATTCGTGTGCTTGTCGGGTCAAACCCGAATGTGACGAACGACAAAGTGTCGAAGCTGGAGCGGCTGGCCGCGGAAGCGAAGCACGAGATTCTGGTTTTCAGCGACAGCGACATCCGCGTCGAGCCGGGATATCTGCGAACCGTTGTTTCGCCGCTCCGTAATCCCGGCGTCGGCGCCGTCACCTGCATTTACCTGCAAACGGATGAGAAGACGTTTGCCGACAATCTTCAGACCATCGGACAGGTTTCGGATTTTTACGTCAGCCTTACGGTGGCGCGCCAACTCGACGGTGTGAAATTTGCTCTCGGCTCGACGATCGTCACTCGAAAAAAGAATCTGGCTGAGGCAGGGCTGTTCCAAGCGATTGAGAACAAGCCGGCCGACGACATGTTGGTGGGGCGCCTGATCGAAGAGAAGGGGCATCGGGTCGAACTGCTTCCCTATGCCGTGCGCGCCGTGGCCGATTTTCAAAGCATGCGGGGATTTCTCGCCAAGAGAATGCGATGGGCAGTCGTGCAGCGCAACATGCGGCCCTGGGGCCACGTGGGACTCATGCTGACCCTTGGGCTTCCGTGGGCGCTCGCAGCGATTGCTGTTCGGCCGACCGCGACAGTCGCGGCCATCTATCTCGGAGGCTACGTTGGGCTGCGGCTGATCGTGACCGGATTGATTGCCGTTTGGGGATTGAAACAGCCCGCGATCGTGAAACATTTCTGGCTGATTCCCGTTTGGGACTCTCTCGCGACTATTATTCTGTTCCTCAGCTTCGGCCGCAATCGGGTTCGCTGGCGCGACGGCGAGTATTACATCCGCAATGGGACGCTGACGCCGGTTTCGCAGCCGAAATTAACGAACTAGAATCGGCTGCGGCGGCCGTTTTTGACGATTCAAGCGATTCGCGGCGAAATGCGAAGCGAAAGAATTCACTAGGCAGAGCGACCGCTTCATGTTAAGGTGGTCTTGCGTTTGTTGCTCTTGTAACACCTTTAGATTCGATTGAAGGGGCTGCAAGTTCACACTTGCGGCCTCTTTTGCTTTACGGCTGGAGGCGGTCGAGAAGCGCAAATAGCTTAAAAAAAGAAGGAAGTAAATAAGTGAGAGAACAAGGAACAGTGAAGTGGTTCAATGCCAGCAAGGGTTTTGGGTTCATCCAGCGCCAGTCCGGCGAGGACGTTTTCGTCCATTTCTCCGCCATCCAGGCGGAGGGTTACAAGTCGCTGAACGAAGGCCAGGCGGTTGAATTCGAAGTTACCCGCGGCCCCAAGGGCCTGCAGGCAGCGAACGTCACCAGCCTGTAGTAAATTTGGGCGAGCCGGCGACCGCCGGCTCGCCCTTTTTTTCTTTCGAGCCATCGCAAGAGTGCAACGGATGTCGCAATCAGAGGTTGGGCCGTACCCAGCACATCATGAGCGACAACATCATCGTGCAGTTCGTCGGCTTCCAGAGCAAAACGCTAGTCCGTGAGTACACCTTTACCGTGAGGCATCCCGCAACGGAACCGCTGGAATTCACGCTGACAATCCTCAACGAAGCATTCGATTCACGCCGCGTGCGTTATCAGGACGCCCCGGACATCTGTTCGCACCGGCTTCACCGCGAGCTCGCCGCTGCGGAAAACCATCCTGTGAAAAGTCACTTCCGCCTTACCGATGCGGAGTTGGATGAATACCGCGTTGCCCATACCCCGAAGCATTCTAAATATCCCTACGCGCCCAAGCCACGGCAAGACGCTTAAATTCTGAATTCATTTCCACGAAATCTACGGCCATGAAATGACCAACCGGTTTCGACTCGTGATATGTTTGCACGCAGCGAGACATGAACACATCCGCGTTCGCGCATTCCGTCCGATTCCTCCGCGAGCACACTTGGAAGCTCCTCGCCATTTCTGCGGCACTGCTTGCGCCCTGTTTCTGGCACCGCGTGATCGAAGCGGGCGATCTCGGAAGCCATTTGTACAACGCGTGGCTCGTGCAATTGATCGAGCGTGGTCAGGCGTCAGGCCTTTGGATTACCCGTCAGTGGAATAACGTCCTTTTTGATTTTCTTCTAAGCGGCCTGGGCTCGATTTTCAATCTGTACGTCGCAGAGAAGATCGCAGTTTCGCTCGCCGTGCTTGTTTTCTTCTGGG
Organism: Candidatus Acidiferrales bacterium; assembly: GCA_049592615.1. Classification (GTDB taxonomy): domain Bacteria; phylum Acidobacteriota; class Terriglobia; order Acidiferrales; family UBA7541; genus Palsa-295. The sequence continues at coordinate 19,616 of JBAWGF010000121.1, forward strand.
GCGCATTCACTTTTGTTTCCGCCGCTACCGGGCGTCCTCCCTGGGGTTTTACGCCTCTCCTCGCCATGATTTCCTACGGCTGGACTCTTCAAATGGGTTTTTTCAATTACTACCTTTCGATTGGCATCTCCTTTTTTGCGCTGGCGATTTTCTGGCGGGGAAGTGGCTGGGAGCGATTCGCCGCAGTACCGCTGGCAGGGCTCGTCCTCCTGGCGCATCCATTGGGCTTTCTATGGTTGATCGGAGCCGCCGTTTACATCGAAATCATCGAGCGCGTTTCGTTCCGTTATCACTTTGTAGTTCTGCTGGCGGCGGCTGGCGCGCTTTACCTCGTGCGCTTTTATCTGGCGCATCACTACATCATGGATGGACCGGACGAATCGCTTTACCTTTTCAACGGTGCAGACCAATTTCTGCTTTTCAATCCGCGCTACCGCTTCCCTTCCGTCGCGGTCATCTTTCTTGTGATTGTGTTTGTCGGAGTGGATCTGATTCGACGGCGGCGCGAAGACGGCCTGTCGGCGCAATACAGTATTCCGGCACAGCTCTTCGTCATCGCTGAATTGGGCGTACTTCTTCTTCCCGACGGAATCCATCTGCCGGAATATCCCGTGGCGGTGGCGCTGATTACGGAACGCCTCACGTCCATTTCCGCTGTTCTCGCGTGCTGTCTTTTGGATGCGATGCGTCCGCGCTTTTGGCACCTGGCCGGATTCGGCGCGATCGCCGCGATTTTCTTCTCTTTCGTTTATCAGGACACGGCCACGATCAACCGAATGGAAGTGCAGGTGGAAAGCCTGGTGCATACTCTGCCGCCGGGGCAGCGCGTGATGGCCACGATTCTCCCGCTCCCCGGCTCGCGCGTCTTGATCCAACATATGGTGGACCACGCGTGTATCGGGTATTGCTTCAGCTACGGGAATTACGAGGCAGCCTCGGGACAATTCCGGGTCCGGGCGCGGCCGAATAATCCCTTCGTGATGACGCAACCGCAGGACACCGGGTCGATGGAGGAAGGAACGTACACCGTACAACCGCAGGACTTGCCCGTCTGGCAAATCTATCAATGCAGCATGACGCAGACCGATCTGTGCATCCGTCCGCTTGCGGCCGGAGAGGACAATGACGCGCAGGGCGATCACCCGCCATAAACCGTGGTAACGCAGGGATCGAAGACTGGTGAAGCAATCACGCTAAAATAAAAAAAATACGTGAATTCGGCGCGGGACTGCGGCTGGATGGTTCTTGCTAGAAAAGGCCGAACACAATGACTCCCGTGGGCGTGCCCACGTACACTTTTCCGCTCGCGATCATCGGCGTAACGTATTTGTTGTCAGTGAACCGGTCGCGGTTATTTGCGGCCTGACTGCTGTTATAAAGCTCAGTCCCAAGGTTCGCCGCGCTGTAGGCGTGTAATACGCCAGTGCCCCCATTATTCTGCACCGCCCAGACGATTCCGTTGGACGTCCCGTTCGCCGACACGCTCGGCGCGGCCCCCGGATATGCGTATGAGGCGGAGGACTGAGACGAGGGCGATGAAGAAAGCTTTGCATTCGAAATCGTGAAAGCTCTCATGTTGCTTCCTTGAGGACCGTAGTAAACCGTGTTGTTGAAAAATGCCGGAACGGACCAGACACCGCCGGGAAGCGCGCCGTCGAGCTCCTGATAAATGGCATTGTCATTGATCGTGCTAAATTTCCCCATCATGTCGCGATTTACAACGTAAATCCTGCCATCCTTGCCCGAGCCGACCGCAAGATTCCACTTGTTGCTCATTGAGTCCGTTAGGTTGTCGGGCAGAACCATTACGGCCCCCGACCCGAGATCGGTGTCGTGGGAAGTCTCCAAGTCCGTGTCAAACATGTTGAAGTAATCCGCAACGGTCAATTTATTGCTGACTAAGGACAACTTGAGAAACCCGTTGCCGAAGTCGGAGTTCACCGGGAAACCACTGCCGTCGAGCGTGTCATCAAATGTCCCATTCCCCGAGAGGAGATAGATGTTGCCCAGGCTGTCCGCGGCGGGTCCTCCGCCTGCCATCCAGACGGCGCCGAGGCTGCCGTTGGGAGTGATATTCAGCACGCTAGTCTGTTGAAGCGTGGACTCGCTGTATCCCATGATCCAACCCTGGTAGGGAGAAATATCGCAGTGCGAAGCCCATGAGGTGTAGATCACACCGTTGAGAAGTAGCAAGGCCGCGCGCTCCTTGTATTGCTTCGGATCGAAGGTCGCCGTTTGTCCGGGATGCCCCGGAATTGGAAACGTGGCCTGAATGGTGGTGGCGGTTCCGATCTCGGCGCCATTGGAAAGATCCAGAGCGTGTAACCGATGGATGTAGGTCGAGCCGCTCTTCGACATCGCGACGAGGAACATTGTCCCGTGAGGTCCCGCATTCAAATCGATTACCGGAGTGGACGTAATTCCAATCTGAGGCGATACCTGCCCGCAGCCGTTGACCGCCTCGCTTGGCGTCTCTCCCGACCCGAGCACCGTGACATTCCAAAGCTGCGCAAACGTGTCCGCATCGAAGGCATAGACCGAGTCGTTTTCGGTGACGACGAAGACGACGTTGTGCGGCGCGCCGGCAACGATCAGATTCGAAACATACAGCGGCTCGGCATCTACAAGGCCGTCCACCGAGAGGAATCCGAGCTTCCCGAAAGTAGTCGAATTCACATTGCTCGTTGTCAGGATTGTCTCATTCAGGTTTTGACCCGTCCGCGCGATGTCGTTGTGATAAGTCAGAACGTTTGCGGTGCCTGCTTGAACCGGATTCACTTTCAGTTTTGCTGAATTGCTTGTCGCCATTCCAACTGAATTCGTAACGATGACCCTGAACGTAGTGCCGTCGTCAGCCATGGTGGTCATCGGAGTCGTGTAATTTGCAGAATTTGAGTTCGGAATATTTGTCGTGCCCTTCTGCCACACATAGCTGAGCGGGGCGGTTCCACTGGCTACAACCGAGAAAGTCGCCGTTTGGCCTACAGTAACGGTCCTGTCAGCGGGCTGCGTCACGATGCCCGGCGCAACCGGTGCAGTGACAGTCAGCGTAGCCATACGACTCGTCATACTGCCGGCCGAATTGCTCACTATGACGTCGAACATGGTTCCATTGTCGGCTGCGGATGTCGCCGGGGTTGTGTAACTCGCGGCGTTCGCGTTCTGAATATTTTGACCACCCTTCTGCCACTGGTAGCTAAGGGGTGCGGTGCCGGTTGCCCCAACCGAAAACGCCGCCTTTTGGCCGGCAGTAACCGAAGCGTCTGCCGGTTGCGTACCAATCGAGGGGGCGACTGAGTTGCCTCCTCCCGAGCCGCCGCTCGGGCATCCGGTTAGGGTAATGCACAGGCCCATTAAGAGGATGAATGAAAGAAGGATTGCTCCAAATCTCAAGGGTTTTTTCCCCACAATCAACGTATGGTCACCATTTCGATCGCGCCGAGCGTGAAGGGCGGGGTCCACTTAAGTCGGGGCGACGATTGCAAATGTCGCTAACCATCTTGAGCAGCCATTCTACACGCCGAATGGATAAATCTCACCTGTACCGGTGGCCAGATGCAGGTCAGTAACCCCCGAACAGCGAATGCTCCACGCTTGTCCGAAACCACGCACTAAGTCCGCATTTGCAGGTCGATCTGCGCTTTGAAATTGGGTGCATGGCGAGAGCCGCGATTTCTCATCCTTTAACCTATTTGCCTTCAACCTCTTGCAGGTGCGCCTGTGCGCCTCGAGCAACTAATCCCAGCGAATTGTGTTTGATGGAATGTACGGCCTTCATAAAAGTTTTCGAGGGCCGACACTTAAAATGAGAACGAATCATACGGAAAGGGAAAACATCATGAAGATCAATGCACTTATTTTGAGTGGTGCGGCCCTCATCGCTCTGTTTGGCACCTCTGCTTTTGCGCAATCAGCGGGCAGCCCGGCCAATTCCAGCAGCGACCCGTCAAAGCCGGCCACGATCCAGGAACGCAAGGAAAACCAGCAAGACCGCATCGCACAGGGTGTCTCGAGCGGGCAGTTAACGCCGGGCGAAACCAGGAACCTCGAAACCAAGGAAGCGGGCCTGAACAAGGAAGAGCGCACGATGCGGTCGGAAGACAACGGTCATCTGACCGCTGCCGACCGCGCCAAGTTGAACACACAGCAAAACCACTTGTCGGACAAGATTTATGACGACAAACACAACGCCCGGAAGGATAACTTCAAGGGCGAAGTGGGACAGCGCCAGGAGAACCAGCAGGATCGTATCGCGCAGGGCGTCAAGAGCGGGCAGCTCACTGCCGGCGAAACTGCGAAACTCGAAAAGCAACAGCAGGGCATCAACAAAGAAGTGAACGGCATGCGCGAAGAGAACGGCGGCAAGCTGACCAAAGGCGACAAGGCGCTGGTGAATCATCAGCAGAACCAGACGTCGAGGAAGATCTACAAAGACAAGCACAACGCTCGCCGTCAGTAAGCATCAGCATCCGAAGAATAGAGGAGCCTCGGTTTCACTGCCGGGGTTCTTTTATTTTTGAAATCGATTTTATCGCTGCCGGAAATCAATCAGCAAGAAAAGAAACCACTACGCTTTTGCAGGCAGGACGACCGAATACAACACGGCCACGTAATGGCAGATACTTCCCGCCATCACGAAGACGTGCCAGATAACGTGGTTGTACGGTATGCGTTTGGTCGCGAAGAAAACAACACCGATGGTGTACATCAACCCGCCGGCCACGAGCCAAATCAGTCCACTGGTTGGAACCATCACGATCAACGGCTTCACCGCAATCAACGCAAGCCAGCCCATCAATAGATAGACAGTCGTGGAAAGCCATTTGAAATGGTCCACAAACCACACCTTGAAAAGAATTCCAGCCATCGCAATTCCCCATACAAGTCCAAGCATCCACAAGCCCCACCCGCCGCGCAAGTTGACGAGCAGGAATGGCGTGTACGTTCCGGCAATCAGCAAATAAATCGCGGAGTGATCCAGCACCTTGAAGATGCGCTTCACGCGCGGCGACGGCAGACCGTGGTAGAGCGTCGAGGCCGCGTACAAGCACACGAGCGTGGTGCCGTAGATGGCGCAGCTCACGATGTGCCAGGCAGAACCGCGCATCGCGGCCAGGATGACCAGGACGGAGAAACCGGCGATGCTCAGCACCAGGCCGATACCATGCGTCACGCTATTGGCGATCTCTTCGACGGAGATTCGACTTGTGATGGCACGCGTCATTTGTCTCGACTGTATACATTGTTCTCCTGCGGCGCCGTTAGAGCAACCATGAAATTTTGATGGGGATGATTTGTTGAATGAATGGTTGTGCAGGACGGAATGAATACTATGCGGCTTCCGCCGTGACCGGCTCTTCGCGCTGTGTGCCACTCGCAGCAATGCGTTTCCCGCGGCCATAAAGCCACGACCCAAGCCGCCACGCAAGCAGAATGCCCACCAGAAACGCGTATTGCAGCGGCTTGCGCACATCGGATTTCACGAGCCAGTAGTAATGAATCACACCGGCGATCGCGCTCACATAAATCGCGCGATGCAGCCACTGCCAGCGGCGTCCGCCGAGGCGGCGAATCCAGCCGGCGGTCGATGTGATCGCGAGCGGGATCATCAGCACGAAGCCGGTGAATCCGACGGAGATGAACCGGCGTTTCTGGACATCCTTCATCATCTCCGTCCAATCGAAGAACTTATCCACGCCGATCCACATGCTGAAATGCAGGAACGCATAGAAAAAAGCGAAAAGCCCCAGCATCCGGCGGAAACGGATGAGTTGCGGAAGGCGCAGGAGTTTCCGCAGCGGAGTAATTGCGAGGGTGATGATCAAAAATCTGATCGTCCAATCGCCCGTTGCGTGCGTAACGAACTCGATCGGATTGGCGGTGAGACTGCCGTGCAACCCGCGCCACACGAGAATTGCCAGCGGAACGAGGCAAAGCAGGAAGACCGCAACTTTAGTCCACTTGCTTGTCAGAATGGAATTCACCAAGCGGCCCCGATCAGTAATTCTTTCGCAGATCCATGCCGTTGTACATGCTGGCCACCTGATCGCCATATCCGTTGAACATCAACGTGGGCCGCCGCAGAAATTCTCCGAGGCGGCGCTCCTTGGCCTGGCTCCAGCGGGGATGATCCACGGTCGGGTTCACGTTGGAATAGAAGCCATACTCATGCGCATTTGCGAGATTCCAGGTCGTAGGCGGCAAATCTTTAACGAAGCGCACTCGCACGATCGACTTGATGCTCTTGAATCCATATTTCCAGGGAATCACCATGCGCACCGGAGCGCCGTCCTGATTCGGAAGCGTCTCGCCGTACATTCCGACAGTGAGAAGCGTGAGTGAATTCATCGCTTCGTCGAGCCGCAAGCCCTCCACGTAAGGAAATCCGATTCCGGCGTACGCTCCCTTCGGCATTTGTTTCGGGTCGTAAAGACTCTCGAAGGCCACGTATTGCGCTTTCGAATTGGGCTCCACCAGCTTCGCGAGCGTGCTGAAGGAGTAGCCGATCCATGGCACGACGATGGACCAGGCCTCGACGCAGCGGTGACGGTAAACGCGCTCCTCAAGCGGCGCAAGTTTAAGGATTTCATCCATCGTGAACTTGCGCGGCTTCTTTACTTCGCCTTCGACCGACACCGTCCACGGCGACGTAACAAAATCCTTCGAGTATTCGGCGGGCTCTTCTTTCCCGGTGCCGAATTCGTAGAAGTTGTTGTAGTGGGTCACATCGTTTAAGGAATTCTGCTTTTCGTCCGTGCTGTATGGGCCTTTGATGACGCCGTCCAGCTTTCTTGGGACGGAGCCTGTGCCCGGTCCGGACAACAGGTACGAGTATTTCTTCCAGCCGGCCACCGCTCCGGTCGTAGCGAGCAGCCCCAACAGGAAATTTCGCCGGCCCATGTAGAGAATCTTCGGTGTAACTTCCGAATACTTCAAATCCGGCGCTCGCTTAACCAGCATCCTTGCCCTCCGGTACCATGCTTATCAGTCTCCGATGATACGCATATCGTTACATATTTGGATGCGGGAAATCCCCTGGCGGGCTCGCTTGCGGATTGGGCGTAAACATGCCGACCGTAAACCCAAACTGCTCAGTGACAAGGGGGCCCGGCGCGAGGTTTCTGCCCTGCTCTTAACTTGTCCCTCAGGCCAGTTGTTGGACGCGCCACCCATCCTTCATACTTTATCTGCTGGTTCGGGCCTCTTTCTAGCGGGGGGCGCGGAGAACTTTCTTGCGTCGCTTACCCATATTGCTGCTCTTGATTCTGATCTGTGTCCACTTCGGATGCGGGGGAACAAGTGCGACAAATTCCAATCCGAATCCCAACCCACCGCCGGGCAATATCATTGTTTCTGTTTCACCGATTTCCACAAATGTTCGAGCGGGCGATACGCAGCCGTTTACTGCGACCGTAAGCGGCTCGTCGAATCAATCGGTGAATTGGTTTGTAAACGGAGTCGCGGGCGGCAGCGCAGCGGCCGGCATGATCACCTCGGCGGGGATTTACACGTCTCCGGGGAATCTTCCCGGGACGAACACGGTGACGATCAAGGCCGTCAGCGCGGCTGATTCGTCTGCGAGCGATACGAGCACCGTGACTCTGCTGAATCCGATCCCGATTCTCAGTACCGTCAATCCGACGACCATGGGAACAGGACCATTCACTCTCACAATGAATGGGAGCAAATTTGTCAGCGGAGCGCAGGTCACGTTCGGCGGCACAGCGCTGAGCACGACGTTCGTCTCCTCTTCGAAACTCACGGCTACCGGCACGGCGCAATCCGCCGGAACATTTGGCGCAACCGTGACCAATCCGAACCCGGGCAGCAGCACCTCCGGCAGCGTCAGCGTGCAGGTGACCGGGGGCGGCGGCACTCCGAGCGCGTGCAGCGAAATCAGTCTGGGCCAGGGCGCGAGCCTGAACGGCTTTCTTCCCTTCCCCGCCGACAACGCGTGGAATACAAACATTGCGAACGCGACGGTGGATCCCAATTCAACCGCCATCATCAATTTCATCGGTGCAACAGTTCCAGTCCATGCGGATTTCGGCGCCGGCCAATATCAAGGCTCGACCATCGGCATTCCGTATCTCGTGGTCGGAGCGCAGCAGAATTTCGTAGTAGTCAATTTCACGGCGTACAGTGATGAAAGCGATCCCCCGCCAATGCCGATTCCTGCCACCGCGCCGATCGAGGGATATCCGAATCCCGGCAACGGCGACCGGCACGTTTTGGTGCTCGACAACAACAATTGCTGGCTGTACGAACTTGGCACCGCGGTTCCGCAGAGCGATGGAAGTTGGAACGCGAATGTAGCGGTCGTTTGGGATCTTCAGGCGGACGAGCAGCGTCCCTTGACGTGGACCTCAGCCGATGCAGCGGGCTTGCCGATTTTCCCGGGGCTGGCGCGTTACGATGAAGTGGCAGCCGGCGCAATCAATCATGCCTTGCGATTCACGCTGCAATCGAGCCGGGCTGCGTTTGTGTCCCCCGCATCACACTGGGCTGCCAACTCGACAAATGCTCTTGCGGCGCCGATGGGCATGCGTCTGCGGCTGAAGAAAACTTTCGACATTTCGGCATATTCCGCCGCAAACCAAGTGATCCTGAAGGCCCTGCAACAATATGGAATGATCATGGCCGACAACGGCTCTTCGATGTACATCAGCGGCGCCCCGGACGATCGCTGGGACAATAATGATCTGCACCTGCTGGGGAACCTCACCGCCTCGGATTTCGAAGTCGTGCAGATGAATCCAATTTACACGCAATCGAATTTGCCGAAGGGAACAGTTCCCAGCATCAATAGCTTCACAGCCGATTCGCTCGTCATCTCATCCGGAACGCAGGTGACTTTGAGTTGGAATGCGACCGGTGCTTCTTACTTCGTCGTTTCGCCGCAAGTGGGGGCCGTGCGGGGCACGAGCGTGAAGGTCTCGCCGGCCCAGACGACAACCTACACGATTGCCGCAACGAATCAGTTTGGTCGTTCGACTGCTACCGTCACAATCGCCGTGCAATGATGAATAGAAAGCGATCGCTTCGCCTTGCCTGCGGATAAATTCAGGTATTCTGCTTCTAGCGCAAGACCCAATCGGCCGGCTTTTCTGTGAATTGAAAATCGCACCGTTGCCCGGGAGTTCCGGGCCAATCCACTCGAGCAACTTTTGCCTTCCCGACCGGAACCGTCCCATTGCGTGCGAGATACGCATTCACGACCGTATCCGGCTCGATCGCAACCTGACACCCGCACAGAAATCCCATGGCGCTCACGTTTTCCGTCACCGTCAGCACCTCACACTGCGCTCCCTTGGAATCAATCCAGCGGAGCTTTAGCATCACGCGAAGGCGTACCCGTGGATCGGGGCGGTCTTTCTCGCGGTTGCCGTTGATGATCTTCTGCAGCTTTGCATGAAGCGCATCCATGTCCACCGGCTTTTGAAAAAAGCCCTTGGCTCCGAGGTTCTCGCAGAAATCTTCGTAACGGGCGCTGGACTCTCCGGAAACAATCAGGATGGGAATGTGCTGTGTGAAGCTCAAGGAAGAAAGAGTCTGGCAAACTTCGAAGCCGGAATACTTCGGCATCATCAGGTCCAACAGAATTGCGTCGGGTTTGTGCTGCAAGGCGAGCGCCAGCGCTTCTTCCGCAGAGCCGGTATCCGTGATTTCGTAGGAATCTTTCAATCGAAATCGAAGAACTTTTCTCACGGATTCGTCATCGTCGATGATCAGTAGTTGTGGCTTCATGCGTCTCCTGTTTCCCGTTCAGGCCGGCTTCTTGCCGCTCCCGGCCTATTCGGCATTTTTTTCGAATCGGATCTCGCATAAATTCTCTGCGAGAATTCCTTCCACGCTGCGGCTGAGCTGGTCATGCGTAAAAGGCTTCCGGAGAATTCGAATTCCGGATTCAAGGACTCCATGTGTCGCAACCGCTCCATCGGTGTATCCCGACATATAGAGCACCTTCATTTGTGGGCGCTCGGGCGACAATTTCTCAGCCAACTGCGGGCCGCTCATGCCCGGCATCACGACATCGGTCAACAAGAGGTCGATCGCGCCGTCGCAGTGCGTGGAGACATTCAGCGCTTCGAATCCGTCTTTCGCTTCGAGAACCGTGAATCCCAATTCTCGCAGCGTATTGCGTGTCAGCTTTCGCAGGGATGCCTCGTCCTCCGCAACCAGAATTGTTCGCGGCCCTTGCGCGCGGCTGAAGGGAGCCGTCGTTTGGAGAATCTCCGCCGCAACTCCTTCGGCCCGCGGAAGGAAGATTTTGAACCTGGCTCCTTTGCCCGGCTCGCTTTCGAGCCAGACGTAACCGCCGCTTTGCTTGATGACTCCATATACGGTCGCGAGCCCAAGGCCCGTTCCCTTTCCCTTCTCCTTGGTTGTGAAGAATGGCTCGAAGATGTGCGACTGAACTTCGGCGTTCATGCCAATCCCGGTGTCGCTGACCTGCAACATGACGTATTCGCCGGGTGTAACGTACCGATGGCGCGCTGCGTCTTTTTCCGTCAACTCGGTATTCTTTGTTTCAATCGTCAATTCGCCGCCATTCGGCATCGCGTCACGGGAATTCACGGCCAGGTTCATGATCACCTGTTCGATTTGGCCCCGATCCGCTTTTACTTTTCCGAGGCCGGCGGATGCGTTGATCTTCAGCTCAATGTCCTCCCCGATGAGCCTGCGGAGCATTTTTTCCACGTCAACGACCACAGAATTGAGGTCGAGGATTTTTGGTTCGAGCACTTGCTTGCGGCTGAATGCTAGGAGCTGTTGCGTCAGCGAAGCCGCTCTTTGGCCCGCCTTTTGTATTTCGTCGACGGCCTCCCTGTATTCATCATCGACGCCGGTTCTCCGTTGCAGGGCCTCGCTATACCCGATTATGACTCCGAGAAGATTGTTGAAGTCGTGGGCGACTCCGCCGGAAAGTCTGCCGATCGCTTCCAGTTTTTGGGACAGAATAAGTTGCTGTTCCAGGTGTTTGCGTTCGGTGATATCGCGGTTGACGATGATGAGTTTCTCGACTTCTCCGTCCTTATTTCGAACCGAACTCGCGGTGGATTCGAGCACACGCCATTCGCCGTTCTTGTGGAGGATGCGGTACTCCACCCGGCGGCCCACTCCGTCCCTGCGGGTTTCTTCCGCTGCTTCCATGACAATCTTTCGATCGTCGGGGTGGATCTGCTCGAAAGACGATGTCTTCTCGAGCTCCGCCGGAGTGTAACCAAGCACCTTTTCATACGACGGACTGTTGTAAAGTCGCTTTCCATCCACGGTCACGACCGCGATCATGTCCGCGGCATTTTCACCGATCAGGTGAAACAGCTCCTCCTGGTTCGCCACATGCATGCGAAACCGGTGGATTTGTAATTGCTGGTAGATCACATAAACAACGAAGAGCGAAACCATTCCGACCAGCGCCCGGACCGCGATATGCAGGTTGAACGCTTCCCAAAAATCCCGCTGTAGCACGAACACAGAGAGAGAGAACGACACAATCCCGATCGTCAGAAGCAGGGTGACGACAACTCCCGAGAAGGAGAGCCACCATTGGCGGTGCTCAACCCGCTTCAGGTCGGCTCGAATCGACTCACTCCCCGGCTGAATGTTATGGCTCAATGGCATGGCGGATCCACTCGAAGCGATGAAAGAAACTCAAGCCCACTCTCATGGGTGAAAACCTCAACGGAATACACGGCCCCCGGTAAACATTGCACGTCACCTGCCAACAGCAGGTATGCCTCCCGGGTTGCTGCGATGAATTAAGCCTTTCGCAATCCTTCAATTGCAACCTCCGCAAGATTCATTCCCCCCGCAGGAAGTCCTCGATTTCTGTCCCGAAAATGCGTTTCTGTTCCATTCCGAATCATTCCGCAGCAGGTTGGACATTTCGAGGGACAGATCGAAACAGAGTTCGAACGATGCCTTGGTCACAATGGGAAACTCATCCCGAAGCGGAAAAATCTGCTGCGAATAAGAAGATTTTATGGCACGTGACCCTCAGAAGATGGCCGAGCCCCGATGGAATGCAGCACAACTGTTTTGGTGTTCCTTTCCGGCTCAGCTCATCACATTCGTTCCATTTCGCAACGCGCCGTGTACTGTTTGGAAAAATTCGAATCCAGATGAGAGAATTCTTTTGACAATGTTTTAAGAGTGCTCTAACTTTTTCTTCCCCTTTCAATTTGCCCCCTTCTCGAGGAGTTTTCATGCGTCTTCTTGTCTCCGAAACTGATCCGGAGCTCGGGACTTATATTCAGAGAAGTTTTGACGCGGAACGGTATGCGGTGGATCTCACGCACGATCCGCAGGCCATGTTCTCCCTGCTGCGAGACCGCGAATACGATCTTGCGATTCTGGATATCAGCGTTCCGAACGCGAGCACTCTTGAAGTTCTGCAAGATGTCCGCGCCGCACGCCGTCAATTGCCGATTCTCGTCCTCACGAACCGTGGGCAACTCGAGGATAGCGCTCGCGTGTTTGAAATGGGCGCCGACGATTTCGTCCTCAGTCCTTTTGTTTTTTCTGAGCTGTCGGCCCGAGTGCGCGCACTCCTGCAACGCGGCGACCGTTCCCCGGATTCCGTCTGGCGCCTGGAAGATCTGGAATTGAACCGTGTGGCGCACCTCGTCACGCGCGCGGGCCAGGTGATCGACCTGACGCCAAAGGAATTCTCTTTATTGGAGTACCTGCTTCGCAACGCGGGCCGGCGCGTGACTCGGGCGCAAATCATCGAAAACGTCTGGAATCTTTCCTCAGCGTCGAAGACAAACGTCGTGGACGTTTACATAAATTACGTGCGCAAAAAGGTGGATGCGCAGGCCGAATGCAAGTTGATCCACACAATTCGCGGCGTTGGTTATCAGTTGCAGCCGCAGGGCTGCACCGCCGGGCGCCCGCGCGGTGGCGTCCCCTTGCGCACCACCTAGACGGGCCGTGGAAAGAGATCGGACGAAAGCAAGGGACCTGCGGGAGTGAAGATGATCGAAGCAGAACAAGGGACCTGCCGGGCCAATAACGAGCTGGAGCGGGCCCATATGCAGGAGCTTGTGATTGAGCACTTGCCCAGCGTGTATTACATCGCGCGGCGCATTCGCTATCGCCTGCCTCCGCAGGTGCTGCTCGAGGATCTCGTGCACGCTGGAGTTCTCGGCTTGATGGACGCCGTGCGGAAATTCGATCCGGCCAGGAATGTCAGGCTCAAGTACTATGCGGAATTCCGCATTCGCGGCGCCATCATCGATAGTCTTCGCGAAGACGATTGGATTCCGCGGACGCTGCGGAGGCAGTCAAAGCGCCTCGACCGGGCGATTGCGAACTGCAAGCGGCGTCTGGGCCGGGATCCGACGGAGCCGGAAATCGCGGATGAGCTTCAAGTGAGTCTCGAGAATCTTCAGAGGCTTACGAGGGACCTCCACGCCCTCGAAATTTCATACGTGCGGACAGATGCAAATAAATCGGGCAGCGAAAAGGAAGTCATTGGCCCGCGCGCTGTCGCCGAAGAAGAGGACCCCTTTTGCAGGACGTTGCGCTCGGAGATGATGAAATTGTTGACGAAGTCGATGGACGAGCTTCCGGGCCGTGAACGCGATGTGCTCACTCTGTACCATTTTGGAGAGTTGTCGATGAAGGCCGTCGGTTCCGTGCTCGGAATAGGAGAATCGCGGGTCTCTCAGATCCACACAGCCGCGCTGGTGCGGCTGCGCTCGCGGCTGCAAGAATTGCTCGAACAAAAAATGCCGCGAATTCCCGCGTGAGGATCCAAGGATTCATTTTCTTTCAGGAGGCGCCGAACATTTTCGCTTCAGATTTTGCGGGAGCTGGCCTGCCGGACTTCGAGAGGCTTTTGAGATGATCATTACGCATGACGCTTTGGGGTATTCCGAGCTCGAGATGGGCGAAGCCTGCCTCATTCACAAATCATTGCTTCCCCGCGAGCCTCTTCGAGCGCCGACGTTTGAAGTCACCTACAAGGTCAACACCTATGGGGATGTCGGCGGCGATTTTCTCGACTATTTTTACCTTGCCGACCGGCGGCTCGGAATTTATCTGGGTGACGTCGTGGGCAAGGGTTTACCGGCGGCCATGTATTCCGCACTCGCGATGGGTATGTTGCGCTCGATTCACAAGACCGGCGCGGAACCGGCGGCCGTGCTGAAGCTGTTCAACAAGCGCTTGCGGGTCCGGCCGCTTCCCCATCGTTACTGTTCCACGCAATACGCCGTGTTTGATCCCGTGACGCTGGAGCTTCGCGTGTCAAACGCCGGACTTCCGTTCCCGCTGCACCTTCACGCCACCGGATGCCGCGCGCTGGGTGAGGGAGGATTGCCGTCCGGCCTCTTCGACATCGCGGAATATGAGCAACACGCAATTCGTCTCACTCCGGGAGACGCGATTCTCTTTTATACGGACGGTCTCTCCGAAGCGTGCGACCCACATGGCGCTGAATTTGGAACGCAGGGGCTGATCGATCTTTGCGCGAGACTGGATTGCCGCAGCCCGGATCATCTCCTGCGGGAAGTTTTCGCAAAGATCGAAAACTTCGCGGTCGGGAATCAACACGACGATATGACAGCCGTCGCACTGAAAGTCCTGGCTCGTGCTCACCCGGAACACTCCAAAGCATCTTCCAACGGTGAATGAACCGCCCTCTTCCCCCTCTATCGTCCCGGGGGTGATCTTCGATCCATCTGACTGTACAATCGACGGCGTCATCAAGAGCGCAACCCATCGTTGAACAGGAGGCGCGCCGCCAATGGACACACGCCGTCACGACTCCCCGGTTTGGCCGTGGCCCGATTCGTTGGACGCGGTGATTGCCGCTCCAAAACATCATCGCGTGCTGTTTGAGAATGAGCGCGTGCGCGTCCTCGAGGTTCGCATTCGGCCGGGTGACTTCGTTCCGGTGCATACGCATCGCTGGTCTGGCGCCACCTACGTGGTCATGCAAAGCGACTTCCTCCGCCGCGACGGCGATGGAAATTTGTTGTTCGACAGCCGCACAGCCGGGCCTGCGCCGAAAGAACCGATGGTTCAGTGGTTAGCGCCGTTGCCGCCACATTCGGTCGAAAACATCGGAAATTCAGAAATTCTTCTCATCAGCACGGAGCTAAAAGAACCGGCTTGAAGGTGCCGCGATCGGGCGGCGTCCGCGCCTCGTTGCCGCTTCGCGCACGCCTGGGATAGAATCCGCGCCGCGCATTCAGGGCTGATTCTCGGACTTCCAGAAACGCAAATGATCGGGGATTGAACGATGGCGAAAAATGTCGAGCTGCTGGCGTCGTACTGGACGATTGCAGGGGGCGCTCAGCCGCATACGGACAAAGACTACAGCCCGTTCGATTTCAAGGACCGCGTGGAAGCTGCGGCGAAGGCGGGCTTCAAGGGCGTCGGGATTTGGCACACGGACCTCGCGCATACGCTCGAAAAGCGAAGCCTGAAGGAAATGAAGCAAATCCTGGACGACAATGGAATCAAGCATCTCGAGCTGGAATTTCTTGGCGGCTGGTTTTTGGAGGGCGAGGAGAAAAAGCAGTCCGACATTCTTAAGAGAAAATTACTGACGGCGGCGGAGGCGCTGGGCGCGAGGCACATCAAGGTAGGCGACTTTTTTCAAACGAAAACTCCGATGCCGCGCTTGATTGAATCGTTTGCCGCGCTGTGCGCGGACGGCGCGAATCACGGCACAAGGATTCTTTTCGAGCTGATGCCCTTTGCGATGATCAACACGCTCGAGGACGCGCTCACGATGGTCTCGGGCGCGGGCGCGAAAAACGGCGGTATCGAATTCGATCTCTGGCACATTGTGAAGCTGGGGATTCCGTACGAAAAAGTAGCGAGCGTTCCGCTGCAATATCTTCTCGCCGTCGAACTCAACGACGGAACTTTCAAGGCTCCGTGGAGCCTGCACGAAGACACGATCAATCACCGGCGCCTTTGCGGTGAAGGCGAATTCGACGTCAAAGGCTTCGTGGCTTGTCTTCAGAAGGCTGGCTACGCGGGCCCGTGGGGAATCGAAGTGCTCAATCAGGATCTTCGAAAAAAATCTCTCGAGGAATTGACCACGCGCTCCTTCAAAACCACGATGCAGCAATTCGCGCGCTGAGCGAAAGGGCGCGACCGCCGCTTTTCAAGCGGCCCCCGCTATTGAATTTGGACCCTGCGCGTATAATGTGTGCGAGTTGCAACGAATTTTCCACCACCATCATGCAAAGTAACAAATCGAGATTGTGGATCTCCTTAGCGATCCTCTCGCTCGCTTCACTGCTCTTGTTAGCAGTCCGGCAGTCCCGGGTAGAAGACGCCCGCAAAAAGCAGGAAGAAGCCCGCCGACAAGCAGATTGGAACACGTTTCAATCGAATCTAAAAAACGCTGAGAACCAGGTTCACCGCATCACGGGCACGTTTAACTACGCTACCAAAGTTTACGACGCCGGCGATGGGGGCGGTTCCGTGGAGGCTGCGCTAAGTAAACTCCCTGAAGCCCATGCAATCACATATCCGTTCCTTGTGTGGAGCGTGAGGGAGGACTGGGCGGGGTTTTTGCTCAGCCGTGATAACGATCGATTCTATTTCAAGACGCCCACAGGAACGGTCGTGAGCCCCTATATATACAATGATCAAATGCATGACCTTCGCTGGCTGGTTCTGCTGACTTACGGGGTTCTGAACTCGCTGCCCTATCATCCCCAGGGTTTTGATAGGGTTCAAATGAATCAGAACAGGATTTTCGCCGACGCTTGGGTGGTCGATTTAGAAAACATGAATGTTGTTGCGCACCGTCGTTTTGTTGATGACGCCCTCCCTGATGTTATTCGCGGAGACGAATACGGAAAGGCGCAGCAGAAGAAGTTGGAACTGGAAATCAGATCCTGGCTGGAGAAAAATGTCAGATGAAAAAGGATTTCGAGAGCGGCTATTGTTGGTTATTTCTTGGCCAAACCTGACACGGTGACACCCGGCAGGGGAGACAGGGGCGGGCAAAACCAGCAAAGCGACTCCGCAAATTGGCCCTTAGACGGCGGCAGCTTGCATCGCTACCAATGATTTGACGGCCTTCACGATTTTTTCTTCGCTCGGCAGAACGTAGCTTTCGAGCGGCTCGCTGTACGGCACGGACGTGTCGAGCGCCGTCACCATTTTCACCGGCGCCTTAAGGTATTTGAATCCGAGGTCGGCCACTTCGCCCGCAATCACGATGGCCGCGGAGGACTGCCGTGGCGCCTGATCCACCAGCACGAGGCGGCCCGTTTTCTTCACGGACTCGACGATGGTCTTCACGTCGAGCGGCGCGAGCGTCCGCGGGTCAACCACTTCCGCGCTGATTCCTTCCTTGGCAAGAATTTCGGCTGCGGCGAGCGATTTTTTCACCATCCACGCGGTCGCAACAACCGTCACATCGGTTCCCGCGCGCTTGATATCCGCGACGCCGAACGGCACGAGGTGATCGCCGTCCGGAACTTCGCCTTTGTCTAGCGTCAGCATGTAATGGTGCAAATAGACGACGGGATTGTCGTCGCGAACCGCAGATTTCATCAGCCCTTTCGCATCGGCGGACGTCGAGGGAATCGCCACCTTGAGTCCGGGAATTCCCATCATCGCGTGGTAGATGCAATTGGAGTGCTGGCCCGCCCAACCGGCCGCGAATCCGAAGCCGGCTTTGAAGACGAGCGGAACTTTCACCTGCCCGCCCGACATGTAACGCATTCGCGGCGCTTCGTTGATCACTTCGTCGAACGCAACCAGCATGAATTCGCTCATGTAAAGCTCGACGATCGGGCGAAGGCCCGTCATCGCAGCGCCCACGGCGATTCCCATTTCCGCGGTTTCGGAAATCGGTGTGATTCGCACCCGGCTCTTGCCAAATTTCTTGACGAACGGGTCGCGCTCGGTCATTGCCATATTCTGGCCATAAAAGATGACGCTCGAATCGCGCTCCATCTCCTCGGTGATGGCGGAGGCGATGGCCTCAGCAAACATCATTTCGCGCGGCATGATTGTCTCCTTCTAAGCCCAGACGTAATTGACCGCGTCTTCGGGCGCGGGGAACGGACTCGCGAGCGCAAACTTTACGACCTCATCCATCTCGGCGCGAACGCTCTCGCCGATTTTTGCGGCGTCCGCTTCGGTGAAAGTGCCGTTGCCGGCCAGGAAGGAACGGAATTTCGGAATTGGATCTTTCGCCTTGCCCGCTTCCCACTCGGCTTTATTTCCGTAAACCTCGAGTGCTTCGTGCTCCTGGAATTGAGTCGGCACCGGTGGCACGGTGATGGCGTTGCCGTGCGGGCTGAGCCGGTAAAATTTCGACTCGATCAAAGAGGGGCCTCGTCCGGCACGAGCGCGTTCCACGGCTTTCGCGACTTCTTCGTACACTTTCAGCGGATCGGTGCCGTCAACAGTCACTCCGGGAATGCTGAAGGCCTTTGCCTTTTGCGACAGAGGATCGCCCGCGATGAAATTGGCATCCTCAAGGCTAATGTGCGTGTACGCCTGATACTCATTGTTCTCGAGGATGAACACGACGGGCAATTTCCAAACGGCTGCGAGATTAAGCGTCTCATAGAACGCGCCCTGCTTCGACGAACCATCGCCGAAAAAAGAGTAAACAACCTGGCCGGTCTTCTTCACCTGCGCCGTCAGCGCGGCGCCCGCTGCGTGAGCGATTCCCTGTCCGATAATCGCGGAAGCCGATGGAAAATGATTCGCGGGGTCGGCGAGGTGCATCGAGCCGCCGAATCCTTTGCAGATGCCGTCCTTGCGCGTGAAGATTTCCGCCATCAGCTTTTTCGGTGATGTGCCGAGCACGATCGGATAACCATGGCACCGGTAGCTCGGCATCACGGGGTCGTTTTCCTGGCGCGTGGCGAGCGCGCCGACGATGCTCGCTTCCGCGCCGTCGCCAAGATGCGCGTGGCCGCGAACCACTCCGGGATGCTCGACGAAGGACCGCTTGATTCGCTCCTCGAATTCGCGAATCCGGCACATCTGCGTGTACATCCAGATCAGCCGGTCTTTTCCGAGCGCAGTTTTCGTATCCATGGCAGAATCCTCCCGGCGCTACGACGCTGGTATGGCGTCTCCTGGCTTGCCGATGAAGCCGAGCACATCACCCACGGGCACCTCGGCGGGTTCGCGCGCGACAATCTTTAGCAACACACCTTCCACAGGTGAATCCAATTCGTAATTCACTTTCTCCGTTTCCAATTCGACGACCGGCTCGCCCTGTTTCAGCGAGTCGCCTTCCTTTTTGAGCCAGCGGACAACGGTTACTTTGGTCGTGTTCATGCCGCCGGTTTTGGGCACCACGAGACTCGTCAGGATGGCAAATCCCTTCCTCGGTTCTGAAGTCGAATCGAAGCGTGCGAGCAGGGATTCGTGGGAACGTGATTGCCTGTCGCAGCTGTGCCCACGGAATGCGCTTTATTAACGCAACCGCAGCCGAAAGTCAACCGAGCGACCGACGCACGCAAATCGGCCGAAAGATCGAGCGTAGGCAGTTACGAATTGGATGAGAGCGAAAACCTCTCAGGAATTTAAAGAGACTTCAAAAACTCGATGATCGCTTCCTGGTCCTCTTTCTTCAACTTTTCAAATTGCTGAATTACGTGGTGTGCCTCGCCGCTGTGCCGCACGATCGCATCATGGAAGGTCAGGGATTCGCCATCGTGCATCAATCGCGGACGCAAGCGAACTCCCCAGAGAGGGGCGGTGCGTATTTTGTTTCGGCTGCTCTCGAAGTCCTGTTTCGAAAGATATCCGGACATCATTTGGTAGACTTTTTTTCCGTAGTGCTCCGGAGTCGCCTGCAGGATTCCGTCGCCCGTTCCAACGTCATGCATCAAGAAATCGCCATAGGGGTGAAATGTGATGGACCCGAGCGCAGCGGGAATCGTAAACGTTCCGCCATCGATCTTCGTTCCAGTGGGAGCGGTGGTCATTGATTCGACGTGGCAGGTCGCACAACCGATCTTTTCAAACAAGGCGTTGCCCTGCTTTGCAAACGAGCTGCTCGCGAGCTGGGAATCACGCGCTGGCGCTTTCGTGGCTCGAACAAACCGCGCGAAGTGGTCAATGTCCGAGAGGCCATCCGGCCCGGGCTTGTCATTCGGCTCCGAAGCCGTGTTGCAAAGATTGGTCACCTCATCCGGTTGAAGGCGGTTTGTGATGCCCATCTCGTTCAGGTAAGCATCGCCCGCAAATGATAACAGGCTCGCGTGCTGATCTTTCCAACCGAAGCGGCCTACGCCCATCTGGCCCGGCGCTTCGACGATGGGGACTTGGAGGATCTGGCCGCAGATTTTCCGATGTGAAGATTTGCATTGTTGCTGGGCGAGATAGATAAGAGTCTGATCGGCAACCGCCTCGACGAATCCGTCACCCAACAGGTTCAACGAAAGACGAAACGTCCGGATCGTTTCTGTGTCTGGAACTCGCTCTTGAATTTCGTTTTTCGGAAAGGCAGCATTTGGACAAATCGCGCGATCGTTCACGAGAGACCTGCCCGCAATCACTTCGGCTCCGTGAGCGATCGGGATTTCCGGATTGCGGAAGTGTCCGTCGGGCCCCTGATGGCCGACGCGCAATTCCGTGACCTGAGAGGCGGCTCCAGAAACCGGACTCTGGTGGCATTCGCGGCATGACTGCGCGTTATAGAGCGGTCCGAGGCCGTCGCTCAGCTGCTCGATTTCCTCGAATGTTGCCTGATCGGCCTGATGAGTCGCATCGTCGGTGACGCCGTTGCTCTTGTTGTCAAAACCGGCGGGCGCTTCCGTTAGTTGAGGCGCAGCGGCGGCGAAAACGAAACCAAGGATACCCAAAGCGATCAAGAGTCGCATGGCTTAATTCCCCTTTTCCAGGACGGCCTCGCGACAAGCGCTCCTCGACCGAGGACTTGTCACCGCTCGTTCAAGAAATGGGCTGGTCTTTCTCTCACGCCAACATGCGAGCCCGTGCCAGAGCTAAAAAGATGAATTCCCGACAATGATTACCACCTTTGCGATTTCTTTCAAGAACGAAAAGATTGTGATGTCTAAAGCGTGATGCCCCTCTGAAATCTAGAAGGCTTGCGGTCCATGTGCGCCCAATGCGCTCGGAGCTTGACACCGCAAAATGGCTGCCCTAAGGTCGTGCAATAAGAGAGAGTCGAGATCGCAAACCCCGGACGATTCAAGGGGGTTCCCGACTCGGAGGTGTCCGATGCCATTAGACCTGACGACACTGAGGTTGGTAGAAAAGCCAGTGACCCGCCAAGAGGGCCTGCGCATTTTGGAACGTGATCAGTACCGTTGCCAGTACTGCGGATTAGACGGAAAAGCCAGCTTCGAGAACGCTCTGGCCATGTCGGTTGATTTCGTCGTTCCGCGGGCTCGCAAAGGCAAGAAGGATGAACACAACCTGGTGGCCTGCTGTCGTTCATGCAACATGATAAAGGGCACGCGCGTCTAACGCAGTTTCAATGTGGCCAAAGAC
>JBAWGF010000122.1:0-16021 GCA_049592615.1 Candidatus Acidiferrales bacterium
CAACCCTCAGATTTGCGGAATTATACGCCGGGGCTAACATCACTTCAAGGAAAGCGAATATCCGTGAGACAAGAACGGGGAATAAACTCAGTTGGACTTCGCAGGGGAAGACACTTGTGGCGGTTCCTGCCAGCCTCCCGGCAGCTCAATTTGAAAACGGCTCGCGTTGTCAAACATCGTAAATCCGTCCAGATTCGCAACCTCGTGGTTCACCAGTTCCCGGAGTTTTTCTTCGGAGGCGTTCCCGGCCTGACCGGGCCAGGCGAACGGGCGGCTGATCTCGAGCCCGATCCGTGTCCGGTTCCGCGCGGGCACGAATGCCGCATGATCGAGTTTGATCTGTTTATCGGAACTCAGGCTTCCATCCGATTTCAGGCGGCTCATAAAATAAATATTTGGCTCGTTCCCCACGTGGTAGTCAAAATCCGTGTTGTTTTGCAAATCGTAGAAAAAGACCACCGCAGCGTTTGTCGCGTCGATTTCCCGTACCTGAATTCCAACAAAAGTGCACTTAATTGCGTCGGTGTTCCAGGGTTTCGGCACATTCGCAGAGGCATTGCGGCGAGGAAGCTTTCCAAAAACAAAAAAGAGCACAGCAGAGACAGCAATCATGGAAAGACCCAGCGCGAGTGTTTTTTGCCAGCCAGTCATTGAAAATTCCTAACGCTTGCTGGGCTCCGTCTTCCAGAAATCGAGACCGGCCGCTTGCTGCGGGACGTCAACCGTTGCGACGGTCTTGAGCGAATCGAGGTCAATCACTTCGACCGTGCCGGGGTCCGAGCCGATCCCTTCCACTGAAATGAATGCGTAGCGATTGTCCGGCGTCACGACGGCGCCATGGACCACTTTTCGCTTCGTTGGAATCCGCGCCAGCTCCTTGCCTGTTTTTGGATCGAACACCGAAACGGATTGCCCCCGCTTGTTCGTCGCAACGAGCCGCCCATCTTTCGTCATCGCCAGGTTATACACGCCGGTTGCGGCCGGGAACCGCCGTGCCACTTTCCAAGAAGCGACCTCCACAGCCACCACTTCGTTCGATTTGTTGCACGCGACATACACTTCGGAGCCGTCATTCGAAGGCTGCGCCCACGTGGGCACGCATGTGAGGTCGCCCATCTTCATTTGTCCGTGCGGCGCGCCGTCCATGCCCATTTCTTTGCCCGCAGTCAGGACCAAGTGGCGCGAAACATCGAATTTCTGCGTGTCGATTTCCGCAAGCATGTCGTCCATCATGCAGGCGGAGTAGTGCCTGGTGCCCTGCGGGTTGAGCCGCGAGCCATGCGGCATCGTGCAGGTCGTGATGCGCTTTACTTCCACCATTTCGTCCGTTGCGACCACGGAAATCGAAGAAGGCACCATATCGCCGTGGAAATTTGCATTTGCGACGTAAAGAAAAACGCCGTCGCGCGAGATGTCCGTCGTCGCCGGGAACAGGCCGAGCGATGTGTAACGCACGACCTCATCGGTTCCCGCCTTCAATTTCCAAACCGAGCCGTCCGGCCGGCCGTGCCCCACAGACACATAAACGAATTGCTTGTCGGGAGAAATCGCGATGCCGTGCGGGCCGTTGATGTCCATCGGCATCAGACCGATGCGCGTTTGATGTTCGATCTGCGCGCCCTTGGGTCCGAAGCGCACGAGCACGACCTTGTCCGCCGATTCACAGACTACATAGACCAGATAATCCTGCGCCGGTCCTGCGGCAGGCGCCTGCTGCGGCGCGGCCGTCAGGCGCGGCGATAGCGGCACGATCGCGCCCAGCACAGCAAGCCACAAGACCGCGACACTTGCGATGCGAAGCCCGCGCGTTCTTGCCGTCGGCGGCGCTTCAAAATTTCCAGAATGGAGGACCATTCGTTGGACTCCGTTTCTCACAATTCGTGTAACTCGCTTTGATACCCCTCTAGCAGACGAGATTGCAACTGAAAAGAAATCGCATTTCATGCAGCGAACTTCTCGAACGGCGATCACATAGACGGCGCACGGTTCGGCGCTGTCGTTTTGGCGGATCTGGAATGTGCAGGCTGGAAGCTAGCGCAGTGAATCAACATGCGGGGACGTGAGTGCGCCACCCCAGAATCTCGGCGCAGGCTGGAGAAATTCCAATCCGACCAGCGTCCTGCCGCCCGGGGTTTGGACGAGCCGGGCCACTCGGCAGGTAAGCTCTTCGTTTGTTTGCAGATTTGTTAGCAAAAGTTTTTGCGACGGGAGGACTTCCGTCGTGATCGGCAGCAGCCCTCCATTCGCGCTCACGTTGATCGTCTCCGTGTCTTCCTGAAAGGGCTCATTTCCAAGGCGTCCATAAATCAAGACGGGCATTGCCACCAACACGCGTTGCGTGCGGCGCTGTTCGAGAAGATCCCCGGGTTTCCCGCTGGTGGTGATGCGCGCGGCGTGCGCTTCGCGGCCGAGACGTCCCCAACGCGGAAGAAGAAACTTATTCCCGCCCATGGCAATCCCCGCTAAAGGATATGCCTCTCGACGCTGCCCGCAACCCTCTCTGGACATGGGCGCGGCGAGAGAGTTATACCGTCCAAGTTTCCTTCGAGGATTGGGCGCCGCGGACTTGGTAGCCGTTGCTTTCGGTGGTAGATTCGCCCAGCCTGCCGCTTCAAACCCGGCGTAGCGGGTGAGAGGCGCAGCACTCGCCTCCGTGCCCGAGTTCATTCCATCCCGCGGGGCTTCCCAATCGCCGGGACTTGCCGCGCGGCTGGGATTGTTCGACGCGACCATGCTCGTGATGGGCGGCATCATCGGCTCGGGCATCTTCATCAATCCATACGTTGTCGCCCGGCTGGTCCACACGCCCGCGCTGATCCTGGGGGCTTGGATCGTCGGCGGCTTGATCGGTCTGGTTGGCGCGTTCATTTACGCAGAGCTGGCGGACCGCATGCCGAAAGTTGGCGGCCAATACGCCTATCTTCGGCACGCGTACCATCCGCTGCTCGGTTTCCTCTATGGCTGGGCGAGCCTGTTTGTCATCAACGGCGGCTCGTCGGCGGCGATTGCCGTTACATTTGCGAAATACTCGACGGCACTCACGCACACGGCAATTCCTGAAAATGTGACTGCCATCGCCGCCGTCGCCGCACTGACGGTCGTCAATTGCTTCGGCGTTCGCGCCGGAACCACGATCCAATCCGTGTTCATGCTCCTGCGCGTTCTTGCTGTCATGCTGCTCGTCGGCTGCGGAATTTGGTTCCTCGGACACTCTCCATCGGCGCCGCATCTCGCATGGCATCCGCTGCTGGACCGCCCCATCTCCTTCGACCTTCTATCTCTTTTCGGCGCAACCATGGTGCCGGTGCTGTTTGCATATGGTGGATGGCAAACCACCAACTACGTGGCCAGCGAGATCCGCGAGCCGCGCCGGAATCTTCCTCGTGCGCTCCTGCTCGGAGTTCTTGGCGTCATCGCGATCTACCTCTCCGTGAATTTCATCTATCTATTGACGCTGGCTCCGGGCGGCCTTGCGGCAACAGAGACTCCTGCGTCCGAAGTGATGCTCCGCGCACTCGGCAGCCGCGGGGCTTCGATCATCGCGGCCGCCATCGCCATCTCCACCGTCGGATTTCTGAGCCAGGCGATGCTTACCTACCCTCGAGTCTATTTTGCGATGGCGGAAGATGGCGTGCTCCCACGCTGGTTCGCGCGGGTCGATCCGCAGAGCCGCGCCCCGGTGGGTGCGATTGTCCTCCAGGGCCTCATCACGATCGTTCTCGTTCTCCTCGGGACCTACGAGCAGATTCTAAGCTACGTCGTCGTGATGGACTGGCTGTTCTTTGCGCTTACGGCAAGCTGCCTTTTCGTTTTTCGCCGGCGCGAGAAACGAGCCGCACTTGGCGATGCTCCGACCGGCAGGATTCGCTATCGCGTGCCCGGCTATCCATGGACGGCCGCAGTTTTCGTTGCGGTAGCGTCCCTGATCGTTCTTAACACGATCTACAAATATCCTCGCAATACGGGTATCGCCGTGTGTATTCTTTTGGCCGGGATACCCGGCTATTTCCTTTTTCGCGGACCCGCGCGGCAGTCCGCCGGCTCCGGTTGAATCTTCGATGAGCCCGCAGCGACGAGAAATTCGTTCGGCCTACATTGAGTGGTCGAAACTGCGCTCGAAGGCGCGCTTCAGCCTCGCCACAAGCGATGTCCTCCATTTCCCGCTTTCCGAGCTTCCCGTTCGGATCGAAGATCTCGAAATCTCGGGGCCGAGCGAATACGGCTACGCACCGCTTCAGGAGCGGCTCGCGGCCAAAGCGGGAGTTGCGCCGGAAAACGTCGTTCATGCGCAGGGCACTTCGATGGCGAATCATCTGGCGCTCGCCGCGCTGCTCGAGTCGGGCGATGAAGTCCTGATCGAAGAGCCTGCCTACGAGGCGATTCTCTCCGCTTCGCAATATCTCGGCGCGAAAATCCGGCGCTTCCCTAGAAAATTTGAAGCGGGCTTTCAAGTGGACGCGCGCGAAGTGGAACGCGCGATTTCTCCGCGGACGCGCCTGATCGTTATCACCAATCTCCACAACCCGAGCGGTGTGCGCACGCCGGACGCGACGCTGCGCCTTGTGGGAGAGATTGCGCAAAGTCTGGGCGCGCACGTGCTCGTGGACGAAGTTTACCTCGAGGCATGTTTCGATTCGCCTTGGCAGCCCGCCTTCCGCCTCGGATCGAATTTCGTTTCGACCAGCAGCCTCACGAAAGCCTACGGCCTCTCCGGATTGCGCTGCGGATGGATTCTCGCAGCCCCGGCGCTCGCCCAGCGGATGTGGCGGCTCAATGATCTCTTCGGCGTCATGGCGGCGCATCCGGCCGAGAGGCTGAGCGTCATCGCGCTCGACCATCTGCCAAAGATTGCGGCGCGCGCGAAAAAAATACTCACGACGAATCGCGCGCTCGTGAAAACGTTCCTCGATTCGCGGAAAGATCTGCTCACGATTTGGCCTGAGGCGGGGACCATCGTTTTTCCGCAGCTTTCGAGCGGCCACGCCGACGCCTTCTGCCAGCTCCTGCGCGAAAAATACGAGACGAGCGTCGTTCCCGGCCGTTTCTTCGACGCGCCGGAACACTTCCGCATCGGCGTCGGGGGCGACACGGAAATTCTGCGCGAAGGATTGTTGCGCATCGCGGGCGCACTCGACGAACTTGCCGCCAAACGCTAGGAATGTTGCGCGCGGCTGCGCGAACGCGTGGAGCGCGACGCTTTGCAGTGCAGCAAAATATCGACGAGCGCCTGCGCCGCCGCGTTGAGCGGGCGGTCCTGGCGATAAATCAGATACAGACGGCGCTGGATGCGCATCTGCCGGATGCGCAACTCCCGCAAATCGCCTCGCGCGATTTCGCGTTCCACACACATCCGCGGCACGATCGCGACGCCCTTTTTCATCTCCACAAATCGCTTGATACTTTCGATCGTCGGCAGTTCGACGTCCATTTGGAGCGAGACGCGATGGCGCGCGAACATCTGGATCACGCGCTGGCGGTAGGGTGATTCAACGATGTGTGCGACGAAGGTCTCGCCGCCGAGCGCCGAGATATCCACTTCCCTACGTCGCGCGAGCCGGTGGCCCGGCCAAACCACCAGCACCAGCGAGTCGCGGTAGAACTCCGTCGCTGACAGCTCCGTCTCCTCCGGCAGATAGGAAATCACGCCGATGTCGAGATGGTGGTTCACCACTTCGCGCGGCACATCGCGCGAAAACACGCGATGCACCCGGATATGAATTCCCGGATAGAGACGCCGGAAACGGTCGAGCGCAGGAAGCAGGGCATGAATCGAACTTTCGTTGACGCCGAGTGAAATTTCACCTCGCTCGAGCTCGCGCAGCTCCTTCATGCCTTTACGTATTTCCTCGCGCAGATTGAGCATGCGCTCGGCGTATTCGAGCAGAAGGACGCCCGCATCGGTGAGCGTGCGCGCCCCCGTTCCGCGCACGAAGAGCGGCTGACCCACCCAGTCTTCCAGCTTGCGAATGGAGATGGAAATCGCGGGTTGCGTGCGGTAAAGCTTCTGCGCCGCGCGGGAAAAGCTCTGTTCGCGCGCGACGGCTTGAAACACCTGCAACGACGTCAAGTCCACAAAAGACGCTCCCTGAGGCTCCCGCCCTGTATAAGCGAAACTTATTTTACATGCAAGAAATATAAATTGGACATGCTTGCACCCGCGCGGTTCACTGTTTCTGACTCAAAGGAGTCGCCATGGAGACAGTCCGCATCTTCGATACGACGCTGCGCGACGGCGAACAATCGCCCGGCTTCTCGATGAACCGCGAGGAAAAACTGCGGCTCGCGCGCCAACTCGAACAGCTCGGCGTGGACGTGATCGAGGCCGGCTTTCCGATTGCTTCCCCGGGAGATCTGGGAGCGGTTCGCGCCGTCGCCGGCGAAATCAAGGGCTGCCGCATCGCGGCGCTCGCGCGGGCCAAGCAGGACGACGTGGAAGCCGCCTTGCGCGCGCTCGAGCCTGCCGCGAAGCCGCGCCTGCACATTTTTCTCGCCACGTCGGACCTCCATCTGAAACACAAACTGCGGATCACTCGCGAAGAAGCGACTGCACAAATCGGAGAGATGGTTCGCTACGGACGCACTCGGTGCGAAGAAGTGGAGTTCTCCGCCGAGGACGCGAGCCGCAGCGATGTCGATTATCTCTGCGACGTCGCGGAAGTAGCCGCGGAGGCAGGCGCCCAGATCATCAACCTGCCCGATACCGTCGGCTATACGACGCCATCCGAATACGTCGAAATGTTCCGGCGCGTCCGCGCGCGGCTGTCGGCCTTTCCGGACATCGTTTACAGCGCGCACTGCCACAACGATCTCGGCCTTGCCGTGGCGAATTCGCTCGCGGCCGTCGAAGCCGGAGTGCGCCAGGTGGAATGCACGATCAACGGCATCGGCGAGCGCGCCGGAAACGCTTCGCTCGAAGAAATCGCCGTGGCCCTGCATGTCCGCCAGAGCCGTTTCGACGCGGGCACAAATATCCGTCTCGAAAAAATCTATTCCACCAGCCGGCTGCTCACAGCCATCACCGGCGTTTCCGTTCCGCCGAACAAAGCAGTCGTCGGCGCAAACGCATTCGCGCACGAAGCGGGCATCCATCAGGACGGCATTCTGAAAAATCCGCTGACTTACGAAATTATCGTTCCCGAAAAAGTCGGCGTACCGGCGCGGCGACTGGTGCTCGGAAAACATTCCGGACGGAACGCACTGCGCGCGCGGCTGGAGGAATTGGGCTACACGACGACGGAAGCAGAGCTTGCCGAATGCTACCGAAGGGCGATTGCCCGAGCCGACTCGGCCAAGCAGGTGACCGACCGCGATCTGCTCTCGATTATTCACCTGGTACGCCGCGGCGGCGTTCCCGCGGCGACGAGCCGCAGGCCGAGCGCGGCGGCGGCGCGTTGAACGGCGAAGGAATCAACCGATGAGTGGAATACGGAAAACGATTGCCGTGCTGCCGGGAGATGGAATTGGTCCCGAGGTTATGCGGGCCGCCGTACAAGCGCTCGGGGATTGCGCTGCTGCGTTTGGTCACCACTTCGAATTCCGCGAGCTGCCATTCGGCGGCGTGGCGATCGATCGCTGCGGCGAGCCGTTACCCGAGGAAACTCTTGCGGGATGCCGCTCGGCCGACGCGATTCTGCTCGGCGCCATCGGCGGTCCGCAGTGGGATTCGCTGCCGCTGGAAAAGCGGCCCGAAAGCGGCTTGCTGGGGCTGCGAAAAGAGTTGGGCCTCTACATCAACCTACGGCCCATCCACCTGCGGCCCGTGCTGGCAGGAATTTCACCGCTTCGGCCCGACCGCGCCAGCGATTGCAATTTTGAAATCGTTCGCGAACTTGCGGGCGACATCTATTTCGGCGCGCACGAATTGCACGGAGAAAACGGCAACGCGCGCGCCCAGGACGTCGCCGCCTACACGGCCGCGGAGATCGAGCGCATCGCCCGCTACGCATTCGAGCGCTCCGCCGCGCGCCGCGGGCGCCTCACGAGCGTGGACAAAGCCAACGTGCTCGCCACTTCGACGCTCTGGCGGCAAACCGTGACGCGCATCGGGCGCGAGTATCCGTCCGTCACGCTCGAGCACATGTACGTGGACAACGCCGCGATGCAGATCGTATTGCGCCCCGCGCAGTTCGACGTGATTCTCACTTCGAATCTGTTCGGTGACATTCTCAGCGACGAAGCGGCAGCGCTCTCGGGCTCGATCGGCCTCATTCCCTCGATGAGCCGCGGCCGCGAAGGCGATCCGGCGCTCTACGAGCCGATTCACGGTTCAGCGCCGTCACTCGCGGGAAAGGATGTGGCCTGCCCGCTGGGCGCGATTTATTCGGTGAGCCTGATGCTGCGGGAATCGTTCGACCTCGAGATCGAGGCCCAGTGGGTGGATGCTGCAGTGGACCGCGTGCTGGATCGCGGCTACCGCACGATGGATATTGCTCAGCCGGGCTGCCGCATCGTTCGCGGCTCGGAATTTGCCGAGCAAATCCGCGGTGAAATGCACGAATCGCTCGTGCATACCGAGCATTACGGTTGGGGCGTCTAGAGCCTTCGCAGCACGAGGCAGCCTGCAATCATGTCGTGCAGCGCCTGTTTTTTCGCAGTGAACCCCGCCATGATGAAGCCGATGTAAATCGTCAGGTGCCCGCTGAGAATTTTCCCAAAAAACCGCCCGGAAGCGCGGCCGAATGAAATCCGCCGTCCCTGAAGGTCGGTCACGTAGAGGCCCAGCGCCTTCTTCCCAAGCGTCGCCTGCCAGGAAGAGCTTTCCGAAATCGCGTAGTAAAGCCACGAAACTCCAAGCGAAACAAAGACGATTGCGAAGATGAACCCGATGCCGACCAGCGCAATCACCTCGTCGAACGATTCACCCGGCTGGACGCTTTGAAGTGCAGCCGAAAGCCCCATTGCCATAGCGAGAAAGACGATTGCAAACAGGACGGGGATGCCGACAAGAAAACCGTCAATAATAAAAGCGACGAAGCGCAGCCAAAAACCGGCATACCCAACCGGCGGTTGCGCCGTCCAAACAGGTTGAACAGGCGCCTGATAAGCGGGAGGCGCTGCGGCGGGGATGGCGGCTGGAGCTGCAGGCGGCGGAGCAGCCGCGATGCTCGGGACGGGCTGGCCGCAGGCGCTGCAAAATGCCGCGCCTTCCGTTACCGCGGTTCCACACTTGGAACAGAACATAGGTCCTCCCGGAAGCCGGCCGCTGCCGAACTTGGCAAATCGAAACTTGGGTGGGCATCGTACTGAAGACGAAACGAGCGGGTCAATAAGCAAATCAAAGCGGCAGGGGTTGCGTGGTCTGGGAGCGGTCGCGTAAACTCGTCCGCGGAACGAACATTCGAAAAGGAGAAATCATGAGCATCCATCTTTCGAAGGCGGCAAGAATTTTCTGCGGCGGAATCCTGGCGCTCGCGCTCTTTGCAAGCGGCTACGTAGCCGGGCAAAACAAATTCGGCCAGCCGAAATCGGTGCTCCACATCGCTTTAATCAAATGGAACCCGAACGTTTCCGATGCGGAGAAGCAGAAAGTTTTCGACGGCGTGAAAGACATGGCTGCGAAGATTCCCGGCATCAAGAATGTGTGGCTCAAGGGCGACCGCATCCAGCCGCGAGACTTCAATGCGGCATTTGCCATCGAGTTCAAGGATCGCGAGGCTGCCGACGCCTACGCCGAGAGCCCTATCCACAAGGCTTGGTCCGATTCCTATCTTCAACTCCGCGCCGCGAGCCTTTCCGAACAAGTGACGAACCCGTAGCAGTCGCAACACCAGCTCGCCGCGGCGCACAGCGCCAATGCGCACAATCTGCTCGATTGATTCGGCCGACAGTGTTAGGCTCCCGCCATCGGGGTTCGGCGTTGCCTGCCCCGAAGTTTCCCTCTCTGATGTTTCCCATGAATTGAAAATGCGAGCGCAGGAGGCAATGACGGCTATGAAAAAACTCGTCCTTGCGGTTGTTGTCGCGTACATCGTCCTGATGGCTTCGAACTACGCTGTGCACGAAGTATGGCTAAAGGCGGATTACAATGCGATTCCCTTGAGTCACCGGAGCACTGAAGCAATCATGCACCGGTTCTGGGCGATGGCCCTCGGCCAGTTCTTTTTTGCAGCATTGTTCGCGTACATCTACACGCGCGGCAGCGAAAACAAACCGTGGCTGGCGCAAGGCATCCGCTACGGAATCGTGATGACGTTCTTGACGATCGTCCCGTATTCTCTGAGCGAATACGTCGTCTATATCATCCCGCATGAGCTGGCAGTCAAGTGGATGGCATCGGGCACGATTCAACTCATAATTCTCGGCATCATTGTGGCGGGAATCTGCCGGGAAAAATCCGCGTGACCTGGCGGCAGGCGCCCTGAAACTGTTTTCCTGCGTGATTTTGCGCCGCTAAGAAAATTTCACTCTTCGGCTTTGCTTGCGAGCGCGTCACGAAGCTCGTCGAGTCGGAACCTTTTCCGGATTTGGCGGTCCATCGCACCATCGGAAAGGACGCGACGGAAAAATACCCCTATCTTGGCCTCGCGCGTGACGACGTAGCGAGCCCGCGGGGGCGTTTCTTCCACAGCTTGCAGGACCACCCGCGCGCAATCTTCCGGCACATAGTGCGAAGTCTTTTTCGTCTTCTCCCAGGTGTTGAGAAATCCCTGATAGATGCCCCGATAAGGACTTTGCTCGGCGCCTTTCGCATACACCGAGGAAAGCTCCGCGGCCGTGCGGTTCATGCTTGTGGGGATGTAGCCGGGTTCGATGAGCACGACAAAAATGTTGAAGGGATAAAGTTCGAGGCGCATCGCGTCGCTCACGGCTTCGAGCGCGTGTTTGCTCGCGCTGTAGGGGCCGAAGAGCGGTTGCGAAATCTTGCCTCCGATCGAACTCATATTGATAATGCGCCCCCGGCGGCGCCGGCGCATTTCCGGCAGAACGCGCTGCGTGATGCGAACCACGCCGAACAGATTCGTTTCGAATTGTTTGCGCAGATCGGCGAGCGAAATTTCTTCCATCGCGGCGGCGATGGCGATGCCCGCGTTGTTGACGAGAATGTCCACGGGCCCGGCGCGCCGCTCGATTTCCGCTACGGCGCGATCGACGGAGCCATCATCGCAGACGTCGAGCTCGATCGCTTCGAGCGCCAGCTTGCGCTCGCGCCCGAGTTGATCGATCTCCGCGCGCCGCTCCGCACTTCGTCCCCCGGCGAAAACGCGGTAACCGCGTTCGGCAAGCATCACGGATGCCGCGCGGCCGAGCCCGTCTGTCCCGCCGGTGACAACGGCCGTAGTCAATTTGTTCGATGAGTGAGTAGCTGCCAAAGAAGTCCTCCTCGCGCGCACTCAAATTATCGCAGAAATTCGCAGTTGGCTAAAACGTCTCGCTCCACGGCAATGGGGAGGGAGCGCCCTCTGATTTCCTTACTTCAGTGGCCGCGGGAGGCCGATGCGGCGAACAAGATCATCGTAGCGGACATGGTATGGCAATAGGCATTTGCAAACGAGCTTTCTACTGCCCCGACTGCGGAGAAACTCCATCGAAGTGGATAGACCCTAGCAGTGTCTGGTAGGCTGCTGTCTTCGCAGGATTCCCGGAGGGCGCAGAACGGCAATGAATTCGGATTTTTCGCTCGACAAAAAATTCTGGCACGGCTTTACGAAGAGATGCTGGAAGCAGAAACCGACTGTCATCCGGGCCCCGTTTCGAAACTCCATCGTTACTCCCCCGGAAGTTTTCCAGGCAGTCATTAAGGCAGGCCAACGCCTTGGCGAACCAACAGACGATCACACACTGCTCATCGGTAAACGGCGGTTCGTGATGCCGAAAGACCTGGATCGCTGGCTTCCGCGCGCGAAAGACGTCTCGCTCGAACGCTACCACGCAAGGCTGAAACGTGCCGGAATAAATGAGGAATTCGCGATCAATGTGACCGATTTCCAGGTCGAACTCGGGTGGAATTTTTTCTGCCGCCTCCGGCAGTTTCTCAAAGGTCTTTATGAAATTGCGGGAGTGCCGCCGCATGCAGAAATCGATCTGTTCTCCGGAAATTACCGGCAAACGCCCGCAGGCGTACATCGCGACTCCGCCGAGGTTTTTTGCTTTGTTGTGGATGGCACGAAGCGCATTCGAGCATGGCCGGCAAATGCCATTCGGAGCGCTTCCCCAAGAAAAGGGCCGGAGCCTTATAAGCATCACCTCAAACGATCGATCTGCCTCGAAGGCAAGGCCGGAGACATTATTTATTGGCCATCGAGCTACTGGCATATCGCAGAATCCGACGGCCGGTCTGCCAGCTCTTTGTCAGTGGGCCTCTATTATGGTTCTTCGATCTTCTTGGCCGTGGCGCGCACTTTCGAATTGTGGTCGCACGAAATCCTCGGGCAGGAGGACGACCCCCTTGCCTCGATCCCTTTTTCGCCTCGGCGTGTGCCGCCGCAGATTGCCTCCACGGCGAAACGCGTCGAAGGCCAGCCGGGGCGATTGACGCGACGCTTGATGCGCGAGTGGATGGAGCGAATCACAGGCTACGGTTTCACCCTGGTACCGCTGGCAGGTGGCCGCTCCCCGCTCCGACTCGGTAGGAAGCTCCGCGCCAATTCTGAATCGCCCATCCTGTACAAGAAGTTAAACGGTGATCTCGTCGTCTGCACGAACGGCCGCTCAATTGTCGTCGCCCACGATCGCGATCTCATGAACTTGCTTCGGTCTCTGAGCCGTGGCCGTGTTTGTGCGCTGGAAGCCAACCCGAAAGTCGGGCGACGAAACTCGCAGCCTTCATTCCGGCCCGCTTTTCGCAAGGTTCTCAAATTCCTTCTGGAGGAGCGGGCCTTAGACTACGCGTGAGGCCCGACGGACTGCACCTGGCTTTTTCAAAATGAGCATGTCCTGGTAGAGGTTTGACCGGCCGGGGCCCTGCCAGCTGCCGCTCAACTTTCGCAGGACGGAGAGATCGTTGTCGGCAGCCCATCCGCGAAAATCGCTCTCGAGAAATGCGATTCCTGTCTCAGGCAGGTCGGGATTTACGGTCCAGCAATCTTTGAGAGCATAGGGAAACGAGGAAGAACCATTCTCGAATGGACGCCGCGGCGGCTTCGCATCGAGTAGAAAGCATGTTATCAGGGATCGACCCCCCGGACGCAGCACTCGCGCGATCTCGCTCAAATAATGACGCACGACAGCGGCCTGGTTGTGTTGAAACACGGAAGTGGCGAAGGCCAGGTCGAAAGTAGCGTCCGGATATGGAAAGCGAACGCTTGTCGCCTTCAATTTACCTTTGGTGTTGTAAACGGAGTTACGTACCGGAAGTTCGGTAAATCGAAAGTTGCGAAATCGAGAGCCGAGAATCCTCCTGTTCCAGCGGACCCATCGCCCAACTGGTTCAAGCCCTTCGTATCGGCAGGTCGGCGACAAATAGTAGCTTAGAACATAAGCCATCCTGCCGAAGCCACACCCAATGTCGAGCACGGACTCGTCGCGCCCAAGCCGAGCTTCGTTAACGAGCAACCCTAGACCGACGCACGCCTCTGGCAGGAAGTTCAATCCGACAAGAGGCCAGTCGCGCTTTCTTGGCATCGGTAGGGACGGCTTCGCGATTGCGAAGAGCGACACGTTCCCCCGACCATTGATCAGCGGGGTGACAGTGATCAGAGAATCGAGAATTTCGTTTCTTGCGGCGTTCTCCAGCGGGGCGCGAAGTTCAAATCCGCATTTCGACATGCCCACATTGGTCTTCGCGTTTCGGTTGTGAAGACCGTATCTCCAAGACACCCTGGCCAGTCGTGCGTGCCCAACGGAAACACGAAATCCAGTGATAGGGTCGAAAGCTAGTACCCAGCCCCGAAGCACGAGTTGGCCCCCTTTGGTGCCGACACTTTCGAGAGTTCCGACAATGTCACGCTGGCTGGTCACAAGTGTGCAGGCCTCCCTTTCAAGGCCCTCCCGAAATGCGACGTCTGTGCACACAACTTCGGTGCATCAGGTTCGAAAGCAGGTTGGATCAGCTCCTCCGCGGTTTGCGGCGTTGAACCATTCCTGGAGGGCGATTCATTTCGCCGCGGCATTTGGATGCCCCGCAATGGCACGGTGTTTTTCCGACACGCCGGTGCAGATTGTAGTCGAATGTAAGCTCATCGCCCTTGCGAATCCGCCTCTGGCTGCATAAGAAAAGGTGTCCGTCTCTTCGCTGGGGGTAAAGATTCGGCTCGCAACTGTGATTGATGAACTGCGCTCCATTCCCATTCGTTCCATCAATGATCCAGTAACGGTTCAGGCGAGCAAGAATTATCCGATCGGGCCTGCCGGCTCGCACATAGCGACGCCGTGCCTCCTCGTAATTGATTCGATCCCCCGTGTATTCAATGACGACCTTTCTGGGAGGGATTGCTTCCCGCGCGAAGACGCCAAAATGGTGGATGCGCGAGCGGCCAATCAACAACCGGAACCGAGAAACGGGTGGATCAATGCGGTGGGAATGGGTGCGCGAGGTTGGCATTCGAGACTCCGATGAAAAAAGAAAGGGCTGTCAACTCGCGGCTGACAG
Organism: Candidatus Acidiferrales bacterium; assembly: GCA_049592615.1. Taxonomy (GTDB): domain Bacteria; phylum Acidobacteriota; class Terriglobia; order Acidiferrales; family UBA7541; genus Palsa-295. Next base: position 14,528 of record JBAWGF010000122.1, read on the forward strand.
CCCTCAATTTCTCTTCCGCGACTACGCGAGCTTGATCTTCAGGGGTACGTACAGATTCTTCTTGCTCTCCATCTTCTTACCCTTCTTCAAACGCCTTGACGTTTTCTTCGTTGCCATGGAGTGTCTCCTCTGTCGTTTTGAACTTATCTTGTGCTGGCGCCCGTGGGCACCGCGTATGTATATGCAAATGGGCCGCCAATGTCCAGCGGGAGAAGCGGGGCGGGCAATGTCCTTTGCCACCCATCAGATAGGCCTTCGCCGGTTCCGCAGCGCGCCCACCAGCTACCGTTGACTTATTCACCGTGTGTTTATTTTTTCAACACCGGCATTCTTCTGTCGGCTCCGGCCCTCGCGGCCTCAAATTCTTGGCTTGCCTCAGAGCTGGAGACGGGCGTGTTTGCGCGATCAAATCCACTTCTTCGAAATGCAAACCGGGTTCGTGGATGCGCTTGCACGGAATCATCGACGAGGCAGGGCGAATTGCGATGGATCATCGATCAGCGAGGCTTGTAAAGAGCCATTCTTGACGGAGGAAGTTTTGCCGTATTCGTGCTGATTTTTGGCCGCTCGTCGGTTCCTTTACGCGGCATATCGAGCCGCCTCGATTCAGCCCATTGCTATCGAGATTTGGGAGTCCTTGGCGCAGCTTGTCACGCGGAGGAATTGGATTTCCACAGCGCACAGTGAAATTCACAGTGGGATGCCTCGAAGGCGCGTAAAAATAAATGAGATAAACTTGACGAAATTCCGGAACTTGATATACTTTCCTGATGTTGGCGGAACCCTGATTCGCTGGGGAGCCTGCTGGCGAACCGGGTCTGCCTTCTTCTCACGAGGTGAGGTTGGTTACGAACACCGGGTAGAAAGAAATCGAGCATCGAGCATATCCGTCCTAGAGGCCGCGGACGAACGAGGCGGCCCAGGGAATGGACGGACTCGCCCGGCGCTCGACGCCGGGTTTTTTATTTCCCGCGACTTCGGCTCCAAACCGAATTCGCGCTCCGCCGGGAGCGGAGACGTTCCGATCGGAAGTTGATGAACGGAACGATCGATCTTTGACAACTGAAGGAAGTAGGCATTGTGTTACGCGAATTTCAAGGTTCGCGTAGCGCAACAAACCGCAAATTTTTGCTCGAGAGTAGCGCAATGTGGAAAGGCGAACTTGCCCCCACGACCGCGTTCGTGTGTTCCCAGCCGTTGTCTGGCGAAAGATCACACGGCGCAACCCCGCGGCAGCGAATGAAGAGACGCAAGACTCTTCATCCCGTTGTTTCAGGGTCTCGATCCTGACCGGACCGGGACGTGTTGGGTAAGTTTTATGGTCAAGCTACTAAGGGCGTACGGTGGATGCCTTGGCGCCAACAGACGACGAAGGACGTGGCAAGCTGCGATAAGCCTCGGGGAGCCGCAAGCAGGCTTTGATCCGGGGATTTCCGAATGGGGAAACCCATCCTGGTAAAACCAGGTTACGGCCCGCTGAATACATAGGCGGGT
>JBAWGF010000123.1:0-1797 GCA_049592615.1 Candidatus Acidiferrales bacterium
ATGCTTCGCACTGCCGGGCCCGCGGAAGCGGCCGAGCCTGTGAAGCCGACGCCGGTCATAGCGCCGCCCAAACCTGTTCAGCCTGCGCAGCCGGTGGAGGCCGCGCGGACGGACAGCCCGCTTGAGCTGGTGCGCGACGAGCCGCAAGAATCTGGTGCAAGCGTGGTTGATTCCGGACGCATCCAGCTTGACCCCGCCATGCAGACGCGGCTGACTGTTTCCTCGGCGCGAGCGCCTGAATTGGCCGCCACGCCGCTCGATTGGATGGCCTCGGCTCCCCCGCCGCCTGCTGTGACGCCTGAAGAAGAAATCGTTCCGATGCCGGAGGCGTTGGAGGAAGATGCGCCTGAAGCTTCGGCCGTGGTTGCGGATCCAGCGCCGCCTGCGAAGTCGGAACTTGCGCCCATGCATGCGGCGACAAGTAAAGATGCGAAGGCCACTGAGCCTGTCGCGGACGCAACGCCGCCGCCGGATCCGGACCTCGTCATCGCGTCGGGGTTGCACGAAATTGCCCCGCCAATTGCGGATGCACCTGAGGCCGAGAGCAAGCCGGCGGAGCTCGCTCTTTCGGAATCGAAGCTAATCGCCGCGGAGATTCCTTCGGGGGAATCCGCTGGATTCGGGATACCTTCCACGCAGGCCTGGGCAGCGATCACCGCCCAGGTGCAAGTCGAGGCGCGCAAGCTGGCCCTGGCCAACGCGGACGCGGACGCGGCTAAGTCGGCCGAGGGATCGGGCGCTGCCACTGCGGCTTCCTCCGGCGCTTCCAATTCCCCGGAAGAGCCGGCAACAAAAACACCGGACCCCGCGCTGATCGAAGCCGTCGTCGCGCGCATCCTGGACCGCATGCAGCCGCAGGTAATGGACATCGTCACGAAAGAATTTCTCCGCCCCATCGTGCAAGCGCTCGTGGATCGCGAACTCGACAAGCGCTGACGCATACGCGCCTCTCCTCTTTTTCTTCGTTGCGATCCGAGTTTCGTTGACACATTTGCATCGCGCCCGTAAAATCTTCGTTTCTCCCGGTGCCGGGGTAGCTCACCGGTAGAGCGCGGCCCTGAAAAGGCCGGCGTAGGCAGTTCAACTCTGCCCCCCGGCACCATTTAGATTGCGAGAGATCTGATCCCCGCCCAACCAACTTCACTCGGCCTTTCTATTTCCAGTTTCCGATCAGGGTGAATGGCGCCCAGTAGTAAGGGCTTGCGAATGGACGACCTGACGAACTCTGGTTCGCGCTGCCGGGCAGCCCTTCGTCAGTTGGTGCGCTGATAGTTCCGGAAGCGCCCGTCACCGTGCTCCGCGCGCGCTCGGCCTGCCCTGAGCGAAGTCGAAGGGTGCCGAGCCAGTCCGCCTGGATGAAGTACGTCGTGCCACTTACGCCGCCGCTGTACGCCTGCCCTGAGCGGAGTCGAAGGGTCGCGAGATGCTTCCCGCCCGCGTACACTTCGCCGCGATTCCACGCCCCCGCCGAAAATCAAGCTCCCACCCCTCGTAAACCGCGATGGGAAAGGCCCACGAAATTCAATCTTGAAGGCGACGCCACCCGCCAGCTATCTACTCAGATGGCCGGGACGTTGCATTGGAAATCGGCGACTCGAACCCGTTAAGCCACTCCTGGTCGCTGATTCCAGGAGTCTCTCGCGTCTCAATCCAGACTCTGCCTTCACGACCGCTTGCGAGATCTATGATGCCGCGCATTTTGCCCCAGATCGTAACACCACACTTTGTTTCTCCAGCTGCCCAAACAACACGGACATCATCAGGCGCTATTTCGAGTCCTGGGGAACGGTCATAGAC
>JBAWGF010000124.1:0-3824 GCA_049592615.1 Candidatus Acidiferrales bacterium
TAATTCTCCTGGTCGGTTTCTGGAAATTGCAAGTCGTCCAGTCGGGCCATTTTGCCGACCTGGCGGAACGCAATCGCGTGCGCTCGATTTCCATCATCGCGCCGCGCGGAGCCATGCTCGACCGCGAGGGCCGCGTCCTGGTGGACAGCTATCCTTCCTTCAGCATTCTTCTGCTGCGCGACGACATGAAGGCGCTCGAAAAAAGTTTCGGGCAAATCGAAGACGGCCTCGGGATCAGCAAGGAAGACCTGCAAGCGCAGCTCGAAGCCGCGAAGAATGAACCAAAATTTCTCCCGGTCATCATCAAGCCGGCGGCCAGCGTGGCGGACATCGCTTTCGTGGAATCGCACCGCGCCGACCTGCCGATGCTCGAACTCATGATGGTCCAGCGCCGGCGCTATTCGCACGGCTCTATGCTCGCGAACGCCATCGGTTACGTTGGTGAAGTCTCCGCGCAGCAGCTCGAGCAGAGCGACGGCCACTACCGCCCGGGCGACATCGTCGGCAAAGCGGGACTCGAGCGGCAATACAACGAAGTGCTCGAAGGGTCGGACGGAATGCGCCGCGTTGTCGTCAACAACGTCGGCAAAGTGATGCGCACGCTCGACAACGTCGAGGCGATTCCCGGCAAGCCGATTCAATTGACGATTGACTACGATTTGCAAGCTGTCGCCGAAGCGGGCATGGCGGGCAAGGAAGGGTCGGTGGTGGTGATGGATCCGCGCACCGGCGAAATCCTTGCGATCCTGAGCCACCCGACTTTCGACCCCAACGACTTCGCCATTCGCGTCCCGCCCGAGGAATGGGAAAAGCTCAATACCGACCCGGAAACGCCGCTGCTCGATCGCTCGATCCAGGCCCAGCTCGCTCCCGGCTCCGTCTTCAAGATCGTCATGGCCACCGCGATGCTCGAATCGAAGGCCATTCCCGAGACCATGACCGCATACTGCCCCGGCTACGCTACGTTTTACGGACGTATGTTCAAATGCCACGTCTTCGGCAAGACTGCTGGGCACGGCATCGTGGATTTTCACAAAGCCATCGTGCAGTCCTGCGACATCTACTTCTACAACGTGGGCAAGCTGCTCGGCATCGACCGCATCTCCTACTACGCGAACTCGCTCGGCCTCGGCCATCGCACCGGCATCGATTTGCCGGGCGAAGAAACGGGCCTCGTGCCCTCGGAGGATTGGGTTGAGCGCGTCTTCCATCGCAAGTGGTACGCCGGCGAAACGATTTCCGTGTCGGTCGGACAGGGCGCTGTGACCACCACGCCGATTCAACTCGCGCGAATGATTGCGGGCGTCGCCAGCGGAGGAGTTTTCGCGCAGCCGCATTTGCTGAAGAGCTTCGCGAATCCGCGCATTGACCGTTTCGCGATTTCCGAAGACACGGTCGAGAAAGTCACGCAGGGAATGTACGGCGTGGTCAACGAGGGCGGCACAGCCGCGGGCGCGAAACTCCAGAACATCGAGTTCTGCGGAAAATCGGGCAGCGCACAGGTGATCGGTTACGACGTGCGCAATCGCATGGGCAAGCAGAAGGAATTCAAAGACAACGCCTGGTTTGTGGGGTACGCGCCGCGGCGAAACCCGGAAATCGTGGTTTCCGTCCTCGTCCAGGGCGGCGAACATGGTGGGGCGGTGGCCGGACCGATCGCGCGGGACATCGTGAAGGCGTACTACGACAAGAAGAATGCGCGTATGCAGCAGCAGGCCGACGCAGCTGGTCCCGACCATCCGGAAGCCGCACGCCCGCTGGTGGCGACCGTGGGAGCGCAGAGGCCATGAAAGACCGACCCCGCGTTCAGGATTTCGATTGGATTTTGCTCGCGATTGTCGCCGCCATCAGCGGCCTCGGCGTCCTCGAGATTTATTCTTCCACCCACGCGAGCGCCATGGTCGGCATGCAGTGGAGGCAACTGCTCTGGATCGGCCTCGGCGTCGCCGGCATGTTGCTGATTGCCCTGATTGATTACCACACCTTGATGGATCAGGCTCCCGCCCTCTATCTCTTCGGCGTGGGGATTCTTCTGGTTGTCCTGGCCATCGGCCATTCACGCTTCGGAGCGCGTCGCTGGGTCGCGCTGGGAGGTGGGGTGAATTTGCAGGTGTCAGAGCTCATGAAGTTGATTATAATCATCGTGCTGGCCCGTTACTTTAGCGAAGTACGCACCGACCGGCTGGCTTTTGTAGATTTGGCTAAGGTTGCAGTTCTTACCGGCATTCCAGTGGGCTTGATTCTGATTCAGCCCGATCTGGGAACCGCGATGGTTTTGGTCCCGGTTGCACTCGTAGGAGCGTTTCTCGCTGGTATTGATTGGAAGCACTGGGCCGCAGGGCTGGTCCTGATCGGGTTATTGATACCCGTCGGCTGGCACATGCGGAATCACCTGAAGCCTTACCAGCAACAGCGCATCGCGACATTCCTCCATCCCGAGGAAAACCCGCGGGGTGCCGGCTATCAGATTCTGCAGTCCGAAATTGCCGTTGGTTCAGGTGGATTTTGGGGCAAAGGATTCAGCAAGGGCAGCCAGAATCAGCTGGGATTCGTTCCCGTCCGATACTCGGACTTCATCCTGGCTGCGCTCGCGGAAGAGCAAGGTTTCATCGGAGTTTGTATCGTCTTGTTGTTGTACCTGGGTTTGATTCTGCGGCTCGTGGACAACGCGCAGAAAGCGAAAGATCGTGCCGGGATGTACGTCGTCATGGGAGTCACCGCCATCCTGGGTTTCCACGTTCTGGTCAACGCTTCGATGGTGATCGGATACATGCCGGTCACCGGCATTCCCCTGCCGCTGATGAGCTATGGAGGATCGTCAACCGCTTTCGTGTTTTTGGCTTTGGGCCTGGTGATGAACGTGCGCATGCGACGGTTCGTCAACTGACCCTCGAATCATTTCTTGTCCGCGCCGCGGACGCGCATTGCGGCCGGAAACCAATTTGAAGTTAGGGACGCATCGAGTGACGGAAACAATCAAACTCAGAAAGAGTTCCCTTTTGAGCGGCCCGCCGTGGCAACTGGAAGGCACTGCCTTCCCACACGCCAGCCGTGCGCGCGCGAGGGCGCGCGCCGCCGCGGATCGATGCGCCATGAGGAGTTTCTATGTCGAAGGAAATGGTTATTTCGGCGAGCCCGCACGAGACGCGGGTCGCCATTATGGAAGAAGGTCAGCTCTGCGAGTATTACGTTGAGAGGGAAAAAGAGTTTGCGTTAGTCGGAAGCATTTACAAAGGCCGTGTCACTCGCGTGCTGCCTGGCATGCAATCGGCCTTCGTCGATATCGGCCTCGACGGCGACGCCTTCCTCTACGTCAGCGACTTCCTCGAAGACATCGAAGAATTCGATCACATTGTCACCACCGTCGAGGACAAAGTTCAGAAAATGGAGGATCAGGGCGGACAAGTGTTTGCGCCGAGTGTCGGCGCCGCTCCCGCTCTCGAGCCCGGCGATGTCGATTCCACGCCGATCGCAGGTATCGAGCCGCCCGCTCCACCGGCTCCTATTCCAATGTCGCGCCCCATGGCGCCGCCATCGACTATGGCGCCTTCGGGCGACGCTCCCAACCGCGGTCGTTATGACAACCGCGGCCGTGGAGGTCGCGATTTTGGCCGCCGCGGAGGACGCGGTGGTCGAGGTGGCAGACCCGGCGGTGGTGGACGCGGAGGCGATCGCCGCTACGGCCGCGAATTGCCGTCTTCGAAATACGCTTCGCCGCGCACGGTTGAAGAACACCCGACCGACTCTGCGCCGGGCGATGCTCACATTCCGATAATTCTCCCGGGAGAGTCCCTCGCAAAATACAGGGAACGATCTTCGTCGCC
>JBAWGF010000125.1:0-8671 GCA_049592615.1 Candidatus Acidiferrales bacterium
CACTGAGGAGGGGGACACCATGGAAGGTGGCTACGCAGTCTGGATGGGTCAACCGGTGGTTCTTCGGGTCCTTGCAGGGAATCTGCGGGTGCCGCTGCGCGGGCGACTGGTTTCCGAGACAAACGAAATCGTTCGGTTGCGGATCGCGGATAGCTGGGACGTGGACATTTTCAAGTCAATGGTTTTGGCAGTCGAGCACGACAACCCTGTGTACGTTTTGAACTAGGGGACCGGCATGAGCGCGCTGGCCAACAATGGTTGGAAGCCTGAAGCAAGGGCAGTAGAAGCGACGATGCCTTTCCCCGAAACGATGGAGGAAGGCACGATGCGCGCGCGGCTCGAAATTCTGCGCGACACGATTGTGGTTTTGGTCGTTCAGTTGGTTTTCCGGGCGATGATGGTTTTGCGCCGCTGGAATTATTAGCCGCCGAATCGCTCGAACGAATTTACCGGCCCAACCGTCCCTCAACCCCCCACCCCGGGCTTGCACCCCCACAAGCCCGGGGCCTCTTTCTTCCGCATGCAAGATTCACAATCGAATTATTTTTGAAACGGCGGAGTTTTTGTTGTTTGCCCGCTTCCACAAAACATAAGTAATCCGCGCGTCCTTTCACCGCGCTATTTGATTCCAGAATCGAAATGAGATTTTGTTGCTTGCAGTCTCGTTATTCTGTGGTATTTACATTTACCGAGGCCTTGCAAATTCGTACCCGGGGGATACGCGCTCGCAAGACTCCACCTGAACTTCCGCCCGGGGTTCTTGCAAAACAAGCTGTGAACAATTCGAGCGACTGGGCATAGAATACGAGCGCTCTTTCATAGCCAGTTCCCGGGAGCCTCGAGCTTCAACCGGGAATACAACTGCATCGACCAGGAGATTTGCGCTCATGAGAATTGCCAGTGTTGCAAGCGCCTTCCCCCAGCACTACCACAAGCAGGAGTTCCTCGTGGAGGCGTTGAAGAATTATTGGCAGCAGCAGTTGCCCAACACGGGCATTCTGGACCGGCTCGACGAAAGCATGCAGGTGGATGGGCGCTTTACGGTGAATCCAATTCCGTTTTACGAGACCATGGGTACATGGGGCGAAGCGAACAACTCATGGATCGAGCACGCGCTCGATCTGGGAGAAAAGGCTCTCTGCCGCGCGCTCGTGAAGGCGGGAATGGAACCGGAAGATTTGAGCGCATTGTTCACCGTGTCGATCACGGGAATCGCGGCGCCGTCTCTCGACGCCCGGCTGATCAATAAGATGGGGCTTTCGACGAATCTGAAGCGCATCCCGATCTTCGGGCTCGGCTGCGTTGCAGGAGCCGCAGGAATTTCCCGCGCGGCCGATTACGTGCGCGCCTATCCGGACCAGGCGGCGGCGCTCTTATCGGTTGAGTTGTGTTCGCTGACGTTGCAACGCGAAGACCTATCCATGGCGCATTTGATCTCCGCGCTGCTTTTCGGCGATGGCGCGGCTGCAACTATCGTCGTCGGCGACGATTGCCCATCCGACGGCCCCGAAATCCTCGGCACGAAGTCGATCTTTTATCCGGACACGGAACGGGTGATGGGCTGGGACATTTCCGAAAAAGGGTTCACGATTGTCCTCTCGCCGGAAGTTCCCGATACCGTCATGAAACATCTCGGCGCGGACGTGGACGAGTTTCTCGCGGAAAACAAACTCAAGCGGTGCGATATCAAGAGCTGGGTCATGCATACGGGTGGCCCCAAAGTCCTCGAAGCGACTGCGACGGCGCTGGGCGTGACGGCAAAGGAACTCGCCGCATCCTGGGATTGTTTGAGAAAGGTTGGCAACATTTCGTCCACTTCCGTCCTCTTAGTATTGGAGGATGTTTACTCGCACCGGCGCCCAGCGCCTGGATCGTTGAGTATTCTCGCCGCAATGGGGCCGGGGTTCTGCTCGGAGCTGGTCCTTTTGCGCTGGTAACGCGCGGAAGGAGACAGCGACGATGCGGGCCGATGTGCTGATTGTGGGTGCGGGGCCGGCGGGTGTTGCCACGGCCATCGCATCCCGCATGGCCGGACTTCAGGTCACGGTTGCTGATTCCCGAAAGCCTCCCCTCGACAAGCCGTGCGGTGAAGGACTTCTGCCCGAAGCCGTTTCAGCGCTTCGCACCCTCGGAATCGATGTGCATCCGGGTATCGCCTATCCGCTCGCCGGGATTTCATTCGCGGACGAAGAGTCTTCGGTGCGCGCGACGATTCCGCGGGGAATGGCCTACGGGATGCGCCGGACATCGTTGCATCAACTCCTTCTCGATCGAGCTGCCGAAGTAGGCGTTACATTCCACTGGGGTGCGCGGGTTTTTGGCCTGAATTCGGATGGCGCGCGTGTGAACGGCGAAAATATTCCGTGCAAATGGATTGTGGGCGCGGACGGCTCGCGCTCGAGCGTGAGGAAATGGGCGGGCCTGGAGTCGCGCCGCGCGGTTCGTTCGCGATTCGGATTTCGCCGCCACTTTTCGATTTCACCGTGGACCGATTTCGTCGAAGTGTACTGGGGCGAGCGTTGCCAGATGTTCGTCACTCCCACCGGGCCCGAGGAAGTTTGCGTCGCTTTTCTTACGAGCGACCCTCAATTGCGACTCGATCGAGCGGTTGGACTTTTTCCAGAGATCGAGGAGCGCCTCCGCGGCGCGAAACCGACATCCGCCGAGGTCGGCACAGTGACAGCCTTGAGCAAGGCGCGCGCGGTCGTCCGAGGCCGCGTGGCACTCGTCGGCGATGCCTCTTTCACGGTGGATGGAATTGCGGGGCAGGGAATGAGCCTCGCTTTCCAGCAGGCGCTTCATCTGGCGGAGGCGTTTGCGCGGGAGGATTTGTCGTACTACAAATCGGCGCACCGAAGAATTACGAAGATGCCCGCGCGCGTCACAAAGGCTTTACTTCTGCTGGGCGAAAACGCGTGGCTTCGACGGAAAGCACTCCGCTTGTTTGCCGGCAATCCCGGGTTGTTTTCGCAGGTGGTCTCCATTCACACGGGTGAAATTACCGCAGACGGATTGAAGGTGAGCGAAGTGTTCGGCCTCGGGTGGCAAGTCCTGCGAGCTTAGCGATGAATTCGAGCCGGTCCCGCGAATCACGACTCCACATGCCCGGACGCACATGCGTCTCGCTCGCGACAATTTGCCTTTTTTCATTTGTCCCCGCGCTGCATGCGCAGGAGACCGTCGTGAATCTCGATCCGGGGCGAACGAAAATCGCGTTCACGCTGGGCGCCACGATGCATACCGTGGAGGGAACGTTCAAGCTGAAGACAGCGCAGATTCGCTTTGATCCCGCAAACGGAAAAGCCAGCGGCACGATCGTGGTGGACGCGATGAGCGGCGACAGCGAAAACAAGGGCCGCGACAAAAAGATGAACGCGGAGGTGCTGGAGAGCGAAAAATATCGCGAGATTATTTTCACTCCCAACCACGTGCAGGGCACGCTCGCGCCCGAGGGGAATTCTCAAATGCAAGTCGCGGGTGTCTTCCGGCTTCACGGTCAGGACCACGAGATGACGCTGACGTTGAATGTCCATGTCAGCGCCGGCAACGAGTTGCAGGCGAACGCACACTTCTCCGTGCCCTACGCGCAGTGGGGACTCAAGAATCCCAGCACGTGGCTGCTACACGTCAACGACTCGGTGGACGTGGACGTTCACGCCACCGGGCACCTCAGCAGCGAATCCACGCATCATTAGAGTGAAGTTCGTGGAACTCTGCGGCCTCGAAAACGGAATAATGGATGTAAACAGCGAAGTGACGCCGTTTCGAAACGATGTCGTGCAGGGGGATGAAGGTGTCATGAGTACTCAACGCAGATTCTGCCGTTCGTTGTCGCTTCGATTGTTCCTGGCTTCGTGCGGCGCAGTGCTGCTCTTCTGGCCTGCCGGCAGGGCGGCGGCGCAGGCTCCTCCTGGCCCACTGCCCGCTCATGCACCCGCGGATGCTCCGCCGCAAGCACCAGCGCAGACTGCTGATTCGAAATCCAAAGTAAAGATTGCTGGTACGTGGAAGCGGAACAAAGACGAGAGCGATGACCCGCGCAAGGCAATGCAGCAGGCAGGCGGAAATTCAGGCGGGCGAGGTGGCGGCGGGATGGGCGGCGGAGGTGGTATGGGAGGCCGCGGCGGCATGGGCGGAGGCGGCCGCGGAGGTTACGGTGGGTCGGGTGGGCGCCGGCAGGGCGGCAGCAGCATGACAGAGGATTATTCGAAGCTCACAATCGAGCAGACCGAAGCGTCCACGAAGATTACAGGTGCATCCGGGCGCCTGCTCGCCGTGTATCTCGCGGACGATCAATCCAAATCGAATTCCACGAACGAAGCCACAGCTTCTGCCCCCGTGGGCCAGTGGCAGGGAAGCCAATTTGTTGTAACTACGCAGGACGAACGGCGCGGAAAGACGACGCGCACGTATGAACTATCTTCCGACGGCAAGCAACTGAATGTCACAACTCGAATCGACAATCCTCGTTTCAATCAGCCGGTCACGTTCCGCTTCGTTTACGATCCCGTAAAAAGTAGCGGGGAGTCCAGTCAGTAAGAACGAAACCTCCTCCATGGTCTGGCCCGATCCATGAACTTGGGGATGGGAGACAGCCACTTAACCATTCTTGTGGAACGGGCCGGGCCGCCAAATCCGCAGCTTTCCGAGGCTCCGGGTATATTTCATACGCTGTTACGACCAGCCTCTTTGGGCGTAACTCACCGCGCTGCCGTGGCGTCAAAAGATGAGCTGGCTGCATGATGATTCCGCTGATTGAAAAAATGATCCCGGGATGCACGACGCGGAAGGTGATCCTTCATTGCCTCGCATTCATCTGCACATTTGCGTCTGCGAGTTTCGCGCAAGAGGCGCAAACAACGGGCCTGCCGACAACAGGCACCGTGCGCACCGCCGAGGAAGTCGCGGTACCGGGCGCGACGGTACGGCTGACCAATACGGAAACCAACAAAAGCTGGATCAGTTGGACGGACGAATCCGGAAAATTCGAGTTTCCCTCTCTCCCGCCGGGACACTACCGCGCCGAAGCAAGCCAGCTTGGGTTCGTTCGATCGTCAATTGAAATTCAGATTCCAACGGCCGCGAACGCTCCCATCGCACTCGTTCTCAGGGTTGCGACGCTTGCCGAGCTTTCTACGGAAGCCGAGAAAGCGGCGTCGAAGGCGGCCGCTGCGGGAGCGGAAAAACCGGCTGCACCCGGCGGCGGGCAGAACGCCGCGCCGAATGCTTCGAACACTCCCGGGGCAACTGGCGCGGGCGCGCGCGGCCGCAATGGAGGAAGAGGAGGACAGTTACCCGCGGGCGTTACGAATGCGATTCGACAGGGCATGGCCACGGGGGGATTTCAGCAGACGGAGTTGACAGGCGAAGCCGGCGCGCAAGGCGAGGAAAATGCTTCGACAGCGAATGCCGGCTCGCAGCAGGCACCGTCTCTGTCGGGCGGACTTGGCGGCGGCTCCGCAGCGTCATCCGATTCGTTTTTGTTGCAGGGCACAGTAGGTCAAAGCTTTTCCTCGAATGGGCCGGGAGGATTTGGTGGATTCGGAGGGCCGGGAGGTCCCGGCGGACTCGCACCCGGAGCGCCCGGTGTTCCGGGCGGGCCCGGAGGGCAAGGTGGACCGGGCGGATTTGGCGGCGGGGGACGAGGAGGACCGGGCGGCGGCGGTGGATTTGGCGGGCCGGGCGGCCCCGGCGGTGGCGGACGAATGATTCGCCAGCAGGTGAATCGAATTCGCTTCGGCATCTACGATCAATTTCAGAATTCGATCTGGGACGCGCGGCCCTTTTCGATCACGGGAAACGAATTTCCGAAAGTTTCGCACTACGACGAGCGCGCGGGATTCAATATCGGCGGGCCGATGAAGATCCCGCACGTTTACAACGGAAGCGACAAAACGTATTTCTTCATCAACTACCAGCACGAAAAGAGAACGAACCCCGTCAACACATTCTCGGTCGTGCCGACGATGGACGAGCGCGGCGGCAATTTCGGCGCGCTCACCACACCGATCTACAATCCGCTTTCAAATCTCGGCGACCCCACGGGCCCGCGCACGCAGTTCATGAACAATGCAATTCCGACAGGGATGATCGACAGCGCGGCCAATAAGCTGCTGGCATTTATTCCGCTGCCGAATCCGGCAATCAATCTGCCCGGCGAGCCTTTCAATTTTCTGCTGCAGGCCGCGACGCCGCAGAACAGCAACAATCTGAACGTGCACGTGCTGCACACCATCAACGCGAAATTCAACGTGTCGGTGGGATACAACTACAGCGGATCGCTTCAGAATACGCTCGGCAATTTTGCGGACATCGCCGGCACGCAGGCCACGCGCAATCAAAACGTCGATCTCGGGCTAACGCAAAACTGGACGCCGCGGCTGGTGAACGACACGCATCTGAACTTCAGCCGGAGCCGGATTAGAGTTTTGAGCGACAACGCGTTCGTGAACGACATCGCCGGAAACGTGGGAATCACAGGAATCTCAAACGATCCAATCAACGATGGATTTCCCGCCGTGCGCTTGACGAGTTTTTCGGGCTTCAACGATCCGGTGCCGAATCTCACGCGCAACGAGACGTGGCGCATCTCCGACAATCTGACCTACGTTCACAACAAGCACACGATGAAATTCGGCGGGGAAGTGCGGCGCATTCAACTCAACACGGACAGCGGTCCGATTCCGCGCGGGCAATTCAGTTTCACAGGATTGATGACGAGCCAGTTGGATGCGAGCGGCAATCCGGTCGCAGGCACCGGCAGCGACTTTGCCGATTTTCTGCTCGGATTTCCTTATCAAACGACGGCGCGGTTCGGAAATCCGAACACGTACTTCCGGAGCTGGGATTTCATCGGTTACGCACAGGACGATTTTCGCGTGAACACGAAATTCACTTTGCAGTTCGGACTTCGCTACGAAGCGGTGACGCCGCCAGTGGAGCTGTTCAACAATATTGCGAATCTGGATATGAACGCGGCCGCGACCGCCGTCGCGCAAGTGACGGCAGGCGAGACGGGACCATTCAGCGGCGCTTTCCCTCGCGCTCTGGTGCATGGAGACTACGGAAACCTGGCGCCGCGAATCGGATTCGCATGGCAGCCGCTGGGCAAACCGAAGACAGTCCTGCGCGCGGGATATTCGATTTTCTACAACGAGTCGATCTACAACACGCTCGCGACGAACTACCTCGCCTACCAGCCGCCGTGCAATCAAGCGCAGACCAATTTGACGACGGGTCCGAATTTTCTGACGCTCGAAAATGGCTTTCCCGTGGCCGCCTCGATGACGACGAACGGAGTTTGCGTTGCGGCGCAACCGTCCGGAGCAGGGAGAATCTTGAACACGACAGCCGTGAATCCCTTCTACCGCGACGGATACGCGCAGATCTGGATGCTTTCGGACGAAACGACGCTGAGCAAGAATTGGACGCTCACTCTGACTTACACGGGAACGAAAGGCACCGATCTCGATCTGCTGCGCGCGCCAAATCGCGCGCCGACGGGCACGAGCCAGCTCGACACGCAGAACAATTTCACAATCCCCAATGCAAACAGTTTCCTGTACGACCAGTCCGGCGGGAATTCGATCTACAACGCGCTTCAGGTGCGGCTGATCCATCGCTTCACGAACGGCCTGTTCTTCATGACGATTTACACGTATGCAAAATCGCTCGACGACGCAAGCTCGATCGGCGGGACGTCGCCCACCGTCGTGCAGCAGGACAACAATTTCACGGCAGAATACGGGCTGTCCTCGTTCGATGTGCGGCATCAGCTCCGCATCATCTCGTTGTACGAGCTGCCATTCGGCGAGCGGCATCGCTATGCCACACATGGCTGGGCCGAACACGTTCTCAGCAATTGGAGGGTCAGCAACATTTTTACGTGGCAGACGGGAACACCGGTCACGGCTCTGCTCGGCGGGAGCGCGGCGAATAATTCCGGCACCGGGTCGAATTTCTCGGAGCGCGCGGACATGATTGCGAACCCGAATGTGGGAATTTGCGGCGGAGCGTCCACCGCATTTTTCAACGTCAACGCGTTTGCAGTTCCCGCCGCCGGAGCTTTCGGCGACGAGCGCCGCGGCTCGATTGAAGGGCCCTGCTCGTTTAATTGGAATATTTCGGTAGCCAAAGCATTCCGTTTCGGGGCCAACCGGGACCGCCCGCACCGGCTGGAGGCGCGCTGGGAAGTCCAGAACGTGCTGAACGCAGTGAATTTCAACGGGCTCTCAACGACGTTCGGTTCCACGACATTCGGGCGCGTGACGGGCGCGGGTTCCATGCGTACGATGGACGTGATGATGAGGTTTAATTTCTGATGAGATACATCGCGAACGGAATGCTCACGGCGCTTTTTGTGGCAGTCCTTTCGATGAGTTTGGTTCTTGCGGCAGGGCAGCAGCAATCCACGCCTCCGCCGATTCGAGTCCCAGCGCCCGCGGAGCAGCCGCAAGCGGCTCGGCCGAAGCAATCTCCCGCGATTCGCGCATCCTCGGACCTGGTGCGGATCGACGTGGAGGTCACGGACAAATCCGGTAAACCGGTCAAGGGATTGAGGCCGGAGCAATTCACGATTACGGAGGATGGCAGGGCGCAGAAGATTTCGATCTTCACGTATCAGGACATCGAAAGCCTTGAGACGGCGAAAGCGGAGGACACAAAGCCGATC
>JBAWGF010000126.1:0-1676 GCA_049592615.1 Candidatus Acidiferrales bacterium
GGACGGGAAGGATTTCATGCGTGCAGTCGTGCAGCGTGTGAGCCGGGCACGCGTGGCAGTGGACGGGCGCGTCACCGGGGAAATCAGGGCGGGGCTGGTGGTTCTCGTTGCGGTTGGGCGCGAGGACAAACCGGCCACGGCTTCGTCGATGGCCGAAAAAGTTGTGAACCTGCGAATCTTCAATGACGACCAGGGGAAAATGAACCGCTCACTGCTCGATGCGGGCGGCGCGGTGCTTGCAGTCTCGCAGTTCACGCTTTATGGAGATGCGCGCGGGCAGCGGCGTCCCAGCTTTATTCAGGCAGCCGCTCCTGAACAGGGCAAGGCGCTCTACGAGGAATTTGTCCGTGCCGTAAAGGCTCTGGGAGTGGCTATCGAGACCGGCGTGTTTCAAGCGCACATGTCGGTCGAGCTGGTGAACGACGGGCCGGTGACGATTCTCCTCGATTCCGACAAGGTTTTCTAAACATCGCTCCACAGCAAACGTCAAACAACAGAGGCGAGTGGGAAAATCGGGCGACTCCGCTTGCCTGATGGGTGAAGTTGCACTACGCTTCTGCGAGGAAAGGCGAGATGAGCGAAATCCGAAGAATTCTCGATCAGATGGACCGCGCGTTTTCCGGCGAGGCCTGGCACGGGCCGTCGCTGATGCAACTGCTCGAAGGTGTTGACGCAGAGAGCGCGGCGACGCGCCCGATCGGGAAGGCACACTCGATATGGGAGCTGGTGAATCACGTCACGGCGTGGAACAACATCGTGCAGCACCGGCTGAGCGGTGAAAAAGTGGATGTCACCCCGGAAATGGATTGGCCGGGCGTGTGGGAAGTTAATGAAGTCGGCTGGGAGCGTTCGCTTGAGAATCTCAAGGAGTGCCGAGCAAAGCTGCGCCGTGCGGTCGAATTGCTGCGCGACGACCAACTGGACGATCGAGTCCCGGGAGATAAGGAATCCTTCTATGTGCTGCTCCACGGCCTCGTGCAACACGATCTCTATCACGCGGGACAAATCGCGATTTTGAAGAAGGCGCTGGAGCCATAAGAGGATGCAATGATGAACGCGGCAGCGCCCCAATTCGGAGGCACGATTCGTGCTGCGAGGCCCGAGGACTGCGCCCAGATTGCAGAACTTTCCCGGCAGCTCGGGTATCCGTCAACGGCGCAGGAAATCCGCAATCGAATGGAGGGGATGAAAAATTCGAACGAAATTGCTGTGTTCGTTGCGCAGATGCCCGACGGAACGCTTGCGGGCTGGGTCGGCGTTTTTGTCTCGCGGACGGTGGAAGTGGACGCGCATATGGAAATCAGCGGATTCGTCGTAGGCGATGTGTTCCGGTCGCACGGCATCGGCAAGCGACTGCTGGAACGAGCCGAGCAGTGGGGACGAGAGAAAGGATGCAAGCACGCCGGCGTGCGCTCGAATGTGATTCGGGAACGCGCACATGCCTTCTACGAGCGTAACGGCTACGAGCATACGAAGACGCAGAAGTCGTTCCGAAAGAATTTATAGAGGGCGAAGAGCTGATACTTTCTCTGTTCTCCCACGTAACAACAAATAATGGAATCCCACTCCGACAAAATCGCGCAGATTGTCTTCTATACCGTGATCTCTTCCTGGTGCATCTTTGCCGCGATCTTTTTTTCCCAAAAAAAACCGCCTAAAGCGAAGGAGAAAAAGCG
>JBAWGF010000127.1:0-2491 GCA_049592615.1 Candidatus Acidiferrales bacterium
GGGCGGCGTCTCGACCGTTGGAGAAAGCCCGGCTGCGGCTTCCGGCGAAAATGCTTCGGGTTCGGGCGAAGCCACAACAGCTCCCGCCGATGCGCAGGCGGGAAGCAACGAGGAGAAGGCGTGGCGCGATAAGTTTGCAGCCCTCCGGCGCAAGCTGGCGCAGGATGAGCAGGAACTCGAAGTGATGCAGCGCGAGCTGAGCGTGCTCGATGTTCAGAACTACAGCGATCCTGTCAAAGCCATGCAGCAGCAATTGACCCGCAAAGACATCAACGACAAGACCGCCAAGATCGAGGCGAAGAAAAAAGCGATCGAAGCGGACAAACAAGCCATCTCCGATGCCGAAGATGATCTTCGCAAAGCAGGCGGCGACACCGGCTGGGCACGCTAACTGACCAAGCATGGAACCAGTTCTCCTCGTCGAAGATAAAATCGAGCTGCGAGCGATGCTCCACAAGGCGCTCGAACGCTCGGGCTATTCAGTCGATGAGGCGCCCGACGGGAATTCTGCGATCGAAAAGGTCCGCAGCCGCCGCTACCTCGCCGTGCTTACCGACCTGAAGCTTCCCGGCAATTCAGGCATTGATGTTCTTCGCGAAGCGAAGCGCGTGGAGCCGACGCTCCCCGTAATCCTCATGACGGCGTACGGGTCGGTGGAAGAGGCAGTCACGGCGATGAAAGAGGGCGCCTTCGATTTCATACAGAAGCCACTCGACCTCGATCATCTGAAATTGCTCCTCGAACGCGCGGCGAAGCAGCAGGAACTCCTCCGCGAGAATCTGCTGCTGCGCGAGGAATATGCGGCGCGGTACGGATTTCCGCGAATCGTGGGCGAGCATCCGTCGATGAAGGACGCAAGCCAGATGACGCAGCGGGTGGCCGCGACGGATTCAACCGTGCTGCTATTGGGCGAAAGCGGCACGGGGAAAGAACTGTTCGCGCGTGCGATTCACCATTTGAGCTCGCGTGCCGGGCTTCCATTCGTCGCGCTCAATTGTGCCGCGATTCCCGAAGGCTTGGTCGAAAACGAATTGTTCGGGCACGAACGCGGGGCTTACACGGGCGCGGGGGCTCGGAAGATCGGAAAACTGGAACTGTCGCACCGGGGCACGCTGTTTCTCGACGAAATCGGCGAGTTGCCGCTTGCGATTCAGAGCAAGCTGCTGCGGGTGCTCGAAGAAAAGCGATTCGAGCGCGTGGGCGGAACGCAGGAAATCGAAGTCAACGTGCGAATCCTGACGGCCACGAACAAGGACCTGCACGCTGCCGTGGCGGACAAAACGTTTCGTGAAGACCTGTTCTTTCGTATTTCGGCGGTGCCCATCACGATTCCGCCGTTGCGCGACCGCGGCGACGACGTTCTGCTGCTGGCCGAGCATTTTCTTGAAAGATTTCGCCGTGAATTTCGCAAGCCCGCGCTGGAATTGACGAAAGAGGCGCACGCGCGGCTGCGGACGTATTCATGGCCGGGGAACGTGCGCGAATTGCAGAACGCCATCGAGCGCGCTGCGATTCTTGCGAACGGGACAAAGCTCGACGTGCGCGCGCTGCAATTGCCCGCCGCGAGGCCCACTGCCGAAGAGCTTCCCGATGGAATGCTCGAAAGCCAATTTCTTTGGGAAGGGCCGCTCGAAGAAGTCTCGCAGCGCGCGGTGACGCACGTCGAACGATTCAAGATTCAGAATGCGCTGCGCGAATCGAAGTGGAATAAAACGCGGGCGGCGGAAAAACTCGGCGTCTCCTACAAGACGCTTCTGCACAAAATTCGAAGTTTGGGACTCGAGAACTGAGTAACACTCAAGAAGAAGCAGATCCCTCACTCCCATCCGCGAAACACGCGGCTGGGCTCGGGATGACAGCCCCAGACCTTATTTGCGGCGGGCGGAATGCAGCAAGACGCTGCCGAAATTCCAGGAATCGAACTGAACATCGCGGAAGCCGGTAGTCTCCATCAGGGATGCCAGCTCGGTTGGAGACGGGAATTTCGCGACTGAGCCCGGAAGGTACGAGTACGCATCGCGATTGCCTGAGATTGCAGCGCCGATGCGCGGTAGAACTCGCCGAAAATAAAATCGGAACAGACCGGCCATCACGCCGCCCTGCGGCTCCGAAAATTCCAGAATTCCGACTTCCCCGCCCGGCCGAAGGACTCTTGCGATTTCGCGAAGGCCACCCTCGTAGTTCGCAAGATTGCGAAATCCGAAAGCGGTTGTCACGAGGTCGAAGCTCGCATCCGCGAACGGAAGATTCAAAGTGTCGGCCCGGACGAAAGTCACGGCGTGCCGGCCACGGCGTGCTTTCTCTTTTGCGCGGACAAGCATCGGCTCGACAAAATCGCTCCCGATCATCTGTGGGCGCGCTCCTGCCGCATAACACATGGCCTTTTCTCGCTCGAGGTCGATGGCAAACGCTAGATCGCCGGTCCCGCAGCACAGATCGAGCGCGCGGGCATCAAGATTTCGCAGGATAGGGAGAAATTTCTTCGCAGTAC
>JBAWGF010000128.1:0-12625 GCA_049592615.1 Candidatus Acidiferrales bacterium
GAAATTTTCGAGCAGCCGCGCGCCGTGCGCGATACCCTGCTCGGCCGCATTTCCCAGGAAACCGGAAAAGTATTCCTCGACGAGATGGACATCACCGAAGAGGAATTCCGGAATTTTGATAACGTAAAAATCATCGCTTGCGGGACGAGCTGGCATGCGGGCCTCGCCGGCAAATTCATGATCGAGCGCCTGGCGCAGATTCCGGTGGAGGTGGATTACGGAAGCGAATTTCGCTACCGCGACCCCATCATCCACAAGCGTACGCTCGTGATTGCCATAAGCCAGTCGGGCGAAACTGCGGACACGCTGGCGGCGGAGCGGGAAGCGCGCCAAAAAGGCGCCAAAGTTCTCGGAATCTGCAACGTCGTCGGTTCGATGCTGACGCGCGAGGCCAATGGTACGATTTATACGCACGCCGGGCCGGAAATTGGCGTCGCTTCCACCAAAGCTTTCACCGGTCAGCTCACCGCACTGATGCTGACGGCGCTTTATCTCGCGCAGGTGCGCGGCAAGCTCACGCCGTCTGTGGCCCAACATCTGATGCAGGAGTTGACACGCATCCCCCACAAAATCGAAAGCATCTTGCAGCGCGATGCCGCGCTCGAAGAGTTGAGCCGCCAATTCTTCCGCCACACCGATTTTCTCTACCTCGGTCGGGGAATCCATTATCCAATCGCACTCGAAGGCGCGCTCAAGCTGAAGGAAATTTCCTACATCCATGCCGAGGGATATCCTGCGGGCGAAATGAAGCATGGGCCAAATGCATTGATTGACGAGAATCTGCCGGTCGTCGTGATCGCCACGCGCGATGAGTCCGACCCAGCGTCCATGACGCGCTACGAGAAAACAGTTTCGAATCTTCAAGAAGTGAAAGCTCGTGACGGTATCGTGATCTCCGTCGTCACCGAAGGCGACCGTCTCGCGCGCGACACTTCCAATCACATCATCGAGGTGCCGCCCGCGCCCGAGCTTCTCTCTCCGATCCTGGAAATTGTCCCGCTGCAGCTTCTCGCCTATCACATCGCCGTGCGGCGCGGTTGCGACGTCGACCAGCCCCGCAATCTTGCGAAGTCCGTCACCGTCGAATAAGCTATCCCTGACATGCGGTCATTGCGGCACGACCAAACGTTCAACGAATTTCCATGCCGGCGGAAGAACATGACAGTTCCCCGGCTCGCTTCCGTAGCCGTGGCCGCGATCGCGCTTTTCCTCTCGCTGGGCATGCACGCGACTGCGCAAACCGCAAAGTCTGGTACCGCAAAACTTGTTTCCGTCACCGTCTCGGGATCGAATCATTTCACGTCCGGGCAGATCGCCGCGGCGACGGGGTTGCATCCTGGAAGCGATCTCACGCGCGATGATCTCCAGGCCGGCGCCGACCGTCTCGCCGCACTCGGGTCCTTCGCAACGGTGCAGTTTCGATTCACGAGCATCGAATCGGGCGTCAAAGTCGAATACCAGGTGACCGATGCACCCTCCGTTCCGGTTGCGTTCGACGATTTCCCCTGGTTCACCGATGAAGAAATCACCGACGCGCTCAAAACCTCGGTCGTCCTTTTTGACGGCACCGCACCGGAACACGGAACGATTCTCGATGCGATGACGAGCGCGCTCGAAAAACTTCTCGAGACGCGCGGCGTGCATGCAAACGTCTCGCACACACTCATCCTCTCGCCGGGAAGCGACCAGCGCACCCAGCAATTTCGAATCGAGGGTGCGGGACTAAAAGTTGAGGGCGTCCAATTCTCGGATGACCTCGCAAAGAACGATCGCGGCATTCAGGACCGCCTCTCCGATCTTGTGGGAAAACCATTTTCGCGCAGCGCCATCGACCTTTTTGAGATCGAGCAGGTTCGCCCGGTATATTTCCGCCACGCATTTCTTCGAGTGCAGTTCGGACGCCCGCAGGCGCGATTCCAGGGCAATCCAAACAAGCCGCTGCCCGACACGGTCGTCGTCATCGCTCCAATCGATCCCGGCCCTCCCTATTCATGGAGCGGGGTGAGCTGGACCGGAAACTTGACGATCCCCTCCGGTGAACTCGACAAGTTCGTTGAACTGAAACCGGGCGAGGTCGCCGACGGAATCAAAATTAAATCCACGTGGGAGCATGTCCGCGACGCCTATGCGCGGCGCGGTTACCTCGACGCCACTTTGACTCTTGCGACGCAGTTCGACGACAAGGCCGCACGTGTCGCTTATTCGGTCAAGATCGCCGAAGGCCCGCAATATCACATGGGCAATCTCGTTCTCACCGGACTCTCGATTGAAGCCGAGCGCCGAATTCGCAAAGCGTGGAACATTGCGCCGGGCGCGGTCTTCGACGAAAGCATTTACGAACAATTCCTGTCGGACGGCATCAAGCAGGCTTTCATGGGGGTGCCCGTTCACTACGACAAGATCGGTCGCTATCTCGAAAAAAAATCCAACATTGGGACTGTGGACGTAATGCTCGACTTCCAGTAATCAATCGCAATCCGAGTTATACTGCCGGGCACATGGAAACAACTTCATCCTCATCAGCCGTTGCCGCGGCAAGAGCCATCGACGAAACTGCCGCATTTGAAAAACAGGCCCGCCTCCTCAAATCCTTGGGTGTGCTCGATTCCCTCCTCATCGCGTTTTCAGGCGGTGCGGATTCCGCCTACCTCGCGTGGGCGGCGCATTCCGCGATTGGCGCCCGCGCCATTGCGGTCACGGCGCTTTCCGCCAGCTTTTCACAATTCGATCGCGAGCAGACCGAATTGTTCGTGCGCGCAACCGGCGTTCGTCACGAGTTCATCGAGACGCAGGAATTTGAAAACCCGCTTTACGTCTCGAACGGCGCGGATCGCTGCTATCACTGCAAGGACGAGCTGTTTGACCGGATGGAAGCCCTCGCGCGCGAGCGAAGGGTCGGCGCCATCGCCTATGGCATCAACACCGACGACACGCACGACTTTCGACCCGGCCATCGCGCTGCCCGCGAACACAAGATTCTCGCGCCGCTGCTCGACGCCCAACTTCATAAAGCAGAGATTCGCTTTCTTTCGCGTGAAGCGGACTTGCCGACGTGGAACCGCCCCGCTTCGGCATGTCTCTCCTCGCGCGTTCCCTACGGCACGCCTGTCACTCGGGAGCTTCTCGGCAAAATCGAGCGGGCGGAAGCAGCGCTGCGCGACCTGGGCTTTGGGCAATTTCGCGTGCGTGCGCACGGCGAGCTCGCGCGCATCGAACTCGCGCCCGACGAGCTTTCGCGCGGGCTCGAGCCGGAAATGGCGGCGCGCATTGCCGCGGGCGTAAAACAAACTGGGTTTGAATACGTGACCATAGATCTTGAAGGCTACCGTCAAGGCTCTCTCAACGCCCAGTTGAAATCAAAATGAACTCAAATTTTCAGAAGGAGCTTCAACGGAACTTCCGGTTGCGCTTCTTCGTATATTTTTGATAGGAAGGCTTCGCGGGCGGTAACGCGGCGCTTCCGGCGATTGAAGATGACACGACCAAACAAACTCGGATTTCTTGCGTTGGCCGCTCTTGCTGCGGTTGCGCTCGCCGGCTGCCGATCGCGATCGACCGTGAATGGAACTTTCGACCGCACATTCAAGGTGAGCGGCCCGGTGCGGCTCGAATTGACGAACGGCAGCGGAGAATCGCGCGTCACCGTGGGGCAGGCGGGTGAAGTGCGCATTCATGGCGAAATTCGCGTGCGGTCATGGTCTCAGGAAAGCAGTCAGCGCCGAATCCGGGAGCTCGAAGCGAATCCCCCAGTCGCACAGGATGGCGCGCTTATTCGCGTCGGCGGCGTCGGAGGGCGCGTTGGAAATTTTGTGGTGGACTATGTGGTCCAGGTCCCGGCGGAAACACAGATTCGCGCTGTGAATGGCTCGGGTGATTTGGACGTCAATGGCATTCGTGGGCCTGCGAATTTCACGGTCGGTTCTGGAAACATTACGGGATCGGGTATCGGCGGGGATGTTCAGGTACGCGCGGGAAGCGGCGAGATTCAGTTGTCGAATATCCGAGGCCTGGTGGAAGCCACCGCCGGATCGGGCGACGTCAAATTGAACTCAGTCCACGGAGAAATCCGCCTGCAGACCGGATCGGGCACGATCCAAATCGTGCAACCCGGTGATGCGGTCGCCGCGAGCACGGGGAGCGGCAGGATCACAATCAACGGAGCTTCCACGGACCTCCGCCTGAGCGCCGCATCCGGCGACATCACCGTCGAAGGCAACCCGGGAAGTTCGAACTACTGGGATTTTCACACGACATCCGGAAACGTAGCTCTGCATGTCCCGCAGTCCGCGAGTTTCCGGCTGTATGCGCGGACCAGTTCCGGCGAAATCAATGCAGCCATCCCCATTGTCATGGAAGGAACAACCGGCAAACGCGAATTGCGGGCGCGCCTTGGCGACGGTAAGGCGCGCGTCGAAATCGCTACTGCATCAGGCAACATCGCACTCCACTAGGCTCAGTCTCCGCGATTGAAAACCTCTTCCTGCAACTTTTCGCGTTAGAATGATTCATCATGCGGCGGGTCCACTTCGCATTCTGCATCGCCACTTTCCTTGCGTGGTGCCCCCCAGCGCTGCCCCAGGATCACCCTCCCATTCCTCAGCCATCCAGGGCATCTTCGGATGCAATCTCCAAGAAAGACGTGGAAGCCGAAACGGAATTGCAAAAAGCGCTGGCGGGGGCAGGCAACGACCGCGCCGCGCTCATGCGCAATTTAAAAGCGTACCTCGCACGATTTCCCGACTCCCCGCGAAAAGCGGGCATTTACCGCGCATTGGTGGAATCGTGCCAGCAGATCCACGACAATCCCTGCGCGATTGAATATGCTGAGCGGCTGATCGCACTTCGCCCGGACGATTCCGAGATGATTCTGCTCGCAGTGAATTTACTCCAGCAACAGGGTGACGATGCCAGCCTGGTTCGCGCGGCCGGCTACGTAACACGGGTTCTCGACCGCGTCGAGAAATCTCCGCCCGATGAAAGGCCTGCACGCGCTTCACTCGCAGAGTGGCAGGACCACCAGAATCAACTCCGCTCCGGACTCTATTATCTGCTCGGACAAATCGAGAAGGCGCAACGAAACATTCCTGCCGCAACGAAGGACCTGCAAACGAGCTATTCCATCCACCCAAATGCCGGCTCCGCGGAACTCCTCGGCGAAATCGCGGAAATGAGAAACGATTCCGCCACCGCGATCGAGGATTACGCGCTCGCCTTCGTGCTGCCTCCGAGCGGGCCCGGGGGAAAAGTGGACCGCCGTGAAGTGCGGATGAAGCTCGGCAACGTCTGGCGAAAAGTGTACGGTACCGAAAACGGTTTGGGCGCGCAGATTCTCGTAACGTATGACCACCTTGCGGCGCCACCCGTCAACGCGAATCCGGCCACGCGGAACAAAGACGCCAAAGAGCCTTTTGCGTTCGTCCTGCGGCGGCTCGACGGCACTCTCGTGCCGCTCGCGCCCTTTCGGGGAAAAATCGTGGTCCTGAGTTTCTGGGCCACGTGGTGCGGGCCCTGCCGCGAAATGGAACCGCAATTCATTCAAGTGGCGAAGAATTTCGCAGTTGATCCGGACGCTGTCTTCCTTGCCGTCAACACGGACGAGGACGAATCGCTGGTCGCACCATTTGTCGCGCACGAGAAGTGGGACGGTCCGATTTACTTTGCGGACGGGCTTGACGATTTCATGAGCGTGACGACCCTGCCCACGGTCCTGATTCTGGATCACCACGGAAGGATTGCATATCGCACCGGCGGGCTGGGTGAGGGTTTCGCGGAAGCGCTGACCGTCGCCGTTCGAGCGGCTCTGAGTTCCTCAAAGTAGCAATCGACTTCAACTGACTCAAAGCGTCACGGGTGGCGCCGACGGCATCGCGCGCCGGGCCGCGTCACGCGCGGCAAGTATTGTTCCGATGTGGATCTTCACCGTATCTTCTATGTGCCGCGCGTAGCCCCCTGCAAGAGTGATGGCCACTGGAACCTGGTGCCTCCTTGCATAGTCGAAAACAAGGCGGTCGCGGCGCGCCAGACCTTCCACCGTAAGTGCGAGTCCCCCCAACTGGTCTTCACAGTAGGGATCGGCGCCGCCGATGTAGAACAGTATTTGCGGCGAGAATTCATCGAACGCGCGGTGCAAGTGTCTTTCGAGTATCGCGAGATAATCCGCGTCGCCAATGCCGTCCGGCAGGTCGATGTCGATTGTTGACGGCGGTTTCGGGAACGGATAATTACTTTCCTGATGAATCGAGATGGTGAAGACGGTGCCGTCGCCGCCAAAAATAGCGGCCGTGCCGTTGCCTTGATGGACGTCCGTGTCCACAATCATTGCAGTTTCGATCGCACGATCGAACTGAAGCCGGCGGATGGCGATGGCCACGTCGTGCAACACGCAAAATCCTTCGCCGTGGTCCGGGTAAGCGTGATGAAAACCGCCGCCGATGCTTGCCGCCCACCCGTCCGCGAGCGCGCGACGCCCCGCGAGAATCGAGCCACCGGCTGCGAGCCAGCAGGCATCCATCAGTTCCTTTGAATACGGAATTTCGAGCCGCATGATGTCCGTGTGCGAAAGAGTCCCCGTCTTCAGCTTATAAAAATATTCCTGAGAGTGAACGCGCAAGACATCCTCATCCGTTGCGGGTTCGGGTGAAAGGATGTCCTGCGGCTCCGCAATCCCTTCGGCGAGGAGGCGCTCGTACACGAGGCGGTATTTCTGCGACGGGAAAACGTGCGGACCGAGGTGCAAGTCATAGCGATCGTCGTAAATCAGTTTGAATGGCAACACAATAAGTCGAGCGTACCGCGAACTTTTTGCGAACGCAATGTGCGGAGTCACTGCCACGGGTTGCGAGAGTGTGATACCTTATTCGTCGATGCGTCGTACCCACGCCATTCTCGTGATTGTTGCGCTGCTGGCCACCCCACTCGCGCTCCTCGCGCGCAGTGGGGTAGACACGACCCCGGAGTGCGACGGATTCTGTTGCCTTCCGCATGGGCATCATGCAGCCTCGTCGCAGAATTCCGGTCCGAACGCTGCTACGGAATCGATGTCGTGCCATCACGGCGATGCGGGACACCAGCTATTCTGCTCAATGAAATCCAACCGGCACTCTGTGGATTTCGGATTCAACTCACCCGTAGTTCCGGCAATGCCGTTGTCAGGTGCAAAAATGTTTGCGCCCGCGGCCTCGCGTCGAATTCTTTCAGCGATATTTGAATTGCCGCTCTCTGGTTTTCTCTCGACTCCCTTCGAACCTCCGCGCCTGTAACCCTCGTTCCGAAGTTTTGAAAATTCAAATCTGAACGGAGGCATACATGCGGGAGTTTCGATTTTTCATTTTCATTGCAGCACTGTTGTTTTTTTGCGCGCTCGCAAACGCGACGATCTTCGGAAACATTCGCGGAATTGTCCACGATCCACAACACCGCCCGATTGCGGGAGTTGACGTGAAGTTGCGATCCGCCACATCGGACTGGTCGCGCGCGTCGCAAACCGGTCAGGACGGGTCATTCGAATTCGACGCCGTCCCAATCGGCGAATACGTCCTGCAAATATCTAAATCAGATTTTCGCACCATCGAACAGCGAATCGTTGTGGATTCGAACAGCACCCCCATGCTTCATTTTCAATTGCAGATCACTAGCGTGAGCCAAAGCGTGCAGGTATCTGCCGAGCTGCAGTCGGAAGAAGTGGATGCATCGTCCTCCACGACGCAGACACTCGTCAGCCGCTCGGACATCGCGCAGACCCCCGGCGCAACCCGGACAAACAGCCTCGCGATGATAACGGATTATGTTCCCGGTGCGTACATGGTCCACGACCAGCTCCACATCCGCGGCGGGCATCAGGTCACTTGGCTTGTGGACGGAGTGCCCGTGCCGAACACAAGCATTGCAAGCAACGTGGGGCCCCAATTCGATCCGAAGGATGTGGATTATCTTGAAGTGCAGCGCGGCGGATACGCGGCAGACTACGGCGATCGCACCTACGGAGTTTTCAACGTCGTGCCGCGCACCGGATTCGAACGCGACAACGAAGCCGAGCTCCTCGTTACCTACGGCAGTTTCAATCAGACGAACAGCGACATCAGCTTCGGCGGTCACACGCAGCGATTCGCCTACTATGCGAGCGTCAATGCAAATCGCTCCGATTACGGCCTCGAAACTCCCGTATCGCAAGTGTTTCACGATCTCGGCGACGGCGTCGGCGGTTTCGGATCGTTTATGTTCAATGTCACGCCGAACGATCAGCTTCGTTTCGTCGGCTCGTTGCGTCACGATTTCTATCAGGTGCCAAATGTTGCCAACCCGGATCCAAATAACCTTCGTGACGCAGACAACGAAGCCGACGCGTTCCTGAACTTCTCCTGGGTACGAACTCTCGATCCCGGCGCCGTGCTCACCGTTTCTCC
Source organism: Candidatus Acidiferrales bacterium (assembly GCA_049592615.1). Taxonomy (GTDB): domain Bacteria; phylum Acidobacteriota; class Terriglobia; order Acidiferrales; family UBA7541; genus Palsa-295. The sequence continues at coordinate 8,403 of JBAWGF010000128.1, forward strand.
CTTCTATCATTACAACAGTGCGCATTTCGACGGCGGCCCCAACGATTTTCCAATCACTCCACAGGATGACCGCGCATCGAACTACGCGGGGCTGCAAACTTCGCTCTCTTGGGTGAAGGGTAAGAACAGTTTGCGGACTGGCTTGTACGTTTACGGGCAGCACGATAATTCGTTCTTTGGGTTGACTGCGAATGACGGCAGCGGGCTTTCGCTTTCGCAGCGCGAAATTCTGTGGGGAAATCTTCAGGCGATTTTCGTCGAATACCAGTACAAACCGACGTCCTGGCTCACACTCAACGGCGGCGTCCGGCTGACGCACTTCGGCGGATCGGTGAGCGAGAATTCGGCGGACCCGCGCGTGGGGGTCGCGATTCAAATCCCCAAAGTGAATTGGACGCTGCGCGGATTCTACGGCCGCTATTATCAGGCGCCGCCGCTCGATACGATTTCCGGACCACTCCTGGACCTCGCGCTCAACCAGGGCTTCGGTTTTCTTCCGTTGCGCGGCGAACGTGATGAGCAATGGGAAGTTGGCCTGGCGATTCCCTTCCGCGGCTGGCTGCTGGATACGGATTACTTCCACACCACGGCGCGGAATTTCCTCGACCACGATGTGCTCGGCAATTCCAACATATTTTTCCCGCTCACGATCGATCGCGCTCGCATCCACGCCTGGGAAGCGACTCTTCGGTCGCCGCAGATTTACCACCGCGCTCGCTTGCACCTTTCATACTCGCATCAATACGCGGAAGGAGCCGGAGCCGTCACCGGAGGCCTTACGGATTTCGAGCCGCCCGGTGAAGGATATTTTTTCCTCGACCACGATCAACGGGACACGCTCAGCATCGGCTACGACATGCAGTTGCCATGGCGCAGCTGGACGACGGGAAACATAAATTACGGCTCGGGCTTCCTGAACGGCGATGGGCCCGATCATCTCGCAGGCCACACGACGTTTGATTTCTCCATCGGAAAGAATCTCGGCGAAAAACTTTCGCTTTCGTTTACCGCACTGAACGTGAGCGACACGCGATACCTGCTCGACACGAGCAATACCTTCGGCGGAACGCATTTCAACGAGCCGCGGCAATTCATCGCGCAAGTTCGCTGGAGATTTCACTACTGAAAAAACATCGCGAAATTTAATTTTCGCGGGCGAGGATAAAATCGGGGACCGCGAGAAGCACGCGGCGGTATTCCGTGTCGGGCAATTCGCTTAAGGCGGCCTTGGCGCTGCTGACGTATTCGCGCGCAAGATTTGCGGCGCGATCGAGCGCCCCGGTTTCGCGCACTAGTTTCGTGATTTGCTCCGGCCGCACACTGAGGAAGCCGCGCTCCTCGAGAACTTTCTCTACAAGGCGGCGCGCGTCGCCATTCACATGCCCGTTACCATCTCCGGCTACGGGCGGCTTCGCTTCCGCGTCGAGGGCGAAAATCAGCGGCAGCGTGACCTTTCCTTCTTTCAAATCACTGAGAACTGGTTTGCCGAGTTGTTCGGGTGAAGCCGTGAAATCGAGCAGGTCGTCCACGAGCTGGAAAGCCAGGCCTGCATTGCGTCCATATTCCGCGAGCGCATCTTCAATCTGTTTCGGCTGCCGGCCGAGCGCCGCTCCCAGCCGCGAACAGCCGCTGAAGAGGCATGCGGTCTTGCGATACGCAAGCTCCGTCGCATCGGTCTCCGTCAAGTCCATCCGGCCAAGCCGTGTGAGCTGGAGCAATTCGCCTTCGACCATGCTTTGCGTGAGATCAATCAGGATGTCGAGAATTGCGAAGTTGCGCTCGCGCAGCGCCATCTCGAATGATTGCATGTAGAGCCAGTCGCCCGCGAGGACACTCATGTGGTTTCCCCAGCGGGCATTCGCGCTCGGACGCCCGCGGCGAGTGTTCGCACCGTCGATCACGTCGTCGTGAATCAGCGTGGCGCTGTGAATCAGCTCGACCACCGCGCCGAGCCGTATCGCGCTGGGACCGCGATAGCCGGACGCACCGGCCGCGAGAAGCAGCAGCGCAGGCCGGAGCCGTTTGCCGCCGCCTTCGCGCAGGTAAGTCGAAATCTCGGATACCGGGCGAATTGCAGCGCAGTTCTGCGCAGTAATTTCCTGCTCGACCAGCGCGAGGTCTTCGCGAATCAGGTCGAACATTCCTTTCGCGATTTGGACCGCAAAAGCCATCCCAAGAATTTACCCTGGCTGCGCCGAAATGGACTGGGCGCTGAGCCCGAAAAAGCGACGGAAATTCCCTCCCGCTATGGCTGCGACCTCAATTCCCGCCAAGTTTCTCACATTACCCAATGCTTCCGCTACCTCCACCACAAAAGCAGGCTCGTTGCGCTTCCCGCGGCGCCCCTGCGGCGGCAGGAACGGCGAATCGGTCTCCGTGAGTAGGCGGTTGAGCGGAATCTCCTTCGCGACGTCGCGCAGATTCTGCATTTTCGGGTAGGTCACGTTTCCGGCGAAGGAAACCATAAATCCCATGTCGAGGCCGCGTTTCGCATCGTCGAGCGTCCCAGTGAAACAGTGCAAGATTCCGCCGAGGCCGGAAGAATTCCAATCGCGCTCCATCATTCCCAGGCAATCGGCCCACGCGTCGCGGCAATGAATGATGATGGGAAGTTTTGCGGCCCGGGCCTGATCGAGCTGGCGTCGAAAAACTCGGTGCTGCACCTCGCGCGGCGAATGATCGTAATAATAGTCGAGGCCGATCTCGCCCCACGCAATCACGCGCGGGTGGTGTGCGAGTTCGTCGAGACGAGTGAAGTGCTCTTCGGCTGCAAGCTTCGCTTCGTGCGGATGAATGCCCACTGTTGCGTAAATCCAATCGTGCTGTTCCGCGAACGGAATGGCGGCGTTGAGGCGATCGGGTCCTGTGCCGCTGCCGATCGCGAGAAGTATTTCGACTCCCGCAGCGCGGGCGCGGTCGAGCATGGCCGCGCGGTCCTCGTCGAATTGCGGAAATTCCAAGTGCGCGTGTGAGTCGATGATTCGCAATCTATTCCTCTTTTCAGAGAGATCCTTCGCTCCCGTCCGTCGCTCAGGATGACCATCCTCGTCGGATGGTCAATTCCAAGTGCGCGTGTGAGTCGATGATTCGCATTGGCGCGCGTCACTTCACCTTTGATCCTGCATCAACGTCCTCGGCAAATGTGCAGAGGACGGGCTTGCCTTCCGGGCCCACCACGGCGGCGAGGAGCATGCCGTTTGATTCGAGGCCGCGCATTTTTCGCGGTGCGAGATTCGTGACTACAACGACCTTTCGTCCCACCAGGTCTTCCGGCGCGTAGGACAATGCAATTCCAGCGAGCACCTGGCGGACTTCGTCGCCGATGTCCACCATCACTTTCAGCAGCTTGTCCGCACCCTGAATCCGTTCCGCGGATTTGATGACGCCGGCGCGAAGCTCTACTTTGGCGAAATCCTCGATGCCGATTTTCGCGCCCGGTGCCGGCGCTGCGGCAGGCGCCGCGGCTCCCGCTGAAGGTGGTGTTGCTGGCACGGCTGGTTGCGTGCTGCCCGGATTTCGAATTTCGTTTTCCATCGCTTCGATCCTTTCCGATGCTTCTCTGTAGTCTGCTCGCGGGAACACAGCTTCGACTTTTCCAATAGGAGTACCCGACTTCAAATCGCCCCATTGTAGTTGGTTGATTCGAACATCCTGAAGCTTTCCCTGTTGCCCGAGTTGCTCCCAAATTTTCTGGGTAGCCTCTGGGATTATCGGATGGGCTAGTATCACAGCAGCTCTTAGGGCCGACAGAGCCGTATACAGAGTTCCGTCAACATGCGAACGGGCTTGTGGATTGTCGGCGTTCGCCCATGGCTTCTGCTTAGACAGATACTCATCTCCGTAATACGAGACTACGTGCCACACTTTCTCGGCGGCGACCGAAAATCGATAATCCTCATAGGCGGAACATATCTCGGCGATGAAGTCCCGTTGGGCTTGTTGAACCAAGGGATCCTTCAACCCGTCAGCTGTCGGAAAGTCGCTTGGGAACTCAGGAATTCTCCCGCCGCAGTAATTCATGACCATTGTCAGTAGTCGGCTGGCGAGATTGCCGAGGCCGTTGGCCAAGTCAGCGTTGTAGCGCGTAATGAGGGCTTCGCGGGAGAAATTGCCGTCCTGACCGAAGACGGTTTCGCGCAGGAGGTAATAGCGCAGCGCGTCGTTGCCGAGAACCTTCACGATGGGTTCGGGGTACGCGACGTTGCCCTTCGACTTGCTCATTT
>JBAWGF010000129.1:0-9864 GCA_049592615.1 Candidatus Acidiferrales bacterium
CACGATATCAGAACGAGAAGGGATTGGCTACGACTTGCCGCCTTTGATGAGAGACAGGAATTCGTCGCGAGTTTGCTTGTTTTCGCGGAAGGCGCCGAGCATGGCGCTGGTCATCGCAGCGGAGTTCTGTTTTTCGACTCCGCGCATCACCATGCAGAGATGGCGCGCCTCGATGATGACGCCGACGCCTTCGGGGCTGAGTTTATCCTGAATGGCTTTGGCGATCTGGCTGGTGAGGCGTTCCTGAATCTGCAGGCGCCGCGCGTACATGTTCACGAGTCGGGCGATTTTGCTCAGGCCCACGACTTTTTTGCTCGGGATGTACGCGACGTGGCACTTGCCGAAAAAAGGCAGCAGGTGATGCTCGCAGAGGCTGTACACCTCGATGTCTTTCACGACGACCATTTCGTCGTAACAGACGCTGAACATGGCGCCGTTGAGAAGCTTTTCGGGATCCTGGCGGTAGCCGCTGGTGAGAAAGCGCAGCGCCTTTTCGAAACGCTCGGGCGTGCGGCGCAGACCTTCACGATTGGGATCTTCGCCGATCAGCAGAAGCATCCTGCGAATGAGGTCGGCAATGGTTTCCGAGCCCGCGGATTCGGTGATGGTGATTTCTTCAGGTTCGCGCGTGCTTTGGCGGTTCGTCATAGGTGGACCCTCACGTTTTCCCCTGCGTATTCAAAACTGTTTTTGCTCGTCTCTTCGATGCGAATGCGTTCGAGTCGCGCGGCGGGAAATGATTCCAGCCGGTGAAAAATCTCGCGGCAAACATTTTCCGTGGTCGGAACGATCGCGCGGAATTCAGAAACTTCTTCATTCAAATATTTGTGGTCGAACGGCTCGATCACTTCCCTCTCGACATAGGGATCGAGGTCGCCGAGATTTGCAATCATTCCGGTCGCAGGGTCCACCGGGCCAGTGACCGTTACTTCGACGACGTAATTGTGGCCGTGGCCGTAGGGATTGCTGCACTTACCGTAGATGCGTCGATTCTCTGCCTCGCTCAGTTTCACGCTGTGAAGCCGGTGCGAGGCTGCGAAACGGTAGCGCCGCGTGAGAGAGATTTTCACGCGCGGCCTCCGGTTCCGTTCGTGCATTCGGCGGTGCAGTCGGCAAACAAATCGGGCGATTCGTACAAGCGAACGCGATCGAGCGCACCTTTCGTGATTTTCGGCGCGAGGAGCTGCCAGATGACGCGCGAAATATTTTCGCAGGTCGGAATCTGTCCGGCCAGCTCGGGGACTTCGTAATTCAAATGGCGATGATCCATGCGATCCACAATTTCGCGCTGGAGAATGTCCTTCAGCTCTTTCAGATCGAGAACCATGCCCGTGGCCGGGTCGGGTTCGCCCGCAATCGTGACTTCGAGAACGTAATTGTGGCCGTGGCCATGTGGATTATTGCATTTGCCGAAGACGCGGCGGTTTTCTTCGGCGGACAAATTTGGATTGTGATAAAAGTGCGAAGCGGAGAATTCGACTTTGCGCGTCACCCGGACCATCTAGGCTCTCACTCGGATCTCTCTTCCCTTCCACATCACCGTTCCCCGCGAATTCTTCCACCAGGAAGCCAGCAAGGCAGCGCCATACAAGCACGAAGCAGGTACCAGGTATTTGATGTACGAGAGTGAAAACAGATTCTTGTAAAGCTCCTGGGCGTATTTCGCGTGCCAGCCGAGCAAGGCAACAACACACCAGCCGAGCATCCACGGAGTGTCCCATAATTTCGTGGGAACGATAAACAACGACGGGAAAATGATCAGCGCCGGCAAAAAAGTTGCGAAAAACATTTCGCGCAAAACCGGCCGCGCGCTGCCGCCCATCAGGGCATAAAGATTTTTGGTCCAGCCTTCCCACATCGCGCCAAACGTTTGATACATTCGCGTGCGTACGATCCCGATCGGCGCGGTAAAATAAATCGCGTACCCGGCTTTCTTCACGCGCTGCGCCAGGGCCACATCTTCGAGAACGTCGCCAGCGACCGCGGCGTGCCCGCCTACCGAGCGATAGACGTCGCGGAGGATCATCAGGAACTGGCCGTTGGCGGCGGCGTCCGGTTGCGCCGGATCGTTGACGCGCGCGTAAGAAAATTTCGAAGCGAGCCTGCAATAGACGAAAGGAATCAGCGCGCGCTCCCAGAAGGATTTCATTTCCTGCTCGGGCGAATAGGAAACGAGAACCGCGTCGTGATCGACGGCATCCGTGAGCGCGCGGCGCGTCGAGCCAAGATAGTGGTACGTGTCGGCGTCGGTGAAGAGCAGCCAGTCGCCCGAGGCAATTGCGGCGCCAATCGAAACGGCATAGTTCTTGCCGACCCAACCCTCCGGCGATTCGCCGGGCGAAAGAATTTTCAGTTTTGGAATTCGAGCCACAAGCTCGGTCAGGATTTCGGCGGTGCGGTCGGTGGAGTGATCGTTGACGACAATGATTTCGTCAATCTCGGGCTGCGCGGCGACCGACTCGACAGCGCGCGCGATCGAGGCTTCCTCATTACGAGCGGGAATGATGGCGGAGACCAATTTAATGAGAGTCCAATCCGCGGGAGGGTTGCGAAACAGTTCGCTTTCGATTCGCGGATGCCTTTATTATAAGGTGCTTGGACAAAGGATTGAAACGGAAACTAAATACCGGGATGGTCCTAGCGTTTGTCGCGGCGCTGCTCTTTTTTTTCGCGAGGCCGGAGTACCGCCAGGGCGAGCGGAGCCTGCACGGCCGCCCCGAGATTGATTTTCAAATGACGCTCGACGGGAAGCCGACGCGGCTTTCGGACCTGCGCGGAAAAGTGGTGTTCCTGAATTTCTGGGCCACGTGGTGTCCGCCGTGCGTGGAAGAGGCCGCGTCATTGAATCAGCTTCAACAGCGAATCGCGGCGCAGGGTGGCACAGTGCTGGGCGTGAGCGTGGACGAAGACCAGGCCGCGTACGAGAATTTTCTGAGGACCTACAACGTCAGCTTTCCAACGTATCGCGACCCTTCTAAGAAAATCGCACTCGATTACGGCACGACGATGTACCCCGACACGTACGTCATCGACCGGAACGGGCGAATCGACCGCAAGATCGTCGGCCCGCAGGATTGGACGAGCCCGGAGATGTCGGCGTACGTCGATTCCCTGCTGAAGGCGAAGTAGGAAATTCCACGCGATGATTTCAACGAAGGCCCGGAGTTGACCATTCTGTGAGTTCGCGCTAATATACCCCCTGGGGGTATAGAGCGCGATGACGAAGACGAAAACGCGAAAGAAGGCAGCGGCTTGCGGGTGCGAGACGCAAAGCCGAAAGCGGAAAGCCGCCGGCGTTGATCCGGAAATCAAGGCTGCGAATCAAAAGCGGCTGCGGCGGATCGAGGGGCAGGTGCGCGGGCTCGAGCGAATGGTGGCCGAGGATCGCTACTGCGCGGACATACTCATGCAGGTGTCGTCCGTGCAGGAAGCGCTGCGCGCCGTCGGACGGGCGCTGATGCGGAATCATCTGCGGCATTGCGCGGCGCAGGCGATTCGCAAGGGCAGCCCCGCGCAGGCCGACGCGATGTACGACGAGTTGCTGGGACTGATTTACACGCACGCGAGATGAAGGACGAGGCGATGGAGCGAGATCCAGTCTGCGGAATGACGGTGGACCCGGCGAAAGCGAGGGCCACGGCGGAGCATGGCGGAAAGACTTTTTATTTCTGCTGCGCTGGGTGCGCCGAGAAATTCCGCGCTGCACCGGAAAATTATCTGAAGCGCGAAGTTCCCGCGCACGTGCAGCAACCGCACAGCCAAATGGTGCAATTGACGCCGGCGCGAGCTGTGGCCGCGCCGATGCAAACTCCGCCACAGAGCGCGCACGCACCTGCCGCGGCAAAACCGCAACCGAAGGCCGAAGCGAAAAACGCAGCGTACACTTGCCCCATGGATCCCGAGGTGCAGCAGGATCATCCGGGACCGTGCCCGAAATGCGGAATGGCTCTTGAGCCAATATTGCCCGCCGCTCCCGCGACGCGAATTGAGTACACCTGCCCGATGCATCCGGAGATTGTCCGGCCAGGGCCGGGCGCGTGCCCGATTTGCGGGATGGCGCTCGAGCCGCGAACAGCCATCGCTGAGGAAGACGAGAATCCAGAACTTGTTTTGATGACGCGAAGGTTTTGGGCGAGCGTGGCACTGACGATCCCCGTGCTCGTCCTCGGAATGGCGGATCTGATTCCGGGACAGCCCGTGCAGCGGTTTCTTTCGATGCGCGCGATTGGGGGGATCGAGTTTGTGCTGGCGACACCGGTGGTGATCTGGTGCGGCCGGCCATTTTTCGAGCGGGGATGGGCGTCGCTCGTGAATCGCAGTTTGAATATGTTCACGCTGATTGCGCTCGGCACCGGCACTGCATACGTTTACAGCGTGATCGCGGTGCTCTTCCCCGGCGTGTTCCCTGCTTCATTTCAGGGGATGCATGGCGAGGTGCCGGTTTATTTCGAAGCTGCGGCGGCGATTACGACGCTCGTCCTGCTGGGACAAGTGCTTGAATTGCGCGCGCGCAGCCGGACGTCCGCTGCGATTCGCGCGCTGCTGAAGTTGTCGCCGAAATCGGCGCGGCTCGTGCGTGGAGACGGGACGGAAATGGATGTTCCGCTGGAGCATATTCAGCCGGGCGACCAACTGCGCGTGCGTCCGGGCGAAAAAGTTCCGGTGGATGGAATTGTCATAGAAGGCGAAAGCTCGGTGGATGAATCGTTGATGACAGGCGAGCCGATTCCCGTGGAAAAATCGGCGAGCAGCCGCGTAACGGGCGGAACGGTGAACGGCACGGGAAGTTTTCTAATGCGAGCGGAGCGAGTAGGGAGCGAAACGCTGCTGGCGCAGATCGTACGCATGGTGAGCGAGGCGCAGCGGAGCCGCGCGCCGGTGCAAAAGCTGGCGGACCGGGTGTCGGGATATTTCGTTCCGGCGGTGGTGCTTGCCGCAGTGGTAGCGTTTGCGGCATGGGCCACGATTGGGCCGGAGCCGAGGATGGCACATGCACTGCTGAATGCCGTTGCAGTACTAATCATTGCATGTCCGTGCGCATTGGGACTCGCAACGCCGATGGCAATCATGGTGGGCACGGGACGCGGCGCGCTTGCGGGAATTCTCGTGAAGAGCGCCGAGGCACTCGAAATTCTCGAAAGGGTTGACACACTCGTCGTGGACAAAACGGGAACGCTGACGGAAGGGCGGCCGCGCGTGACATCCATTTTCACAGCGGCGGAACTGGAAGAGTTGAGCGTGCTGCGAATCGCGGCGACACTTGAACGCGCGAGCGAGCACCCGCTCGCGGCGGCGACTCTCGCGGCGGCGAAAAATCGCAGCGTCGAGCTGGGCGAACTGACGGACTTTCATTCGCGAACTGGTAAAGGCGTGACGGGAATTGTGAACGGGAGGAGCGCGGCGCTCGGAAATCGCGCGCTGTTTACGGAATTGCGGATTCCGCTCGGTGCACTCGAGGAACGAGCGAAGCCGCTCGAAACCGAGGGCCAGACGGTGATGTTCGTCTCCTCAGACGGAAAAGTGGTGGGAATGATCGGCGTCTCCGATCCGGTGAAACCTACGACGGCGGAGGCGATCGAGCGTCTGCACCACGAAGGAATTCGGATCGTGATGCTGACGGGCGACAGCCGCGCGAGCGCGGAAGCTGTGGCGCGAAAACTTGGAATCGAAGATGTGCACGCGGAGGTCCTGCCGGAACGAAAGGGCGAAATCGTCAAGCGATTGCAGGTCGAGGGTCACGTGGTGGCGATGGCGGGAGATGGCGTGAATGACGCGCCGGCTCTGGCACAGGCCGACGTGGGGATCGCGATGGGTACGGGGACGGACGTCGCGATGGAGAGCGCGGGGATCACCCTGCTGAAGGGCGACCTGCGAGGAATCGCGCGGGCGCGGATGCTGAGCCGTGCGACGATGCGAAACATCCGGCAGAATCTTTTCTTTGCGTTCGCGTACAACTCGGTGGGAGTACCGATTGCGGCAGGCGTGCTGTACCCGGTTTTCGGATTGCTGCTCAGCCCGATTCTTGCGAGCGCGGCGATGACGTTTAGCTCCGTCTCGGTCATCAGCAATGCGCTTCGGCTGCGACGCGTCGAACTATAAGAGTTGTTTGCGGCTCCTGCTATACTGACACGCATGACATTGATGACCGTGACCTACGACCTTCAGGATCTGCTCCAGCCGGAGCATTTCCGGGCGTTGGGGAAATTTGCGAACACGTACGGAATTCACAAATTTCATTTCGATGAGAAAACGAACCGGCTGATCGTGGAATACGACGCTTCGCGGCTGCGGGAAACTGTGGTGGAGCATGTGTTGCGCGAGGCGAGGATTCCAGTGCTTCAGCGCGTCGCGGTAGCCTGAAGTAATTTCCAAAAAAAAGAGGGGGTCCCGCTTGGGATCGGGAACCCCTCAAAGGTCGCGTTCCAGTGATCCGGCCTAGGCGTGACCGGATCATGGGGTCATCCATCCTAGCTTCCCTCTCAGAGGCAGGTGGGAACGACCCGGTACATCTCATGAATGGGCCCCTTCCTCCCCATTCACATGACGTTGCGGATCGTGTAGGAACGCGACCCACACCCAACTATATGCAAGTGAATTGCCCAAATGTTTGAGGGTTGACGGGCATGCGCATTCTGGATTTTCAACAACTTAAAGAATTCAAAATTGTTCGCAAGCGCCGCTTCAAATCCAGTTTGGGAATCCTCATCCCGGATTGGCGCGGCACGGGATCGCTACATGAATTTTGGGTCAAAGCGCGTGGTTCATTCTGCGTCACACGCTCAATTCTGAGTTTGGTTCGCATCTTGTTCGCTGGTATCGGCTGACGCATAATGTGAATGGAGTCGGGCGAGGTATGCGGAAACTACTTATCGTTCTTCTAACCGGGATTGTGGGGCTTGTAGGCATCGCGATAGGGATCGCGGGCGCGCGGTCGAGCCGTCATAGCGCGCCGTGGTCACGGACGCACTCGCCCGGTGGCGCAGTTAAGGGCACGGAAGCGAACAGCGAATCGCCCCAGGCAAACGGTAAAGGAATTATACGATTTGCGAACAATCCGCAGCCGATGCCGCCCTTTCTGGTGAACGATTTGGACGGTAAAGTCGTTTCGACCGCGGAATGGCACGGCAAGGTCGTGCTGCTGAATTTCTGGGCCACCTGGTGCCCGCCCTGCCGGATGGAAATTCCGGAACTCATCGCGCTGACGGAGCGTTACAAGGACCGGCTGCAAGTGGTGGGAATTTCACTCGACGATGCGCCGCCCGGGGAAGTGAAGGCGTTCGCGAAGGAAATGGGCATCAATTATCCAGTCGTCATCGGGGGGCGCGAAATTCTCGCTGAATACGGGGGAGTGCCGGCGCTGCCGACCACGTTTGTCGCGAATCCGGATGGCCGCATCGTGCAAAAGCATGTGGGCTTTATTTCGTTGCCCGTTTACGATAACGAAATTCGCTCGATGCTGGGGATGCAGGTGGACGCGACGGTGGTGACGTTCGAGGACACGGGGCAAATTTTCCTGAAGAATGCCGCGCGTGCAACGGAGCTTCCAGGAGTGGATCTCACGGGGCTTTCACCGGAGCAGAGGAGGGCAGCGCTCAAGCGGCTCAACTCCGAGGGATGTAACTGCGGCTGCCGCCTTACGCTCGCGCAATGCCGGATCAACGATACATCCTGCCCCATCAGCCAAAAGATCGCAGCGCAGGTGGTGGATGAAATTCGTGCGGGGCAAAAGCCGTCCTCACCGCCACCGGCCCAAAATCAATAGTCGGGCGCGGCCTGGCGGCTCTATGGCCGATTTTTCCCGCGACGGGATTCTTGTCTCAGTGTGAACCAACGAAGCGCTCCCCTCGCATCCAGCAAACGCGGAAATACACTCCATTCAAAGAGATAGCAGGCGCACAAAAACCACCTTTGGCCGCGTAACTGCCTTTCGAGATGCACGGGTACAAGCATGTCGAGCGGCAGGAAATCATCGTTCAGTGTCGCAGCAGCGCCCCCATTGCCGCCGACGCGCAATCTGATCGCGACAATTTTGACGGTGGCGGAAGACATCAGCGACATCTTCTTTTCACCGATGAGGCCGCCGCAGATCAGGGTGCACGGGCGGATCACGACGGCCAATCTGCCGGACCTTTCGGTGATCATCCCGGACGACACGCGGCGAATCGTGAGCGACTTGATCGGAGTTCGTTCAAATTTGTTGACGCGCCTGGAGGCCGAAGGCTCCTGCGATTTTTCACTTTTCCTTCAGGATCTGGGCCGATTTCGCGTGAGCATTTTTTCGCAACGCGGAACGTATGCGATCAAATTGCGCGTGATTCCGGCGGCGCTCCCTTCGTTCAAATCGCTGCACCTGCCGGCGCAAATGGAGCGGCTCGTGCGATTTCGTTGCGGTCTGGTGATCGTGAGCGGTCCGGCAGGGTCGGGGAAAACATCCACGGCCGCGGCGTTGATGAATCGAATCAACGAAGAAAATGAGATGCACATCGTGACGGTGGAGGACCCCATCGAATTTCTGATCCGGCACGAAAAAGGGACGGTACTGCAGCGCGAACTCTATCGGGACGTGCCGAGCTTTTCGAGCGCGCTGCGCACGTCATTGCGCCACCCGCCCCACGTGATCCTCCTGAGCGCGCTTCCCGACCGCGAAACTTTGGACCTCACGCTCGAGGCGGCCGACTGCGGACATTTAATCTTCGCAGAGTTGAACCAACCCGATGCTTCGAGAAGCATCGAAGGCCTGCTCCGATTATTTCCCGCGGCGGAAGACCAAAGGGTACGCGCCCGCCTGGCCCGCAACCTGCGAGCAGTGGTTTCGCAGCGTCTAATCCCACGAAAGGACGGTACCGGCTTAGCGGAGCTGCGCGAGATTCTTTTCTCGACGCCCGCCGTGCGCGAGTGCCTGCTCAACGGAGAAAACGGCGCTGTCAATTTTTCCGAAGCAATTCGAGAGGGCGCGAGCGAGGGCTTGCAGGGATTCGAAAGTGAATTGCGAAAACTTCAGCAGGCAGGAACGATCGCCGCAGACGCTGGCTGGGAAGAATTGTTTTGCGCGCAAACTCCGGAAAAGGGTTCCGGGTCGAAGAGAAAATGAAAATCAAGGAGAAAGGCTGGCTTGCAGCGTCTCCTGCCGGGCGAGAGACGCTGCAGGCTGAATAGACTCTTGCGCTGGCTACTCGTACTTGAGGCAAACTTCCAACTGATGAATCGCTTCGTCGGCCGCTCGGAGCGCTTCGACGCGATGGCCGCCGAAATCGTGCTTGGCATGTTCCATGTGCTCTCTGGCTCGGCGGAGCGCAGCAATCGCTTCCCGGATTTCCGGATGAGGCTCGGCCGCAGCCGCCGGGGCGGGGGCTGGGACGGCTTTCGCTGTGGGAACCGCTTTCGCTGCCGGGCCATTCGGAGCGGCGGGAGCAGCTGCTGAGAACGCGAGCGCAAAAACGAGAGTGAGCACGGCAAATAGACCGAGTAGTTTTAGCTTCATGATTGACTCCTCCTCGTCCGAATGTCGGCTCGGACAACCGTAAGTTAACTGCCAGGACTCAACCCGCGAGAATCAGGAAAGTTCCATGAGCGCGCCGGGATCGCGCTGGCAAGCAAGAGCGATTCGATGGTAACCCTCCGCGGAAGACGCGAGGCGCCAGTTTTTCGGCCGTTGTCGTCAAAGCATCAAGCGCCCAGGTCCAGGCACGCAAATCCAGTAAGGTTTGTACGCTCCTGAAATAGACTTCAATCGCATTAAGTCAAATTCAGATTCCCGTCTTGAGGTAATGGCTCGCCGATTTACTGTCAAACGGGGCAACGCACTGCGTCATCTGGAAGGGTCGGACATGAAACAACGGCGCAGATGTTTCAATATGGGAGGGG
>JBAWGF010000130.1:0-2127 GCA_049592615.1 Candidatus Acidiferrales bacterium
CCTCCGTACTGGGCGATGATCCCATGCTGGCCGGGACCGAACGTGAAAAAGCCATTCGGAGCGGCTGTGTTCCCTTCGCTGTTCAGCGTGTAAGGATCGCCGGGCACGTTCGTTGTTACTGCGTTCACCGTGTCTGTAAAGTTGACCGACCCGGTCGGTGTTCCCTTGCCGGATTTCCCAGCAACATCGGCGCGCAAATAGACGAAGCTGCCGTATGGTCCGCTCGTGAAAGGAATCGGATTCAACTGGGAATTCGCGCTCTCGATTGTAACTGTCGTTGTGCTCATCTCCGGTGTGATGTTCACATTCACACCACTAGCGGAATCACTTGGCAGAAAGGTGCCGTCACCCCCGTAGTGGGCAAACGCCGTGTAGCTACCCCCTGGAAGACCGGTTGTTGTCGCCGCGACAGAGCCCAACACCAACGTGGAAGGTGACAATGTGATACCGCCTGTTTCAATGCTCTGGCTTGCGCCCGTGTGTGCAATCAGCGATACGTCACCCGTTGGCGTTCCTCCGCTCCCGGTTACCGTGATGTTTACCGACACAGAGGTGCCATGCGCCACAGGAAAAGTCGCTGGAATCGCTATCGTCGTTGTGCTTGCTTTTGTCCGGGCCGTACTCCATTGCGTCAGGAGGTTCGCCACGTTGAGGGAACCAAGTCCAGTTCCTTCGTCGTAACCGACACCTGCCTGGAATTGTGCGCTCCCTGTCCCGTAACCTGTTTCGCCGGGAACCGCGTTGTTCCCGACTGTCGTGTCATTGAAGATGCAATTACTCGCGGGTAGCGGCGACGTCTTAGAACCATTGCACGAGGAAAGTGTTTCGCCTGCCGCCAAGCGATACAGAACAAAATCCGCCTGTCCTTGCGCCTGACCCGTCTTTTCATTCACCAGCGCCATTACACCAGCAAATGAAGGCGCGGCAACCGATGTCCCACCGACGAGTATGAGACTGAAGGCTCCCGTATTGTCTTCCACGCAGGAAGCTTGGAGCGACGCGATACAGAGTACAGTTCCATCGTGAAATACGGCCGCGTGTAGCGATACGTCGGGCACAACCCGAAAGTTCGCAGCTGGAATCCCAGCCACCCCCGTCTGCCAGACGGGCTTCGGAAAGAAAATGCTCGCCCCGCCGCCGCCGGCCAAAATATTGGGGCCCACACCATCGGCAATTACCTCTGGTTCGCACTGGTTGGCGGTGGCACAGCTTTCGTTCCACACGTTCTCGGTGATGAAGGACTTGGCAGATTCAAAAGTGCTGGTATCCGTTGTGTTCCAGAAAGCGTTGTCGTTCTCGATGAACATCGTCCCACCGACTGCTACGGCAAATGGCAACGCGGACGGCAATTGGACGGCGTTTGGTCCTGATGCGGCCGTTTCGCTCGAATCGTCGCAACCTTTGGCTCCGGAATCCCCCGTCGAAGCCATAAACGTGATTCCCTGCGCCGCGGCCTGCTCGGCAATATTCGATTCGTTCGTCGCCTCGGAAGAGCCAACCCCCTGTTCGCATGCGCCGAAGCTCTCCGACATGACCGGGGCCAGATTGTTGTCGATAATGTATGCCTCGGAGAGGTCCACCCCGTCGGTCGTATCCGTCGACGCTGATACAACAAAAAGCACGTCCGCAAGCGGCGCCACTGCCCCGGACCAACTCGCATCCAACACTGCTTCTACTTCCTCGTTTCCACCCAAATTGCCGGGATCAGGCCCGTTCAATAAAACATTGTTCTGACTGAAGATTGCCGGTAAGCCGAATACGTTTCGAAAATTCTGAATATCTGCGGCATTAATGTTGGACCGGCCCACAATCGCGATCACGCTGGTTGCCCCGTTGCTTGTGCCCGGTGGCGACTGGAGCATATTAGGGACGTTGTAGATCTTCGCAAAATCCGCCGGCGACATCGCATGCGTGCCATCCGAAAGAATCATGTTCGCACTCTTACCAGCCGTGGCCTTGGCGGAAACAACGTGCTCTGAAATCTTCACGTGCGCTTTCTTCACAAAATTATGAAGCGTCGCGACGCCCCCAACCACGGACCCAAGCGCGGAAGGAATCTGCGGGTCGCTCGCATTGGCCCAGTGCTCTTCGCCGTTCACTACGAATTTGTGGATCGCCGTGTGGAAG
>JBAWGF010000131.1:0-2473 GCA_049592615.1 Candidatus Acidiferrales bacterium
ATCGATACGCTGAGCATCAGTGCGAATGGCGCAACGATCCATGCGACTCCCACTTTGTCCGCCATGTGGCTTACTGCTTGCACGATTCCCTGCAGCACATTGATGTCGTTCCGGCTTACTGCAATCAGCAACGTGAGCGTAGTGGCGATGTACAGCAGACCGGAAAGAATTCCGCCCAAGGCCACCGCGCCCGGAAGCGTTCGTTGCGGGTCCTTGATTTCGTCGCCCATCACGGATGCAAGCTCCAACCCGACCAATCCAAAACAAATCACGCCGAAAGAATTGAGAACAAACTGCGGATCGGCCGGAATGCGGAAGTCGGCGGAAGTCACGGTAGTCCCATATCGCAACCAGACGATTACGCCCAGGCCGACCAGGACGGCTGCGGCGATCCCGGTGCCGATACTCCCGATGTTGTTGATCCACTTTCCAACGCCTAAGCCCATGATGTTCAGGATCACGAGGAGGCTCAGCAACACAAGAGAGGCGGTCACCGTAAATGTCCGGCTGTCGACGAGCCCTTCGTGACCCGCGCCGAGGGCGAAAACGGAAACTCCCACGAAGTAAAGCATCACCGTCGGGACATACATCATGTTGTTCGTCCAATAGCACCAGCCCGAAAGAAAGCCGTGAAAATCGCCGAACACTTCCTTTGCCCAGAGGTAAACGCCACCCTCACCCGGAAAGCGGTGCGCCAACTCGATCACGGCAATCCCCTGCGGCCAGAAAAACAGGACGAGCGAAATGAGCCACAGCCAGACAGTGACTCCACCGTTTGCGGCGATGCTCGGAACGACATTCAGATTGAACACCGCCACAATGAAGAGCGCGACGAGGTCCCATCGGCCCAGTGCGCGCTTCAGGTGCGCGGTTCCATCCTGCGGCGTGCCGTTTCCCGGCAGATGAGCCTCCCGTTGCCCTTAATGGGCGGCTGTCGTGGCGTGCTTTTCTTTTTGCGCATGAGCCAGCGCCGGAGCGACCTCCGCGAAAGCCGCGAGGTGACGATCGATGTCCGCGTCCGTGTGCGCCACCGAAACAGTCCACTGTTCGTCCCACCAATACGGCTGCGCCATCACACCGCGATTGACCATGGCAAACCAGTAGTGCCGCCAGAGGTCGCTATCCGCCGTGAGCCAGTCGCGGTAGTTGCGAATGGGTTTCGGAAAGAACATCAGTGCCCCGTTCGCGCCTGCGCCGACGACATAGCTAACGAGCCCGGCCTTTTCGATTTCCTTCTTATAGCCCGCGAGCAATTTCTGGTTCAGGCGATTCACGTGCTCGTAGGCGGCAAGCGTGAGCACCTCGCGAAACGTGGCGAGGCCCGCGGCCATGGCCACGGGATTCGTGTTGTAAGTGCCGCCGTGAAACACGCGATGGTCGGAGATGAGCCTCATCACCTCACGCGTGGAAGCAAATGCGGCGAGCGAGAAGCCACCTCCGATTGACTTCGCGAGGCAGACGATGTCCGGCTTGACCTGGAAATACTCGCAGGCGCCGCCGCGTCCGAGCTTTGCGCCGGTTTTCACCTCGTCAAAAATCAAGAGCGCGCCGTTTTTCTTCGTGATCTCGCGCAACGCCTGGTGGTAGCCGGGATCAGGCATGAGAATTCCAACATTCATCATGATCGGCTCGACGATCACCGCGGCAATTTCGCCGGGATACTTCGCGAACAATCGCTCCACCGCAGCAGGGTCGTTGAATTGCGCGATCAGCGTATTTTGAATCGTCGCCTTCGGAACGCCCTCGCCACCGGGAACCGGGGTGGGAAAATTCGCGTCACCCACTTCACCGGCCTTTGGCTTCAGAGAAACGAGCACGGAGTCGTGCAGGCCGTGGTAGCCGCCTTCCATCTTGATGATGCGGTCGCGTCCCGTGGCGGCGCGTGCAAGACGGACGGCGTGCATGGTGCATTCCGTGCCGCTATTGCTGAAGCGCACCATCTCGACCGGAAAACGTTTACAGATTTCTTCGGCGAGACCCAATTCGAGGTCATGCGGCATGCCGAACATTGTCCCGGTGCCGAGTTTTTCCAGAACGGCGCGGATTACCGCCGGATGACAATGTCCGGCCATCAAAGCGCCGAAGCAAAGATTGAAATCGAGGTACTCGTTCCCGTCAATGTCGTGGATGATTCCGCCCTTGCCGTCGCGGACAAATAGCGGATAGGGATCGTAGGCGCGGTAATTGCTGGCGACGCCGAGCGGAATTCGCTCGAGCGCTTTCTTATGCGCTTCCCGCGAGCGCGGAGTGCGCTTTTCATACACCGCGATTTCTTTTTGCAGACCCTCGTGCATGACTTTCTCCAACAGCTCCATAAGCTGTGGCCGATACACGGCCCTTAGTTTTGATTCACTTCCCTGTTCAGGAAGCCGCCTTCATGTTCCAACGGCGAAAGCGGAAGCCGCGCCCCTTAAGCTCTCTAAAAAACGGCGCTGCCGGTACCACATTTTCCGGCGCCTGGACGCCTGCACCT
>JBAWGF010000132.1:0-7545 GCA_049592615.1 Candidatus Acidiferrales bacterium
CTTGATGCAGGCGTTAATTACGCTCACTCGCTGCAATTCCTTCTGACTCAACGTGAATGTCTCCTGTCTCATGGGGTGACATTTTCACGTTGCCGTTAAGGGGTGACAGAATTATGGAGCTAAGACATTTTGAAGTATTAGTATTGACAAGGTACGTTCCTAATGGTACAACACGCGACCGATACCGCGAGCTGCGGACAGTTCGGTTTTCGCGGGGGATGATTTCGACTTTCAATAACATCTCCCGAGGAGCCGAGCGGGTTCAGGTTCTCTCGTCCTGCCACACCCCGTCCGGGTGAAAAAGCGTCATCCCTAACCGGAGAATTCAAGCACTGAAATATTCAAAATGGCGCGGCCGATGCGTGCCTGTGGGCGCCACCGGCGCCAGGAGGGAGACTTGTATGGTCAAGTTAAGTCGTTTCACGACGCGCTGCAAGATGCTTACGATTGCGTGCGTCGCACTGAATTTATTCCAAGTCGCGGCGCCGGTTCCGACGCTGGGTAATTCGGGACAGGCAGCCGAAAAGGCCGCTCGCTACGATGGAGAGACGGTTTTCCGAGGCCTCTATTTTGGTCAAGGACCCGTTGCTCAAAAACTGCCTGAAATCTGGAAGCAGGAGCGATACATCGAACGCAGGAAGCAGCTAAGTCCTGCAGACGAGCGGAGGATCAATGAAATTCAAGACAAAATCGTTGCCGATATCAAGGCAAATCACAAGGAATTCCTGGAGCATTTTGGAAGAGTCCTTCAGAGCGGCGACCATGTTGCGATACAGAAAGAATTGAATGAAGCCACGAGCCTTGCATTTGCCGCACTTCGCAAAGAAACGGGCAAGGACCCGCTCGCTCCCGTGGGTGACGCAGCCAGCGTTTACCGATTCGTTGAAGTATACGTGTACATTTGGTTCGTCACGTACTTCTACGTGTATGAGTGGGTGGCTGTGGTTATCTACTTTAGTCCCATTCTGGAGGCTTCGGTTGAAGGAATCGGATCGATGAAAGGGCTGACACGACTTCAAAAAGAAGAGTGGATCAACCTAGTTGCAACCAGACTTGCGGCAAAGGACTAGAGACAGATGGCCCATCCGAGCACTGCGAAGGCCGATGACGGAATATGCCCCCGGCTAGATACCGACGAGCTGGAGCATGGCCGGAACAGCACGGCTCGCGCAGCACGGCGAGCTGGCGCAATCCTCATCTTGTTGGTGCTCGGATGGTCCACTCTTGCGGCATACGCCCTCCATTCGGCATTTCCATACAATCCGATTTCGTTTCCCGCCGAGGGGAGCATTCAGCTACAGCGATGGTTTCCCGAAGGCTGGGGGTTTTTCACTCGTGACCCCCGACTCAGCGACCCTCAAGCTTACCGTCTCGAGGAAGCAGGTCGTTGGGAGGCAGTGGATTTTCGAACAGGGCCAAGTTTTCTCGGCTTCAATCGAAGCGCGCGGGCGCATGGATTTGAGATGAACATGTTGCTTCAGCAAGTCTCAAGCACCGGTTGGGCGGAGTGCAATGAGGAGCCAACCGCGTGCATCGTCAAAGAGAAAGTCCAACAAGTTCTGATGGACACAGCAGTTTCTCCCATGGTCTGCGGGAATGTGGCGCTCGTGATTCAAGAGCCCATCCCTTGGGCCTGGCGAGCCTCGAGCGTTGTGATGCCTTCGAAAATCCTTCGACTTGATGTGCGATGCTGACGGCAATCGGCAAGTGGGCTTTGGGGTCGGCTCAACGCGCGCAAGTGTGGACGAATGTTTATGGAGTCGCGCGGAGTCTGCTTGCACTCAGCACAGCTGGGTCGCTATTTTTCAACAGGGCAACGACCCTCTTTATACCCGCAACTGGCCCTCTGCACTTACCTCCGTGCCAAGGGGCTGGCAAACTCAGTTTGTTCTGCCTGGTGAATTCAAATCATTTGGATTTCATTCGCATTTTGGCCGGCCTTGCCCTGCTGGTGGTTGCCACTGGATGGAGGCCAAGGTATACCGGCCTGATTCATTCCTGGATCTCGCTGAGCGTCGCCCTGTCTTCCGTGACACTTGATGGTGGAGACCAGTTGACGTCCGACCTCGTCCTGCTTCTGCTGCCAGTAGCCCTTACGGACAATCGGAAATGGCACTGGGAGCACGGCTCGATTTCGGAGACCGATTCGAAAGGAGTATTCCGAACGCTGGTCGCCGCATCGGCGCTGATTGCGATTCGATTTCAAATGGCAGGAGTATATTTTCACGCAGCCGTGGCGAAATTCCGAATCGAGGAATGGAGAGACGGCACGGCAATGTATTACTGGCTTACCAATCCGACCATTGGAGCGCACGGATGGGTGGCACATGCCGTATCGCTTGCGACACGCAATGACGTGCTAATACCCCTCATGACTTGGGGAGCAATCGCCATTGAAGTCGTCTTGTTCATGTCGTTGGTCATGCCGAAGTGGGCATGGAGATTTGTGTTTGGCATCGGCGTGGCGTTCCATGCTCTGATTGCAGTATTGTTCGGCCTCACTAGTTTCTCGATTGCCATGCTGGGCGGTTTAGTACTTTATCTGCGACCCACCGGGGATGAATTTGTTTTCGTTGGCCGCTGGCTGAAGAAAGGGAAGCAGCTTGTCGCCAACTCCGCCATTCCGCATTTTGTAATTCGAGCTCGAAATTGAAATACGCAGGCGTTGGGCAATCCTGATAATTATTTCTGTCCAAGCGCTAGTAGGCGGCGAGTTTTACGAGCCCGGCGAGAATTTTGTCCGTGTTGACTTGCCAGGCCTTGTCGAGATTGGGGCTGAAGGGAATTGCGGGAACGTCCGGGCCGGTGACGCGCATGATCGGGCCGTCGAGATCGTCGAAGGCCTCTTCGCTTAAAATCGCAGCGAGTTCAGCGCCGAATCCCATCGTCTTCTTGTCTTCGTGGACGATGAGGCATTTGCTCGTCTTGCGGACGGAGCTGAGAATCGTGTCCTTGTCAATTGGCGCAAGCGTGCGAATTTCGACCACTTCGGCTTCAATGCCGCGCTTCGACATCTGCTCGGCTGCGTCGAGAGACATATGCGTCATCAAACCGTACGTTAAAATCGTGAGGTCGCGCCCTTCGCGGCGCACCACTGCGGGGCCGATCGGCACGGTGTAATCGCCTTCGGGAACTTCGCCCTTCGCCTGCCGGTAGAGCGACTTGTGCTCGAAGAACAGGACCGGATCGGGATCGCGAATCGCCGCGAGGAGCATACCCTTCGCGTCGTATGGCGTCGAAGGCATCACCACTTTCAGTCCCGGCTCGTGCACGAACCACGTCGCGTTTTCCTGCGAGTGGTAAAGTCCGCTGCCGCCTCCCGCTCCGCAACAGATGCGCACGGTGATGGGGCAACTGTAGCCGCCGGCGCTGCGATAACGCAGCTTCGAAGCTTGCTGGACGATTTGCTCGACCGCGGGAGTGATGAAATCCGCAAATTGAATTTCGGGGATGGGGCGCAGGCCCATCATGGCCGAGCCGATGGCGGCCGCGATGATGATGCCTTCCGCGAGCGGCGTGTCGAGGACGCGCTCCTCGCCAAATTTGTCGAGCAGGCCGTCCGTCACTTTGAAGACGCCGCCCGAAAGGCCGATGTCTTCGCCGAGGATGAAAACGCGCTCGTCGCGGGTCATCTCCTGCGAGAGCGCTTCGTTGATAGCTTCGAGCATGTTGATCGTGCGCGCCATTCGTTTCGGGCTCCTCGATAATTTCAGCGATGCCGAGATTCTTTTAGCCCCAGATGTGGTCCGTCAATTCGGACGCATCGGGGTAGGGACTCTGCTCGGCGAACTCCACTGCTTCGTCAATTTCCTTGGTGGTTTCTTCCGCTATCAGCTTCTTCTTCGCATCGGTCAAAATCTTCTTTTCGAAGAGGACCTTTTCGCAAGTCGCGACCGGGCACTTTTTCTTCCACGATTCGACTTCTTCCTTCGTACGGTATTTTGCCGGGTCGATTTCGGAGTGGCCGTACCAGCGGTACGTCTTGCATTCGAGCAGCGTGGGCCCTTCGCCCGCGCGCGCCCGAGCGATCGCGGTTTGCGCCGCTTCGTACACGGCGAAGATGTTATTTCCGTCGAGCGAAATGCCGGGGAAGCCGTAGGCCTTCGCGCGGTCCGAAAGGTTCGTCAGCGCCGTTTGCAAGCGCAACGGCACGGATTCGGCCCAGAGATTGTTCTGGTTGACGTAAATGATCGGCAATTTGTGAACGCCCGCAAAATTCAGCGCTTCGTGAAAGCCTCCGAAGCTGGTGGCCCCGTCGCCAAAGTAGGAGACGACGACTGCGTCCTGCCCGAGCTTCTTGATTCCGAGCGCGACGCCCGTGCCGACGTTTAATTGACCCGCGATGCTGCTGGCAGGCGTGATCACGTGGAGCGGCGGATAACCCATGTGCGCCGGGGACGAGCGCCCGCGATCCGGGCTGGTCACCTTGGCGAAGAGCTGCGCGAAGCAAAACTTTAGCGGCACGCCCTTGATGATGTTCGCCGTCCAGTCGCGGTGCGAAGGCGCAATCCAATCGTCGGGCCGCAGACTGAAAGCGGTTCCGACTTCGGTGGCTTCCTGCCCGACGCCGGAGTAAAAGTTTCCTTTGTATTTGCCCTGGCGAAAAAGAATGCGCGCCTTTTCGTCGCACATCCGGCACTTCACAAGCATACGGTAAAGACCCAAGAGAAATTCCGGCGAGGGCGCCGACTTCTCCGCCTCGGGTTCCATCACGGCCCGATTACTCTTCGATGCCATCCTGACTCCTATGACCGATTAGCGGTCATGATTTTTGGTAGAAGAAACTATATCACGATTCTAAAATGCGCGTCACGGCTGGCGGCCGGCCATTTACATGCGCGTAACAATCGGCGGGGTCTAATGCGGGATTTTCAGCGTGCCCTTCGCGAGTTTTTCGATGAGCTCGCGGTCGGCGGGAAGAAAATTCAGTTCGCTCAGAGTATGCGGCAGGCGCCATTCCATCTTCTGAAATGCGAGATTCTGCACTTCGAGCGGCGGGACTGTCGCGACAAAGAAAATCAGTTCGATCGGTTCGCCCAATTCCGGATACTGGTGCCGCGTGCGGAAGACTTCGGGCCCGATTCGCGCGGGAACGCCAAGCTCCTCGCGCAGTTCGCGCCCAAGGGCATCCTCCGGCGATTCGCCTGATTTTTTCTTTCCGCCTGGAAACTCCCAAAGAAGACCAAACGTGTCGCTGCTCCTCCGCTGGCATACAAGCAGCTTGCCATCCGCCTGAATCAGCCCTGCGACGACTGTCAGCACTCGATCCTCTTTCCCTGGGGGGCGCCGGGATGAATCGCGCGAAACAATTCCCGGATACCCTTCACGAGCGGCGGCCCGGGCGTGTTCAAAAGTTCGTCTCGAATCACGATCACGCGCCCGTTTCGCACCGCAGGAATATCCTTCCAGGCAGGATTCCGCAAGGCGCTTTCCCGTTTCGCGCGATTTCCCGTGGCTGTCCATGCCAGCACAATCAAATCAGGCTTTGCGCGCGTCACTTCCTCATCGGTGACGCGGGAGCCGGCGGTGACTGCCATTTTCCCTCCGGCGATGTCGACCATTTCAGCCACCCACGGCGGGGAACTGATGCGCGGATTAGGCCACGCCTCGCAGTAGATGAGCGGATGGGTGCGAAGGCGCACGGCTTGTTTATGGACGGCATCGAATGATTTCTGCATTCGGCGTATCAGCTTTTCTGCTGCGGGCGCGCGACTTACCAGGCGGCCCAGAGTTCGGATATCATTTTCGATATCGGTAAGAGTGCGCGGGTTCATCGCAAGAAATCGCACAGGTTGCCCGAGAATTTCTTCCACGGTCTCGACGGCGAAAGGCACCGAGCCGATCAAAAGCGCCGGCCGAAGGCGCATCACCTCCTGGATATTCATCTTCCAGCAGTCGCCGACCTGCGGCCTGTCACCGACCGGCGCCACGTCCTTGCACCACTTGCTCACGCCGACGAGTTCATTCCCCGCGCCCAGCTCGAGGAGTATGGACGTGACGTTGGGGGCGAGCGAGACGATGCGGATTTCCTGCGAGCGCCCCATGCGTGCTGATTCTACTTCCACGCCGCCGGTTTCACTACTGTCCCGCACGCAATCTTGCGATAGGATGCGCCGGGGAGACTTACGAATGAGACTTCGAAACGCAGCACTCACGCTCCTGATTGCCGGGTTGCTTTTTTCCGCGCGGGCGGCGCGCGACCCGGTGGAGGATATGCCGAAGTTGCTGCCGTGGTCGCAACAAATTGCTGTGCGCGAGCAGTGGCTCGCGAAGCGTCACGACTTGGTGCTCGACATGATGCGGCGGAATCACGTGGAGATGTGGATCGTCGTCAACGAAGAGTTTCACGACGACCCGCTGACGCAATTCATCGCTCCTCCGCGGCCTTATGCCGGGGGCCGGGACATTTTTGTCTTCATTGACACGGGCGAAAAAGGGCTGCGAAAAATCGCGCTGACCGGATATGCCGAGGAAAGCGTCCAGCGGTTTTTCGAAAGTCCGGACGACCCGAAGCCCGCGGCCGATCAGTTACGTGTTCTGTGGGATCTATATCAATCGCCGCACATCGCAATCGGAGTCAATGGCAATCGCGGGGTTACGCGCAGTCTGACGAAATCCACGTATGACTTTCTCTCGGAGAAAATGGGCGCGGAAGCGGCGGCGCACTTCGTTCCCGCGCAGGATTTGATCGGCGAATATCTCGACACGCGCATTCCGGAAGAGTTTGACACCTACGAGCGAATGGTTCACATGACCGAAATTATGACGCGCCGCGCTCTCTCAAACGAAGTGATTGCGCCGGGGAAGACAACCGTCGGCGACGTTCGACGCTGGCTCTACGACGTGATGTGGGAGAACCGCGTTGATACTTGGTTTCAGCCCGACATTCGCGTCCAGCGCAAAGAGGCTACGAGTGAAAAATCGCGCGGCTTCCTCGCCGTCGCAAAGGAAAATGTCGTGATTCAACCGGGCGACGTTTTGCACATCGATTTTGGCATCACGCACATGGGCCTCAACACTGACTGGCAAAAGATGGCGTACGTCTTGCAGCCGGGCGAGAAGGACGCCCCCGCAGGACTGAAGCAGGCGCTCAAGAATACAAATCAGCTCCAAGACGCGCTGACATTGCGCGCGGCTCGGCCGGGGCGCACCGGCGGCGAAGTGTACAAGTTGGCGATGGACGAAATGAAGGAGAAGGGAATCGCCGCAATGATTTACAGCCACCCGATCGGCAATCAAGGCCACGGCCTCGGCGCGAGCATTGATTTTCGTTCTTCGGAGCCACGATTCGCCGGATCGGCGGCGCAAACGCTGCGAAAAGGCTCCTATCTTTCGGTTGAGCTGAATACCTGCACGGCGATTCCCGAATGGAGCGGCCAATCGGTTTGCATGATGGAGGAAGACGACGCGTATCTCACGGACGAGGGCTACAAGTTCTTCCGTCCGCGGCAAACGGAGTTGTACCTGGTGCGTTCGCAGTAGCGGTGCATGGCGCATCGTAAAAACAAAAACGCGCCGGAGGGCGTCGCTCCCCGGCGCGTTTTG
>JBAWGF010000133.1:0-3200 GCA_049592615.1 Candidatus Acidiferrales bacterium
TGGTGAAGAAAACGCCTTGCAGAAGCGTCGCGAGCAGCGCCGCCGAAACTCCCTTTCCGGAAACGTCGCCCACGAAAAACCCGTGGCGCCCGCCGCCCAGTTCGATCACGTCGAAGCAATCCCCGCCCACCGAATGGCACGACAGCGTCGAGCCCGCCACGGCTACATCCGGGAGGTTCGGGAGCGATTTCGGCAGAAGCGTCTTCTGAATTCCGCTGGCGATTTCGATTTCGTGGTCCATCCTCGCCTTGGCGCGCGAGGCGGCAAACAGCCGCGCATTCTCGATCACCGTTGCGGCTTCCTGCGCAAGCGTCCGCAGCACTTCGCGGTCGAGGTCGGAGAACGCGCTCGAAGGGACGTGGCTGTCCATATACAAGACGCCGAGGAGTTCGCCCTGCCGCGTGGAAACGGTCGCATCGAGCGTTTCGATCACGGGCAACTTGTCGACCGGAATCGCGACGATCGTGTGCAGCTCGAGGCGCGCCACGCTTTCCGTCTGGCTCACTCCGGGGTTGTCTCCCGTATCGCTTACGATCAATTCGCGGCGTGAGTTCACCACGCGCTTCACGACGGACTGCGAAACCTGCAATTGATCCGGGCGCAGCGTTCCCCGCTGCGCGTCGCGCGCCACCACCAGCTGCAATTCACCGCCCGGCGGATTCGCCAGCAGCAGCACGCCCCGCTCCGTCCGCGTCACCTGAATCGCCGCGTCCACGACGGCGGTCAAAATGTCCTCAAGCGAAAGCCCCGTGCCCATCGTCCGCGCCACTTCGAGCAGCACGCCCAGGTGATACAGCTCGCGCGAGCCCGCATGAGTCGGCGCGGGCGCTTCTACACGCTCCACCAATTCCTCGATCGTCGCTCCCTCGCCGACGTACACCAGCCGGTAGGAGTCCGCCATTCCGAAATCAATTTTGTCTTTTGGCTGGAGTTCGTGGCGCAGCACCTTTTCGCCGTTTACGAACGTCCCGTGCCGGCTGCCGAGGTCTTCGAGCGTCCAGCCGCCGTTCACGGCCAGGATTTGAGCTTGCTGCCGGCTAATGCGGCTGTCGCGGAGAGTCAATTCATTCCCCGCCTGCCGCCCGATTCGAAAGGGCGAGGCGCTAATGGGCACTTCGCGGCGGGAGCCATTGGGTTCGATTACGACGAGTCGGGGAGGGCGTGACATAGCTTTTGTCTTTTGGCGCTGCGGTAGGCTCCGAATCGCCTCCAGGAACGATTCGCAGAACCGTTCATGGTAGGTAATCTCGCGCCCGAAGTAAATAGCCCTCGCGATAGAGCCCTGATTCGCCGCGGCGGAGATTCCGGGCTGCTCCCTCGCGCGAGGTGGCTCCAGTTTCCGATGACCCGGCTTACGAGAAAAAGCAGTGGCAATGGCCGCAGAACTTGGCCAGACCGCAGGAAAGCCTTGGGAGATCTCGGAGTCCCCTGAGTTCAGCGGTGAATACGGCGCTGCAAACGTGCAGCTTTGGTCCATCGGAAGCCTGCGACAACAAGACCAATCGACATGAGCCTCTGGTGAGGTGATCATTCGCGCGTCAGTTAGAATCAGCTTTGAGCTGGAATAGCCAATTTCATGCTGTTTTCTGTAATCTGACTGCAGCCCATTAAGTTGGACTGCTCCAAGTAAAATTTGCAACTCCCGCTTGACGCGAGAATCTGAAACTGAACCGCTACCCCGTCAGGGCCAAGATTGACGCGCCGGAGGCTGCGGCCTAAGATGGCCCGGGCGTTGGGGAGACTTCCATGAAAATCAGCCGGCTGGCACTGGTTCTAGTATTCGCATTTTCTGTTTTCGCATCCGATTCCCCTGACACGCGCGAAATCACCGATCCAAAGTCCATCACGTCGCTCTCCGAGCCGGGCGCAGGCCCAGTCCCCATCGATGACCTCTTTTTCACCCGCCGCATCGGCGGCGGTGCGTGGTCGCCCGACGGCAAAGAAGTGGTTTTCACGACGAACATGACGGGCAGAGCGAATCTGTGGAAGGTCAGAGCCGATGGAGGCTGGCCGATTCAGCTCAGCCAGTCGGATGACCGCCAGTCCTCCGCCATATGGTCGCCGGACGGCAAGTGGATCATCTTCGAATCGGACAAGGGAGGCGCAGAAACGTACGATCTCTTCGCGATCCCGTCGAACGGCGGCGAAATCGTCAATCTGACGAACACGCCGGAAATCTCCGAGTCGAGTCCGGTGTGGTCTCCCGACGGCTCGCGTCTCGCGATTCAGTTCAAACCCAAGACATCCTCCATCGTGGACATCGCCATCCTCGACTGGAAGTCGCGCAGCGTGCGCAATCTGACGAACGAGAAAACGAAGGATCACCTTTGGGGCGGGCTCGTCTGGAGCCCCGATTCGAATGCGATATATGTGACTCGCTCGAATGCGGGCTTCACGGATGTGGACATTTATCGCCTGGATGTTGCCAGCGGCGCGCAGGAAAATCTCACCCCGCACGAAGGGCTGAACCGCAACATAGTGAATTCAATCACGCCCGATGGGCGCAGTCTTCTCATCACTTCCGACAAGCCCGGCGGATACCCGAATGTTGCGTTTCTCGACGTCGCCACGAAAAAAGTTGCGTGGGTGACCGACGTGAAGTGGGAGGCGGGCGCCGGAGATATTTCGCCCGACGGCAAACAATTCACCTACACGATCAACGAGGACGGCCGCACCGACGCCTATCTCGCGGACATAGCCGCGAAAAAAGGACGAAAAATTAATTTTCCGCCCGGACTCAATTTCTACGCGGGCAATCCCTCCGGCTTTGCAAAAGGCGGCGGACGCTTGCTCGTCTCTCACCAAAGCTCCACTCAGCCGGGCGACCTCTGGGTGTACGACATAGCAGCGCAGAGGGCGCGGCAGTTGACCTACTCGGCGATCGCGTCCCTGACCACCGCAAAGATTCCCGCTTCGATCCTGGTCCATTACAAGAGCTTCGACGGAAAGGTGATCAGCGCGTTCGTCTGGATTCCGTTCAACCTGAAGCGCGACGGCTCAAATCCGGGCATCGTGCTCCCGCACGGCGGCCCCACCGGGCAGATCGTTGATTTCTTTTACAGTCAGGCGACGGCGCTTGTCACGCGCGGCTACGTCTGCATTGCACCCAACGTCCGAGGCTCGACCGGCTACGGCATGGATTTTCAGATGGCGAACACGAAAGACCTCGGCGGAGGAGATTTGCAGGATGAAGTCTATGC
>JBAWGF010000134.1:0-19177 GCA_049592615.1 Candidatus Acidiferrales bacterium
CCCGTACACGCAGCAGTTCACGTTCAATTCCCCGCGCGTCGCCATCCTTGATGACAATCTGTACCACCAGTACGTCGTGCTCGCCCGGCTCTACGATTGGGACAAAAGAGGTTCGCAGACATTTTCTGTTCTTGTCCCGCAGGAATTGACGCCCGGCAACATCATGGTGGATTCGCTCGGAAAGCAGGACGTGGGCGGCGCGAAGCTGGAAGAGCTTCGCGTGAAAACGGAAGACATCGAACTGGACCTCTACCTCGACGGGCAGAAGCTGGTCCGCCTCGTCGCCCCCAGCGCCAACGCCGAAATCATCCGCGAGTAGTTCCTTCGCCGCGCGGCATTACCGCAAAAAATAAGAGGGCCCGGAAGATTCTCCGGGCCCCGGAGTTGTGAGTGACAGATCACTGCAAATCTAAAGCTGCGTGCGGTGAATCATGTGCATCGGTTCGATCGGCCGCGGCTTTTCGATCGTCACCGAAACGCTCATCTCGGAGCCTTTGCGCAGAATCCCGAGTGCGATCGTCTTCTGGTCAGTCTTGTCGCGGAGTTGTTCTCGGAGTGCGCCAAGCGTTTGCACCGCCTTGCCGTCCACTTTGATGATCACGTCGCCTGCCTTCAATCCCGCCTTCTCGGCCGGCGTTCCGGGACGAACTTCGCGGACCAGTATCCCGGCATCATCCGGCGCACCGAAATAGGATCCCAGCTGGCCGGAGAGATCTTCCGCACTGATTCCCAGGAGCGGCGTGCGCCAGTCGAGTGGTGCGAACGAGTCCGGTGTGCCGACGTGGAAGTCAAAATTAGGGATGGAGAATACGTGCGCATTGCCGAAGTCACGCATCTTTCCTTCCATCTTTTTTTCGAAAAATGCGCTGCGGTCGCCCAGCTCCACGGAAATGCTCTTCGAGCCGCCATCGCGAGAGATCGTCAATTTGACGGTGCGGCCTGGAGGGGTCTCGCGCACCAGACGCCGGAACTGCACCGTTCCCTCGATCACCTGCCCGTCGTATTGCGTGATGACATCGTCTTCCTTCAGCCCTGCCTTCGCCGCCGGGCTGTCCGGCTCGATGCCCGAAACGATCACGCCGCGCACGGAGGAAAGTTTCAGGTCCTTGGCCTTCTCGGCAGTCACTTCATTGATTTCAATGCCCAGCCAGCCGCTGTCCTCGTCGCTGGTAGTAACGAAAACCCGTGGCTCAACCTTCACAGCTTGAGCCGCCGACTCCTGGGCCTCTTCGGCGAGTTTTTCGGCGCGCGAGGAGGCTTCTTCAGTCTGAGCCTCGATCTCCTCGCTCTTGCTTTCAAGTTCGGCCGAGAGGTTTTGCAGCTTTTGCATTTCTGGAGAACTCATCTCGACCTCCTTCTCTATCTGATCCTGCAGAAGAGCTACCTTCGTCTCCAATTCCTGCTCGTTAATACGCAGCTCGTTGTCCAATAGTTCCGTTACGGAGTCTAATTCAGCGCAAAGTGCATCCATCGAGCTGAGTGGTGCGCTGGGCGGCGCGGGCGGCGCCGGTTTTGATGGTGCTTGGCTTTGCCCCTGCCCCGGAAATGCGCCCGGTGCGGTTCCCAGAATCAACAAAAGGGCGCCCAGACCTGCCAGATTTGAAAAACGGAGATGCTTCATGTGTTTCGCCCTCACTTTCGAGAGAATTACGCCCCGTCAGACGGCTGGCCGTTGGAGGACCAGACGAATGCCGCCATTCACCGTACGGACCGAAATGTCGCCGCCGCCCGCTCCCAGGCGGGCGCGAAAAGCGCGTGCCGCGGGTGAACCCGCAGTGGAAATCACGGGCAATTCGGAATAAAAATCGCCGTTCATGTTGAGAACTTTCAAGTTCGCGCGCGCATCGGAGGGAAGCCCCAGTACAACGGAGCCATTGACCGTCTCGATGTTCATCGGCCCGCCGTCGAGAAGCCGGCGAAGTTCGAGGCGGAGGTCGCCGTTCGTGGTTCTCGCGCTGAACCGGCCGGAGCTATCGAGGACTTCCACGTTGCCGTTCACCGAGCGAAGCTCTCCGCCGCCTTCAACGCCGCGCACCAAAACGCTGCCGTTGACCGTCTCGATGCTGCCCAGCAGCACGTGAAAGGGCACGTGGACGTGATAATCCACGGCGACTTCGACGCCCTCGCCCTTCGGGTAGCGCGTGCGTACAGTGACGCGTCCGGGATTGCTCTCAACCTCGATCCTTACTCGCTCGAGATCCCGCGGGTCGCTCAGAGCCGTCTTCACGGCGCTCACTTCGACCTCGTCTCGTTCCCAGCCGTCCACCTGCACCGATCCATTCACGTTTTCGAGCAGAAAGCTGCCGCCTGCCGGAAGCGGGTAGGATTGATGGAAGACCTGCGTGGATGCAAAGCCCGGGAATGAAATGCAGAGAACAGCGGCCAGCGGTAGAACCGCTCGGCTGATCGCCCGGGCAAAGTGACCGAAATGAGCCTGAGACAATGTGTCTCGCATCATTGTGTGCACGGTACGCCCCCTTGATTCGAAGTCTCGACTACCTGGGTTCTTCGGCCTCCCCTTTGCTTCTGATCGGCCGAAATCCGTGCCGCATGCTCTCGCGTCCCGATCCATCGGGACGCAAATGTTCGCCTATGGCTTGTTGTCCTCAGTTGAGGAAAGCGATTGCTCGAGCATGCGAAGCTGTGTCTCCAGTTTTTGTTGGAGCCGCTCCATCTGTTGCCGGTAAAGCAGAACTTGTTTGTTGGTATCGCTCATAACCACGCGGATGTTGCCCGTGACCGTGCGCAAACGGATGACTTCGCCGCCGCCGTTCAGTGCGCCCTCGGCGCGGACCCTGAACGCACCGTTTGACCCGCCGCCGTAGCTCACTTTGATTGGGAACGCAGGATCGAAGAACACGCGGTGCTCGTCGCCGAGTTGAATCTGCGCATCAATCGTGACCGCCAATTGCCGCGGAATGTAAACAACGATGTCGCCGTCGCCCGATTGGAACTCGCACATGCCGGGCTGTTTCGAAGGCGACACGAACCACGCCGTAATCCCTCCGGCGCTGGTCGAAGCCTTCACCGCACTGTCCACCTGCGTCAGATAAATGCTGCCATCCCCCGTTTGGAGGTTCGTAGGACCGGATACGCGCACAACTCGAATCCCGCCTCCGCCTGTCTTCGCACGAACAATCCCGGCGGCTTCGCCAACTTCGATCTGCCCGCCGGCCGTTTCGGCGAAAAGTTCTGTGCCGGAATGTTCGAGCGTGACGTTTCCGCCGCCCGTCTCGAGACGCGCCGTGCCTCCAACGGATGACACCCGAATGTGCCCGCCGACCGTACGTAGCACAGCGTTGCCGCCGACCGGGCCGGCCGTAATGTGCCCTCCACCTGTGATGGCGGTCAATTCACCGGCCACGCTCTTGATGGAAATATGGCCACCGTCTGTTTCCAGGCGCGCGAACCCCGCGACATTTCCGGCGGAAACGCTGCCGCCCGCCGTCGAAACCGAAACGCGTCCGTTGATGTCCTCAATTTCAATATTTCCGCCGCCGGTTGTGGCATCGATGCTGTAGTTCTTTGGGATGTTCACTTCGAGCGTCACCCACAGCCGCCCTCTGCATTGCCGGCCGAAAGTTTCGCCGCGCATGTAAACCCCTTCGGCGGTTCCGCGGGCGCTGATGGCAAAACTTTTCAGGAGCAGTTTGGCGTCCTTTTGCGAAGCATCGGCTTCGAGACGGATGTGGTAATCGATTTTTCCGGAATTTTGCGTGTGCAGGACGATATTGCCCAGATCAGTGTTGAGATGAAGGCGCAGGCCGTCGCGTGTCGCGACCGTGCCGTTCAATTCGGAAGTCAGGCGCGGGCCGGAGGCCTTTTCCGCTTTCGGCTTGTCCTTGATCCCCGAACCCCCGGCGGCGGGATTCAAGAGCGCCACAACCGAAAAAATACTCAAGGAAATTCTTGCAACGCGCCGGGAGGAGGGTGTCAGCATTCGAGTCGGCATCGCTAAAATGTTTCGCGCGGGCCCAGATCGCGAATCGCCGCTGCGCTTTGCAGTCGGATGTAAGTGTTCGGATCTTTCCTCATGCGGTCGCGCAGGACGGCCATCATGTGGGCGTCGGAAACCACTTTGCCCGTGGCCGCCATCTCGCGCAGTGCGTTGATCGCTTCCACCCGCACACCCGGGTTTTGGTCGTCCACGAGTGCGTCGAGCAGCGTCTGGCGAACAAGGTCCTGCGGCTCCGCGCCGTTCAACGCTTCCAGAGCCTTCAGGCGCACCGCCGCGTTGTGATCGGTGTGCACCGCGTAGCAGAGAGCCGAGCGCACATCCGGATCGTCATTGCGCGTGCGGAGAAGATCCACGGCATCGAGCCGCACGTCGGGATCGAACCTGTCGTTGTTCCGTAACACATAGAGCAGGATGCGCTTCACATCATTATTGTTCACAGTTCCCTGCACCGTGAAGGGTTGCTGCGCCTTGAGCTGCAATTCCACCTGCGGCGGCTCGTTGCCGCCCGAAGGAAGCACGTTGATTCCGGCGACGTCGGCCGTGTGAAGATCGAGAGTCCCAAGAGAAGAGTTCGCGAAGTCGGATGGGGTTCCGCTGCTCGTCGCTGTGCTGCCCGGATTCGACGCAAGAGGTGCGGACTGACGCCGCATGAATCGCGGCCCGAGAACGCCAACGGAGAAGCCCAGGATGAGAAGAAGCGCAGCGCTCCATGCGGGACGCGGCGCAAGCCCGCCTGAGGGGAGTAGGGCGCCGATCGCCCGGCGCAACCAGCCGTGCTCTTCTTCCTGATCCAGCGCGTCATCGAGGCCGGCGCGGCAGCTTTGCAAGAGAACGGCGTCGGGTTCGCGGCGGTTTTCCGCGAGGAGTCCCAGGAGGCTTCTTTCTTTTTCGAGTGTTTCGGTGCATGCGGTGCAGTGCGTCAGGTGGTCGGCCAGCTCGGCCTGTTCCGCTACGTCCAGTTCCTCGCCGGCTGCAAACAGGACCAGCGGAAGTTCAAACTGGCTGCACGGCTGGTCCTTCGACTCTTCGTTTCTCTCGTCCCGCATTCTCTCCGTCCTCGCCTATCGCATGCCGTCGAGGCTCGCGCGTAATTTGCGCGTCGCCCGGAACAGCGAATTCTTCACCGTCTCTTCCGAAGTCCCCAGCATATCGCCGATGGCCCGCAGTTTCATGCCTTGATAATGTTTCATCTCGAAGACCATCCGTTCCCGAGGTGAAAGCCGCGTCAGCGCTATCTGGATGTGTTCGCCCAATTCCTGGCCGAGCAGCCGCTTCTCCGGATTCGCCACCGCGCTCAATTCCGGCTGCCGATCGAAGAAATCTCGCGTCCCACCGTCGGCCTCATCCGGAACCGGAGCCTGATCTTCTCGGCGGCTCGTCCGGCGGCGCAGATGATCGAGCGCCACATTTGTCACGATCCGGTAGAGCCACGTATAGAAGCTGCACTCAAACCGGAAGCGGTGCAGGTTGCGGTAAACCCTTAAAAAACTTTCCTGATAAATGTCCCGCGCATCTTCCGCACGATGGACCAGATTCAATGCCAGGCGCAGGACCTCGCGGTCGTAGCGGCGAACAAGTTCCTCGAATGCCAGCCGGTCACCCGCCTGCGCATTCCGGACAAATGCCTGCTCCTCCGCAAGCTTCACCGCTGCTGCCTGGCGCGCATCTCCCTCGAGTGCGACGCTCATCCCCATTTTGCGTATGGCCGGCCGGGTTTTGCCACCCTCGAAGACTTGCGTCTCCGATCGGCGAAGCCCGCTTGCTCCGGCATCCAGCCTTTCTGCGGGTTCCGCATCGATAGACGGCTGGTGTGGTCGATGGTGAGCACCCGCGGATGCTATTTTCCCACTATCGGACAATTGCCCCAAGGTTTGTCCTCGCGTACAAATTCAACGTCACTGCATATCAATGTAGCGGCAGGATTTAGAGCGGCATCGAAAACTCCCGGCGTGCCGCCACGAGCCTCCGTTTTTTGCCTGCTGGATACACTGCAAGGATCCAGCCAATCAGATTCGCGCGCTCAATCCACAGGCGATCGCTCTTCCGCATCGAAGCCCGATGGTATAAAAGTGGGGCAGGCGTGCGGGCACTTCGCTTTTGGAATCGCCCTCGCCGGTAAAATGACCTCAACATTGACCAACCCGGTGAAATATTTGCGCGGCGTGGGCCCGCATCGGGCAGCCCTGCTCGAAGCACGCGGAATCTCGACCGTCAGTGACTTGCTCAGCTATCTTCCCTTCCGCTATGAAGACCGTCTCCGATTCACGCAGATCGCGGAAATCATCCCCGGCCAGGCGCACACAATCCGCGCGGAAGTTGCGAACGCGGGCGGAACGGTCCGCTTCTCGCGCGGCCGCGGCGCGGTATTTCACGTCACCGTGCGCGACGCGACCGGAACGCTCCACGCGCGATTCTTCCACGGCGCATATCTCGAAGGAAAACTGAAGCAGGGCCAGAAGCTCGTGCTCCACGGAAAAGCGGACGTGGACCCGTATCGTCCGGAGCGGCTCGAAATGGTGAATCCGCAAATCGAGCTTGTCGGTGCGAGCGATCGCGCGCCGGCAGATTCAACCGAGGTGGGGCGGATCGTCCCGGTTTACGAGGCCATCGGCACAATCAGTTCGCGGATGCTGCGCCGCATCATTTTCGGCGTGTTGCAGAATTTTGACGGCAACGTGCCGGACCCGATACCCGCCGAAATTCGCGAGCGCATGCGATTTCCAACGCGCCGCGACGCGTTGCTCTACGCGCATTTCCCGCCGCAGGACGAAAACCTCGAGCTGCTCAACAATTTTCGCAGCCCCGCGCAGATTCGTTTGATCTTCGAGGAATTTTTTTATTATCAGCTCGCCCTCGCGCTGCGCCGCATGCACGACCATCGCGAGCGCGGAATAGCCATGCGCGTCCGCGAAGAAAAAATCCGCGAAGCGCTGAAGCGCATCCTCCCGTTCAAACCGACTGCGGCGCAGAAACGCGTTCTGGCGGAAATCGCCGGCGATCTCGAGCACGACTATCCCATGCACCGGCTGCTCGAAGGCGACGTCGGGAGCGGAAAAACGATTGTCGCGCTCGAAGCCGCGACGATTGTCATCGAGAACGGTTACCAGGTTGCGCTTATGGCCCCTACGGAAATCCTTGCGGCTCAACACTATCTATCGGCGCGCCGCTTGTTTCGCACTGCCGGATATGGAGTGGAATTGGTCGTAAGCGGAAAAAAAAGGGCTGCGAAGGATGCCTCGCTTGCACGCGTCGAGAGCGGCGAAGCGCAAATCGTCGTCGGCACCCACGCGTTGATTGAAAATCCCGTCACGTTCAAGCGTCTCGGCCTCGTGATCGTGGACGAACAGCATCGCTTCGGCGTCCTCCAGCGCAAGCGGCTGATTGAAAAGGGCGCTTCGCCGCACGTCCTCGTCATGACTGCGACGCCGATTCCGCGCTCGCTCGCGTTGACGCTCTACGGTGATCTCGATCTTTCCGTCATCGACGAAATGCCGCCGGGGCGCACCCCAATCGAGACGCGCTGGACATCCGATCAGCAAATGGCCGCCGTGTGGGAATCGCTTCGCCGCGAAATCGCGCTCGGCCGCCAGGCTTACATCCTCTACCCGGTGATAGAAGAATCGAAGCAGGAGCTCAAAGCGGCGAC
Organism: Candidatus Acidiferrales bacterium; assembly: GCA_049592615.1. GTDB lineage: Bacteria > Acidobacteriota > Terriglobia > Acidiferrales > UBA7541 > Palsa-295. Next base: position 7,605 of record JBAWGF010000134.1, read on the forward strand.
GGCGGAATACGAGCGCCTCGCGAAAACGGTTTTCCCAAATCTGCGTGTCGGCCTCCTGCACGGCCGGTTGAAGAACGAAGAGAAGGAAGGTGTGATGGATTTATTTCGCCGCGGTGAAATTCAAATTCTAGTCGCGACCACCGTGATCGAAGTCGGTGTGGACGTGCCGAACGCAACCATGATGGTGATCGAACACGCGGACCGTTTCGGCCTTGCCCAGTTGCATCAACTCCGCGGAAGAATTGGGCGCGGAAAAGAAAAATCGAAATGCATTCTCGTCGCACCGGCAACGATTGCGGGCGAAGCGCGCGAGCGAATCGAGACCATGGTCGCCACATCGAATGGATTTGAAATTGCCGAGCGGGATCTGAAATTGCGCGGCCCCGGCGAATTCTTCGGAACGCGGCAGCATGGCGACGCAGCCTTTACTGTAGCCCAGCCCTTGCGCGACCACGAGCTGCTTGAGCTGGCGCGGCGAGAGGCTTTCGCGCTCGCCGAAAATCCCGCGCGGGCCAACGAAGTCGTCGCGCAACTCGAATCGCTGAGTCCCGCGTGGCGCAAGCGCTACCAATTGGCCTCGGTGGGCTAGGCGGAAGGAACCGGCCGTGCGCGTGATTGCAGGCAAATATCGCAGCCGGAGATTGAGTGGTCCGGGAAAATTGCGTCTGCGGCCTACGAGCGATCGCCTGCGCGAGACGCTCTTCAATATTCTAGGGCCGTCGGTGGTGGATTCGCTCTTCGTTGATCTCTACGCTGGAACCGGCGCGATCGGCATCGAAGCGATTAGCCGCGGCGCGCGCCTGACCGTTTTCGTCGAATCGCATTCGGCATCGGCGCGACTCGTGCGAAAGAACCTCGAGAGCCTCGCGATCAGCGGAGCCGCGGAAGTGATCGAAGGCGATGCCGTGCGGGCCCTCGAAAAACTTGCGGCGCGGCGTCTCGTCGCGGATTTCATCTTTCTCGATCCGCCGTACGAAAAAGCGGAGGAACATTTGCGCGTGCTCGAGTTCCTCGATGAATCGCACCTGGTAGCGCCACGAGGATTGGTAATCGTCGAGCATCGCCGGCACTTGGAATTGCCTGAACGGCTCGACCGCCTCGAGCGCACTCGGGTCGTCGAGCAAGGCGATGCGGCCCTGAGCTTCTATCGCTTGGCAGCCGCCGCTTGATTCATCGCATCCCAATGGGCGAGGTATAATCGGCAACCCGATGTCGCTCCTTCCACAACCCGCGAGCTATCTTAGGCCGCGTCCGCTTTCGTTCGGCGTGAACTGGCATTCGCCTTGGAAAGAGTTTCGCTCGAGCCTCTATATATTCTTCGCAGGCCCGCGCTCGCCAAAAGTTGGCGAATTTTCGGGCGGGCCTTACCTGACGATTTATTGGGTGCGCGGCAGATTGCCCGGCCGCGCGTTTGTGGCCTCTTCGCTCTGGCATATCGCCACGATCCTGATCGCCCTACTACCCATCTGGGGTTTTCTCCCGGGCACGAAGCCGAATCTCGCGCCGGTTCGCATCGAATTGACATGGTACGGCGCGCCGCAGGACCTTCCGCCCATTTCTCTCCACGGCCCCGAGGCAAAGCCGAGCCCCATTCATCACAAACTCCGTGCCAGGCGCGGCGCGGACGCCTTTCATCCCCGGCAGACGATCATTTCGATGCCGCTGCATGTCACTCACCCGCGTCAAACTCTGATTCAGCCGAACGCTCCCGCCACGCCTCCGAAGATCGTGCCGCAGTTGCCCAACATGGTCGAATGGGCCGCCACGTCCCCGCAGCCGAAGCCGCAGCTCCGATTCGCCGCCACTGTCTCGGCGCCGCAAATTCAACGCCGTGCCGTGCGTGAAGTGGCGGCGCCTGAAGTAGCGAACCTCGAAAAAAATCTCGGCCCGCTGAATATCGCTGCCTCTCCCGTCGTCAACAAGCAACCGCAAATGCCGATGGCGCCGATGTCCGCGCCGGTTGCGCAGCGGCAAAAGACGAACGCGGAAGAGGCAACCGCACCTGAGATTGGCCCCGCAGCTTCACCGGGCGATTCGAGCCTGCACCGCCTGATTGCAATCTCGACCGCGCCCGCGCCGCCTGCGCCTGAAGTCAGCGTGCCGGAAGGAAATCTCTCCGCGCGCATTTTGATCTCGCCCGAAGGCGCGCAGGCGGGAGTTCCGGGCGGTTCGGAACATGGACCGGCCGCTTCAGACGGTGGCGCAAATGGGAATGGCGTCTCGTTGGGAGGAGCGCGCGGCGGGGGCGGAGCAGACGGCAACGGAAACACAAATTCGCTTCCCGGTGGCGTGAGCATCAGCGGCGGCTCGAACGGTCATTCGGGCGGCGGAGGCGGAATCGGGCCGGCAGGAACTCGCACTGGAGGGAAACTGATTTTGAAACCGATGACAACGCTGCCCACGCGTCCCGAGCCGGGAAGTTCGTCGCACCGCACAACGCCGCTCGTAGTGGGCAGCCTGAGCAAGAGCCTGCCGCCTGAAAAAATTCTCTGGGACAAGCAGGTGTACACGCTTTTCGTCAACATGCCGAATCTGACGAGCAATTCTGGAAGCTGGGTGCTGAACTTCGCGCAACTCGATGAAGAAGACACGCCGCCGTACAAGAAAAAGCCGGAACTATCGGGCCCTGTACCGCTCAGCAAAGTGGACCCGAAATATCCGCCGTCGCTGATCGAGGCGCGCGTGGACGGCGAAGTGATTCTCTACGCGATTATCCGTAAGGACGGCTCGGTGGACAGCATTCAGTTGGTGCGAGGACTCGATCCGCAGTTGGACATGAATTCGATGGAGGCGCTGGCACGCTGGAAATTCCGTCCCGCGACGCGTCAGGGCGAACCGGTCGAACTCGAGACGGTCGTTCACATCCCGTTCCACCTTCGCAGCGCCAATCCCTATTGATTTGCGCCCGCAGGGCGCGCCTGCTGCGCCGCCACTTGTTCGAGGAGTGACACGAGCGCGTCGAGCGTAAGATTCACGGGCGTCGGGATGCCGAGTTCCGCGCCTCGCTTCACGACGTAGCCGTTCAGCGAGCCGATCTCGGTGCGTTTGCCGCGCGCGATATCCTGTGCCGTTGAGGATGTCGCTTCGCCGAGCGTCTCCGCAAGTTTCAAACCCGTTTCGACCAGATCCACGTCCGGCAGCCGGACGCCCAGTCCGCGCGCAACCGCAACCGTCTCTTCGATCACTCGCCGCATCACTTCGCGCGTTTTCGGATCACGTGCGGCGCGGCCGTAGCTCGTGTGCGCCAGAGCCGTCACCGCGTTTCCGGCGCAATTCATTATCAATTTCGTCCAGAGGTCCGCTTCGATGTTCGCGGAAACGCGGCATGGCACGTCCGCCGCCGTGAAAATTGCAGCTATGCGTTCGGCGCGCGACGCGTGCGTACTCCCGGTTAATTCACCGACAACTAGATCGCCTCGGCCCGAATGCTTCACGCGTCCCGGCTCCGGCATCGCGGCGGCGACGTAAACGACCGAAGGAAGCGCATCAATTCCCGAAGCTGCGCGGATACGTGCCACGTTGTCCACGCCGTTTTGCAGGCTTACGACAATCGCTCCGGGTGCAAGATGGGGTGCGAGCGCCCGCGCCGCATCCTCGGTATCAAGCGTCTTCACGCAAAAAAGAATAATTTCTGCGTCGCTTGCGGACGAGACCTCGGTCGAAGCCCCGATCGAAACTCGTTCCTGAAATTTTACGGAATCAATGAAAAGGCCGTTCGCGCGAATCGCTTCCACGTGCGCGGGCCGGGCAATCAGCGTCACACGCGCGCCCGCGCGCGCCAGCATTCCGCCGAAATACGATCCCACAGCTCCCGCTCCCATCACGGCGATTCGTGAGCCGGCGACTGTGGAATTTGTAGCCAAGGATTTTTCTCCTGCACTCTTGCGGCCGCGCTAAAAATGCCCGCGCAATTCGCGAAAACTGGAAAGGATCAGAAGTCTGCCTGCGCCGCTTTCCAGCTCCGTTTTTTCGAGCTCCCACGTGGCCGAATGAGGTATGAATACGGCGTTCAATCCCGCCTGCAATGCCGGGTTGATGTCGCTGCGCGGGCTGTTCCCCACCATCCAACCGTGCGTTTTTACGATTTTGAATTGCTCGATCATGCGGTCATACGTCTCGGAACTTTTTTCCAGCACGATTTCGATCGCGTCGAAATAAGGCTGAAGGCCCGATCGTTCCACCTTCGCTGCCTGCTCGGCGGGCTCGCCCTTCGTGAGCAGGATCAAGCGGTTGTGCTTCGCAAGATAGGCAAGCGTTTCCGGAACGCCGTCGAGAATGTGCGGCGGCGTGGATTCCAGATCCGAGGCCATATGCTCGATCGTTTTGACGATTTCGCGGCGCGCGGAATTCCCCGACAGTTTTAAATACGTTTCTTCGAGCGAGCGCCGGAAACTGCGAACGCCGTACCCGTGCTGGCGGATATTGCGCCGCTCGGTTTCGTTGAGGATGTGGCGGATGTACTCGCGGGTATAGCCGAGATGTTCGAGCTCGGAAATAAAATGGTCAATCGTCTTCTCGAAAAAAATATTGTTTTCCCAGAGCGTGTCGTCCGCGTCGATAAGTAACGTATGACGTGCCATGCAAAATTCTCCGCTCCAGGTTCTGCGTCATCGGAAAAACAAAACAAGGAAATTCGCGCGTGAGGTTCGCCGGGCCGCACGCCGCCGGAAACGCCTCACTCTTCCCGCCGGGCGCGACTCCGGCTTCAGGAAGCGATGGCCTTTCGTGCGCTCGTCGCCAATCGCTCCAGAATTTCCCGCGCGAGTTTCTGCGACTCGCCAAACCGCGCCAGATAATCCTGGAATTCGCGGTTCAAATCGAGCGCCGTGTTCGCGTCGAGTTTTGTCCGCAGAATCATGTCGCGCAAATGGACGGGATGCGGCAGGACGGCGTCGTCCCGCAATTCATCAAGCGCCGTGTTGGGATCGTAGTGATACATTCGCCCTCCCCTGTTTTCCGGGGTCGATCCCATTCTACTCTGTTTCCGGAAAAGCGTCAGGCGGGTGCGGGGAGAAACTCGTAGCGCTCGATGCGTGCGGCGACTCCGCGGCGGCTGTTGTACGGATCCACGCGGAGGACTCGGGCATAGCAACGGATGTGGACGTCACCCGCCAGAGTAATCTGCTGGGGAAGTGTGAGGACGAATTCGATCGACGAGCCGCTCTCGACGCTCGCTTCAATCAGGAAGTAAAGGCCGCGAAAACTGACGTCGCGCGTTTCGCCGGGTTTCTCGGTAACGCCGTCATGCGCCGAAAAGCGAACTTTCAGTGGAAGCATCATCGAAAAACGCCGTGCAGCACGCCGCTCCACACCGTTATCCATGGCCTCCCCTAGAGTTGATTGATTTTGGCCAAAGCTATCACCGCTTCCCGCTGCGCGCAACGGAATTTCAGCCGCGCTTCGTCGGCGACGCAGCTCGACCTTTCGTTTTTCAAGGCCCATTGGCCGACCCGGAACGTTTGACGTCGTCCCATCCGGCAGCTAGGATGGGTTTGCGATGTCAGACCTGGCTGCCTTCGTTGAGATGCGGAAGCATCCGCGCGCGCAAGTTCGGCTTCCGGCGCGAATCCGGTGGCGCGGACCCTTGGGTATGCGCTTCGAGAAAGCGTACACGATCGATGTCTCGCGCGAAGGCTTTCTCATTCATCGCGCCGAACACTGCGAAGCCTGGCGGCGCGCCTGGGTGACATTTCCATTCGATGCCGGCGCGGCCACTCCGGTCCAGCCGGAAACGCCCGTGCGCATCCTGCGCGTCGAAGAGGATCCCCGCGGAGGGTTTCGTGTGGCGCTGCGGTTGGAGGGAGCGGCGCGAGCGGCGCAGCGTCCTGCCGAGCACGAGCGCCGAGCCAGCCCGCGCATTCCGTTCGCGCTGCCGATTTTCGTGCGCGCTGTCGGCTCTCCCTTTCCCGAAGAATCCATGACGCAGGATCTTTCGCGCGGCGGTGCGCGCTTCGAAACGGCGCACGTTTACATTTGTGGCGACGCCGTGCTGGCAACGATTCCGTGGGAAGGATGGGCGAATGCAGGAGAGATGCCGGCGCGGATCATCCGCATTGATCCGAGTGAGAGCTCCGGGATCCAGTCCGCAATTGCCGCTTCGTGGACTACGGTGGGCACAAACCTCGCAAGCGTCGCTGTTGAATGGGAGAAGCCTCAGAAATCCTGAGTCACGGGCGCGCTTTGCGTCGAAGAAAACTCTTCGCTACACTCATCGGCTCGAATTCCTGTGGCTGACGTCTTTCATCGCAATTTTTTTCTCGCAGGGCCCGCGGGACGGCTCGAAGCGATGCTCTGGACAACCGCCGAAGCTCGCCCGCCGTTTGTTGCAGTTGTCTGCCATCCGCATCCGCTTTATAGCGGCACGATGCACAACAAAGTTGTTTTTCAGGCGGCGAAGGCGCTCCACCGGCGAGGCGCTCCCGTCCTGCGTTTCAATTTTCGCGGAGTGGGATTGAGCAGAGACATCCACGATCGAGGCCGGGGCGAGCAGGATGATGTGCGCACGGCGATTGAGTATCTCGCGAGTGAATTTCCCGGGCGGGCGATTCTCCTCGCGGGATTCAGCTTTGGCTCGTGGGTCGGCCTGCGAGTCGGCTGCGAGGATGCTCGCGTGACGGAATTGATCGGCCTGGGCCTTCCCGCGAACAATACCGATCTGACTTATTTGCAATCGTGCGCGAAACCAAAGCTGCTCGTTCAAGGCGGGCAGGATCAATACGGCTCGCGCGCAAATGTGGAAGCGCTCTTCGAGAAGCTGCCAGAACCGAAGCGGCTCGTCTTCGTCGAAGGCGCCGATCATTTTTTCACCGGGCGTCTGGCGGAAGTCGCTGCGGCGATCGACTCGTGGCTCGACGAGAGACATCCCCGCGCCGCCAAAAAGAAAATCGATTAGTTTTTCGGTTCGAATAATTTCAGGAATTGTTCGCGCGGAGTTGGTTCCACGGCGACAAGCGCGAGGTTCTCGTTGACGTGCGAGACCTGGCTCATGCCGACGAGCGCGGTCGTGAGGCCGGGAACGGACCGCGCAAATTGCAGAGCCAGCGCGGAATTGGTTTTCAACTTTAAGGCCGCGCCAATGAAAGCCGGCAGATTTTTCGTCAATTGCCCTTGCAGCAAGGCCGCGCTGGTAATGAGTGTGACTCCAAGCGCGCGCGCCGCCTGGACCATCGGCATCGCCTTGCCGCCCACAACTTGATTCGGGCGCGTCAGCGCCTCCGGCATCGCCAGATTGAATGGCAACTGGACGTAACGCATGTGGTGTTCCGCGCCGGCCACGCCGCTCGCGATACCGGCCATTTGCTCGAGCGAGAGGTAGCCATTCGCTTTCGGATCTTCGCGAAACGCGTTCCATGTTGCGAGGCCGTAGGCGCCGATCTTCCCCGCCGAAACGGCTGACTCGAGGTATTTGAATGCTTCGCTCATGCGCCGCCGAAATTCTTCCACGGGAACTTCGCTCAACTGCGTTTCCGGGTTGTGCAGGTAGAAGACGTCGATGGTTTCAACTCCAAGATTCCGGCGGCTTCGCTCGAGCTGGTCGGCGAGATATCCCGGAGCCATGCAGTGGCACCCGGCTGCGATTTCGTCCACGCGGAAAACTCCGCGCTCGAGAAATTCGTGAAGGAAGTATTCGTTGGGATCGCCGGGCATTTCGCCGTCCGGCGTGAGAAATCCCGCCTTGGTGCAAAGAATAATTTCATTGCGCGTGAATCCGTTTGCCCCGAGCTCGCGCAGCGCCGCGCGCACCGCCCGCTCGCTTCGCTGAAAGCGGTAATTGATCGCGGAATCCACGACGTTGATGCCGCCTTCGACTGCTGCGACCACCGCGTCGGTATAGGCTCCGTCGGTGGCGTCGTCCGCTTCGCCAAGGTACGTCCCGATCCCGATGGACGACAGAACGAGTCCGCTCGGCACCTCACGAAAATGACCCGCGGCGGAGCGTCCTTGAAACCGCGCGGCGTAGTGAAGCGTTCGCTCCGGAGTGGCGCGGCCGGCGATGCGTTCTTCATTGAGCGGTGCGGGAGTTGACATCGGGCCCTCGTTCCGTTGCGGAGCTTCGAATTGCGCGCGCAGTATAGCAGACCGAATTGTGCCGGACCTGAATTTTGAAAACGATGTTGCGAAATTGTTTCAGAAACATCTATGAGATCCCTCGCGCGGTCATTTCCTCGAGGGGGTCGCTGCCGGCAAGGCCCTGCGCCGCAAGAAGTTCGTGAGCTTCAAACCGGAGCTTTGGCACGTGGCGCAGAAACACGGCCGCGCCAACAGTCGCGGCAAGCCCGCCGATCGCGACCGTCCACGGCGCGCCGACATGCTGCGCCATCACGCCGGCAAAAAGGGCGCCCACCGGGGCCATGCCCATGAACATCATCGTGTAAACAGCCATGGCACGTCCGCGCAGATGATCCGGCACCATGGCTTGAATCAGCGTGTTCGAGCTGGACATTTGCAACATCACGCCGAATCCAACCGGGACCAGTAGCGCGACGGAAAGCCAGAACCACTGCGAAAATGAAAACAGAATCAGGCTGAAGCCGAAGACCGCGGCGGAATATGCGATCCAACGTCCCAGCCCGCGGACGCCCTGCCGCATGGCGAGCGTCAGTGCGCCGAGTAGCGCGCCGACTCCCGTCGCGCCCATCAGAATGCCAAGGCCGCGCGCGCCGCCGTGCAAGATCTGATCTGCAAAAATGGGCATCAGGACCGAATACGGAACGGCGACGAGACTTACGAGCCCGATCAGAAGCATCAGCGCCCGAATCGGCGCCGTGCGGCGGACGAACCGGAATCCTTCGAGGATATGCTCGAAAGGGGACGCTTCGGAAGCAGTGCGGCGCGGAGGACCGAGCTTCATCAGCAGCAAGCCGATAATGACAGCAATATAGCTAATCGAGTTTGCGAAGAAGCACCACGCTTCGCCCTTCCACGCTACGAGCAATCCGGCGATCGCGGGGCCGATCACGCGCGCCCCGTTGAACATGGAGGAATTCAGCGCGATCGCGTTCATCAAATCCTCGCGACCGACCATTTCAATGAGGAACGATTGCCGCGCCGGAATGTCGAACGCATTTACCACACCCAGCAATCCCGCGAGTACGATAATCTCCCAAACTCGCACGATTTGGAAATACGTGAGGACGGCAAAAATAAACGCCAGGATCATCGAAGATGTTTGCGTTCCGATGACGACGCGGTGCCGATTCCATCGATCGGCCGCCATTCCTCCCAGCGGCGCGAAGAGAAACACAGGAATCTGACCCGCGAATCCGACGACACCGAGCAGAAGGGATGATCCCGTTAGCCGGTAAACGAGCCAGGCCTGGGCAATGTTTTGCATCCATGTGCCGATGAGCGAAATCAGTTGTCCGCTTACAAAAAGCTGAAAATTGCGATGGGTCAGAGCGCGCACCATGCTGGGTACGCGCTTTCGAGTCGGGGGAGCCGCAGCTTCGGGGCTTTTGTGCTTTCTCCGCGCTTCCGTCATTTTTCGAGTCTCATTGTACGATGCAATCGCGCTCGTCCAGTTTCGTTCATGCGGGATTTTCCGGCGGAGGTTGCGAGCCAATTTGGGATGTATCCGGCGGTCCGAGCAACCGCCCGCAAGCCCTGAGAATGCGGCGATACGGCCAGTCGGCTTCGCGGAAAAAGACTTCGCCTTCGCGCGGCTTGGAATAAAACCATCGCGCGACGAGCGAAAGATGCTCGGGCAATTCCGGCGGCGCGGATTGCAAGCCATACCGCGCGCGGTGGTTTTCGGTCAGCACATTCGAAGTTGCGGCGAGCGCGCCGGAATCTAATTCTTTGCGCAGGATTGCTTCGACGGAGCGGGGCTGGCTCGAGAGTTCGCCGAAGCGCAAAAAAATCGGCTCGCCGAGAATTCCGGCGCGGACGGGAAAAACCAATACCGTCATTTCCTCGGCGGCGCGCTCGAGAATGACGGCGTCCAGCTCTTCAATTCGCCGCGCCAGCTCGGGAAGCCCGCGCAGGGCCGCGGAAACTTTTTCAAGGCGCTTGTGAAGCGAGGCCGCACGCTCAAAATCGAGCGCCTCGCTGGCCGCTTCGCGTTCGCGCTCGAATCGGTCGGTCAACGCCGTGCCCGTTGTCTCGAGCGTTTCGAGCACGCGGCCGACCTCCGCGTCGTACTCCTCCTTCGTGCAACCGGCAAAGCACGGCGCCAGGCACATCTTCATCTCCGAATAAATGCACCCGGGGAAAGTGGGATCGCGACGAATCTTGATCTGGCAGCGGCGAATCTTGAAAAGATCGAGAAAGCCTTCGGAGAATGCGTCGGCGGCGCGGCGCGAAGCGAACGGCCCGAAATAAAATCCTTCATCAGCGCGGATCCTCCGCGTGACGTAGCAGCGCGGATACGTGTTCCGCAGATTCACTTTCAAGAGTGCGGGAGGCCGCAGACGCATCAGGTCACGGTAGCGCCGCGGAAAATGCAGGCGCGCCTGTTCGTAGAGCGCAAGTGTCTGCTCGAATTTCGAGCCGGTCATGCGGTATCGAATCCGCGCCGCAACATCGCGGAGATTCAACCGCTTCGAGAGCGCTTCCGGCGCGCGCAGCAGGCGTTCGGCAGCGCGGCGAATGTCGGCCGTGCGCGCGAGATAGGGCTCCGCGCCGGCTGCTTTCATTTCGATGAGCAGCACGCCTGGACGCGAAGGAAGCGTTGCGAAGAAGGCCGCGTCCTGCGCCGCGTCAAATTCCTGGCCGCAATCAAGGTCGAGCATCGCTTCGAGGATACACTTGGAAGGAATACTGCGCGACACAGGTCGCGAAGGAAAGCAGAACAACATGCACCCCCCAAATAGTTGGCGATTAGGAAGGTGCCCCGGGCTTTGTTTTGAGCAGCTTACGCAGAGTGTTAATTCCGGGAGTTGGCGATTAGGATCTGCGAATTCCGATGGGAAGCGGCGGCGACCTCGGACTAGCGCGCCGCGCCGTGGCATTTCGCCTCAGGCGCTGAAGAAAGGATTCGAATTGGCGATCGTCCCATCATTTCATCTGCACAACAATGACAACGGTATCACGAAATCGAATGGCCAAAAGTACAGTTTTAGTCGAAAAAAAGTACAAGGACTAGGACTGTACTTGCAAAGCTGCGCGGAAGGACGGGTTGCCGGGAACCGGCGGGAATCTTCGATCAGTAGGATTTCAGGACCCAGGCGGCGATGACGAGGCGCTGAATCTCGCTCGTGCCTTCGTAGATTTCGGTGATGCGTGCGTCGCGGTAGGCGCGTTCGACGGGATACTCGCGGCTGTAGCCGTAGCCGCCGTGAATTTGAATCGCTTTGTGCGTGACGCGCGTTGCCATTTCGCTGGCGAAAAGCTTCGCGATGGAAGCCTCCATCGACTACCTCGCGCCGGTGTCCTGCTTCCATGCCGCGCGCCGAGTGAGGAGGCGGGCCGCGTCAATTTCCGTGGCCATGTCGGCGAGCATGAATTGAATGGCCTGAAAATCGGCGATGGGATGGCCGAATGCCTGCCGCTGCTGCGCGTATGAAAGCGCTGCTTCGAACGCGCCCTGAGCGATGCCGGTGGCCTGCGCAGCGATGCCGACGCGGCCGCCATCG